>DASWFI010000073.1:0-17559 GCA_036394315.1 Patescibacteria group bacterium
TACCAACGTCTGGGTAAAGATCCGGAGCTTTATCCACAAACGGCGAACGAAAATCTTTCAAAAATTGAAGGGCGCCGTTTAGTGGATAAAATATTTGAAAAACTCTAGTCGCTTGTGGCCCAGTTTTAGGGGAAGCTTACAACAGCTAATAAATTAATAATTAAAAGTTCATTGTTTGTTTTATTTCTTGGCGTTCGTCTAAACCAAAGCGGCTTTCTTATTATACTTCGCTCTGTAATCCAAAGGAGATAAGCCTGTTATTTTTTTAAAAACTTCTCTGAATGCTTTGTCATCTGAATAGCCCACTTCATTCATTACCTCAAAAATATTTTTCCTGCCTTTTTCTAAAGTGCTTTTTGCAACTTCCACTTTTACACGCTGCAAATATTCCACCGGAGTATTACCTGTAGCTTTGATAAAACGTCTGTCAAAGTTTCGCCTGCTAATAGCAAGTTTTGAGGCCAGTTCCTCGAAAGAAATTTTTCCACTCAAATTTTCTTCAATATAAGTTTGTGCTTTGTCAACCAATTCATCACCATGGTTCTTCTGCGTTTGGAAAATGTGAAAAGGAGATTGCGATGTTCTGTCAATATCAATTTGAAAAACTTTTGAGCAGAAAATAGCTGTCTGCCTGTCAAAATATTTTTCAACTAAGAAAAGCATCAGGTTCAAAAAGGAGTATGCGCCACCGTTGGTATATATTCCCTGTTCAACAGTAAGTAGTTTGTCGGTATGAAGATCAATGTTTGGAAACTGCCGCTTGAAATCGGCTGCCGCATTCCAATGAGTGGAGCAGGTCTTTCCTTCCAGCAAGCCGGTAGCGGCCAGCAAAAATGCACCTGTGCAAATACTCGCAATTTCAGCACCATTTTTATATTGTTCCCTAATCCAGATAATAAGCTCTTTATTCTTTTTAATTGCATCATCATAATAATTAGTAACGGAAGGTATAATCAGCAGGTCGGTCTTTTTTATTTCCTTAATATTTACAGGATAAACCGAAAAGAAGCCGACATCCGATTTCAGTTCTGTCACCAAACCGGCCATACGGATTTCAATCATTGATTTGTTGCCCATCTTTCGCCAATACTCATTTGCCCTGGTCAGGATTTCAAAAGAGCCCGCTATGCTGCTCAGGTGAGCGTTCCCTGTTGGGACAACTATAATCACTTGCTTCATTGTAAGATTTTTGGACAAAGATAATGATTACTTTGTCCAAATCAGCCCTATAGAATGTCTATTTAGCACCCTGCTACTACCGAATAAAGACTGTAATTTTATCTAATTAAATTAAGGAACGCCCGGGTTGAAATAAACAGAAGTAGTGTTTTGGGAAGCCCCGCCTAAAATTTTTAAAAAACAAATAACAGTTATCAACATGACTAATAAGAGTAATACAAATACATATATACTAATACAAGGGGTGTTAACGTGCATACTTGCTCTATGCTTCGCATCCACTTTTGCTCAAGACCAGCTAAAAACACGGAAAACGACTACATCAGATTTTACCACTACGCTGTTGGTAGACCAAACTCCGAAAGAAGCATTCAATGCCATCAATGATGTTCGCGGATGGTGGTCAGAAGAAATTGAAGGCAGTACAGACAAACTCAATGACGAGTTTACGTATCATTACGAAGATGTCCATTATTGCCAACTGAAAGTAATAGAAGTTATCCCAAACAAAAAGGTCGTTTGGCTGGTTAAGTACAACCATTTTAATTTTACGAAAGACAAAAGCGAATGGACTGGCACAAAAATTATTTTTGAAATCTCTGAAAAGGATAAAAAAACGCGAGTCCGCTTCACTCACCTGGGTTTAGTTCCCGCATATGAATGTTTCAATATTTGTTCAAATGCATGGAGTCAGTATATACAGCAAAGTTTATTTAGCTTGATAACCACGGGTAAAGGCCGGCCGAACCAGTTTAATAAAAGAGTGAAAGCACAATAGTTTTGCTGTAAAATAAAAACATTTTGTATGAAAAGCCTTTGCCCGGGAAGGTGCGAAGGTTTTTTTGACTGGCCGCACAGTAAAAAAGCTTGATGCTATAGCTGGCGAAATCCTGCCCGGTGGAGGAGCTATCGAGACGGCCCAGCTCGACGCACTTGACGAGCAGGCCGTAGAGAGGCACATGAGTGAAGTAATCAAAAAAGCCGGGAAAATCGACATTTCTTTCAACGCTATTGGTATTCCTCAAAAAGGCATTCAAGGTATTGCGCTCACTGAACTCTCGGTTGAGAGTTTCTCCCTTCCGATCACTACCTATACGCAGTCTCATTTCGTGACCGCAAAAGTAGCAGCACGCCGTATGGTTAAGCAAGGGCATGGAGTGATGCTCATGCATACGCCAAACGCGAGTCGGATAAGCCCTCCTTTTGTGGGTGGCATGGTGCCAGCTTGGGCGGCAATAGAAGCGCTCTGCCGCTCTCTGTCGGTGGAATGCGGACAGTACGGAGTGCGGTCAGTTTGCTTGCTCACGACCGGCATACCGGAGACGTCGCTTATTGACGAAGTCTGGGATATTCATGGGAAAGCACACGGTATAACTTTTGAGCAATTTCATTCCGTCATGGAAGGTATGACGCATAGGCGACGCTTAACTAAGCTTGAAGAGCTTACAAACGCGGCTGTCTTCGTAGCCTCTGATGAAGGTAGTGCGATAACCGGAACCATTCTTAACCTGACCGCCGGGATGATTGTCGAATAAAATTACCAAAATCAAAATTTATAAAGAAAATGAAAAAACAAGATTATAATGTGAGCATTACGGTTAATGCAACAGCACAAGAAGCATTTAACAGCATTAACAGCGTTACAAGATGGTGGACAGAACATTTGGAAGGCAGTTCGCAAAGACTGAATGATGAATTTACAGTTCGTTTTGGCGATGTCCATGTTTCAACGCAAAAATTAGTTGAGGTTATTCCAGACAAAAAAGTAGTATGGCTTGTTACTGAAAGCAAACTTAATTTTGTTGAAAATAAACACGAATGGACGAACACTGAAATTATTTTTGAAATATCTAATCAAGGCAACAAAACTAAAATAGATTTTACTCACTTGGGTTTAGCTCCCAATGTTCAATGTTACGATGGCTGTTCAGGAGCTTGGGGCGAATATATAAAAGGAAGTTTGTTCAAGTTAATAACCGAAGGAAAAGGAACGCCCGAGCTGAAATAAATGGCCGCAATCATAATGTATCGATTCTCCCCGACAACTAATTTACTCAGTTCTCAAGCTCTTTACGGGGTTAGTAATTGCTGCCTTTATCGATTCATAGCTGACGGTTAACCATGCGATCAGCAGGGCCGCCAGGGGTGCTAATGCAAAGACGCCCCAGCCAACATGGATATGGTAGGCAAAGCTTTCCAACCACTTATTCACGGCCCACCAGGCCAGGGGGATAGCAATGACCATGGCAACCAGGATCAGCCGGGTAAAGTCCGTCGACAACAGCCGGACGATATTGAATAACGAGGCACCCAACACTTTACGCACGCCGATCTCCTTGGTCCTTTGTTCGGCCATATAAGCGGACAAGCCATAGAGTCCCAGACAGGAAATAAAGACGGCCAGGACAGCAAATAAATTAAAGATATTACCCATCTGCTGTTCACCCTTGTATTGATTGGCCAGATCCTGGTCGAGGAAATTATACGCAAAAGGATAGGCGGGATCCAGTTCCTGGCTTATCTTACTCAGTGCCTTGATGGTAGCCTCCGCAGTGCCGGGACTGGTCCGTACGACCACGATGCCGCCATACCTATTCAGCATCATGACCAACGGCTCAATGGTACGTTGTATGGGTTTAAAGTTAAAATCTCCCACTACTCCAACGATCGTGCCCTTGGTGTCCTGGAAGGATATTTGCTGTCCCACTGCAATGGCCGGCGTCATGCCCATAGTGCGGACCGCGGTTTCATTAAGGATATAATTGGTGGAATCAGCCTTGAACTCTTTGGAAAAGGTGCGGCCGCTGAGCAGCTTCATATGGAAGATATCAAAAAAACTTTCGCTGACGGCCATAGAAGGGAAGACGACCTGCGATTTTGGGTCTTTTCCCGGCCATACCACATTGACGGTGCCGCTGATGAGATTGGTGGGCATATCAGAAGTCACCGTAAAATGACTGGTCAGTGGGTTCTGCGCCAGTTCGGTATACAGAGCCTGTTTCTTATTGTACATATTTCCCTTCATGTTCATATACAGTAGGTTCTCCTTTTCAAATCCAAGATTCCTGTTCTTGATATACCGTAGCTGGTTGTAGGTAACTACCGTGCCTACCAACAGTACGATGGAAACGACAAACTGGGTCACCACCAGTCCATTACGGAACAGGCGATTGCCTCCCAGGCTTTTCAGATGGCCTTTCAGCACATTCACGGGCTGGAAGCCGGAGAGGAACAGGGCGGGATAGCTGCCGGAGATCACACCGGTGGCAGCTGAAATACCCAGCAGGGTTAACAGAAGCTTCCCATCCCATATGTTTACGCTGAGTGTCTTACCGGCCAGCGAATTAAAGGAGGGAAGGACCAGCCATACTACCAGTATCGCCACCAGCAAAGAAAAGAAAGAGATAAGTAATGACTCTCCCAAGAACTGACCGATCAGTTGCCCTCTTACTGCGCCAACTACTTTCCGTAATCCCACTTCCTTTGCCCTGCGTGCTGAACGGGCCGTCGCCAGGTTCATAAAGTTGATACAGGCGACGATCAGGATAAAGATGGCCACGATAAAAAAGATATTGACATATTGGATATTGCCATGGCCCGCCAGGTCTATCTGCAGGTTGGAGTGCAGGTGGATTCTTGTCAGGGGCTGTAAATGGAGGTCTATCTTTATATCTTTATTATGCTGTTTGAAAATTTCGTCCATCTGGTTCTCCAGCTGCGCCAGGGCAGGGGGTGTTGCGTTGAAATTCTTATCCAGCTGTATATAATCGTAGAAACTGAAATTATTCCAGGGATTTTCCGTCAGGTGGCGGTCATGGGCGAGAGAAGACATGGGTATGATAAAATCGAACTGCAGATGGGAGTTGGAAGGGATATCGGACAGCACGCCGGTGACAACGACATTGCTGCTATTGTTCTTACGGAGCACCTTTCCCAGGGGGTTGTCCTGTCCAAAATATTTCTTAGCCATATCCTGGGTGATCACTATGCCGTCGGGACGTTGAAGAGCTGTATGCGCATCGCCTTTTATAAGAGGGTAAGAGAAAATATCCAGGAAAGTGCTATCCGCGAAAAAGACCCGATTCTCTTCAAATTTGTGGGTACCGGCTTCGAAAAGAACATTGCCGGGGCCATACATCCGGACGGTATTTTTTATAACAGGCAGAGCCGATTGAAAACCTTGCGTCATCCCTGCCGTCGATACGGCTGTTTTAAAGTCGCCGGCGTTGGAAGTAATGCGATAGATCTGGCCGGCATTCTTATTAAACCTATCATAGCTCCATTCGTTCTGCACCCAGAGTAGGATCAGGATGCTGGAGGCCATGCCAATGGCCAGGCCGGAAATATTGATAATCGAATAGGCCTTGTGGCGTATTATATTTCTAAAAGCTATCTTGAAATAGTTTCTTAACATGGCTATTTTTATCTGGTTTCTAAACTCAATAAGGAAGAGGACCAAAAAAATGCCATTTTATATTTGATTGATATTTAATGTTTTATAAATAATTTATTTATTTGAACTGTCCGTATTTGGTACTGGACATGTTCGCTTTTAAACCAGAACTACAGCACCTTCGGTGACGGGATATTGCTTTTCGCCCAGGGTAAATAATCCGGATCCTTTGTGAATGAAAATTAATTCATCTTCATTCTATCGCCAAAGGTAATTTTTAATTGAGAGGCCGATATCTAAATCAAAACGGCTTTCTTATTATACTTCGCTCTGTAATCCAAAGGAGATAAGCCTGTTATTTTTTTAAAAACTTCTCTGAACGCTTTGTCATCTGAATAGCCCGCTTCATTCATTACCTCAAAAATGCTTTTCCTGCCTTTTTCTAAAGAGCTTTTTGCAACTTCCACTTTTACACGCTGCAAATATTCCACCGGAGTATTACCCGTAGCTTTGATAAAACGTCTGTCAAAATTTCGCCTGCTAGTCGCAAGTTTTGAGGCCAGTTCCTCGAAAGAAAATTTTTCGCTCAAATTTTCTTCAATATAAGTTTGTGCTTTGCCAACCAATTCATCACCATGGTCCTTCTGCGTTTCAAAAATGATAAAAGGCGATTGCGATGTTCTGTCAATATCAATTTGATACATTTTTGAGCAGACAATAGCTGTCTGCCTATCAAAATATTTCTCAATTAAGAAAAGTATCAGGTTCAAAAATGAGTATGCGCCGCCGTTGGTATATATTCCCTGTTCAAAAGTAATCAGTTTGTCGGTATGAAGATTAACGTTTGGAAACAGTCGCTTGAAATCGGTTGCTGCAATCCAATGAGTGGAACAGCTCTTTCCTTCCAGCAAGCCGGTAGCGGCCAGCAAAAATGCACCTGTGCAAATACTTGCAATTTCAGCACCACTTTTATATTGCTCCCTGATCCAGATAATTAGCTCTTTATTCTCTTTAATTACATTATCATAATAATGAGAAACGGAAGGTATAATCAGCAGGTCGGTTTTTTTCATTTCCTTAATATGTACAGGGTAAACCGAAAAGAAGCCGACATCCAATTTTAGTTCTGTCACAAAACCGGCTATATGGATTTCAATCATTGGTTTGTTTCCCATCTTTTGCCAATACTCATTTGCCCTGGTCAGGATTTCAAACGAACCCGTTATGCTGCTCAGGTCAGCGTACCCATTTGGGACAACTATAGTCACTTGTTTCATTGTGAAATTTTGGATAAAGATACATGATTACTTTGTCCAAATCAACCCTGTAGAATGTCTATTTCGCACCCTGATACTACCAAATTAAGACCGTAATTTTATCTAACTAAATAAAAAAACATGGAAAAAAAAGTCATTTTAATTACAGGAACAAACAGCGGTTTTGGTTGGCTTGCGGCTAACAGTTGCGCTGCTTTAGGGCACAAAGTATATGCTACTATGCGTGATACAAAAGGTCGTAATGCTGATAAAGCAAAGGCGTTGGTTCAACAGGCAAACATAGAAGTATTAGATGTGGAAGTTACAAATGGAAAGTCTGTAACTGATGCGGTAGCAACTATCATTAAAAAAGAAGGTAGAATTGATGTGGTGGTAAATAATGCAGGAATCTATACAACTGGAATTGCTGAAACGTTTACAGAAGAGGATTTAGACAAAGTAATGGATGTGGATGTGAAAGGACCCTGGAGAATCATTAGAGCAGTTTTGCCTCAAATGCGTAAGCAGGGAGAGGGATTAATTATTAATATTTCAAGCGTAGCAGGTCGTTTCTCTTTTCCTTTTCAGACGGTTTACAATAGTGCTAAGTTTGCTGTAGAAGGCTTAACAGAAGGCTTACATTATGAAGTAAGACCCCTGGGGGTGGATGTTGTTATGATACAACCCGGTGCGTTTCCTACTGATATTTTTGGAAAAATCGTAACCGGGTCAGATGCTACTGTAATTGCCGGATATGGTGACCTGGCAAAAGTTCCTGAACAAATAGGGGCAGGTGTTGGGCAAATGTTTGAAGCCATTAAGCCAAACCCTCAATTGGTTGCCGACGCAATTGTAAAACTAATTAATACACCCAATGGTAAAAGGCCATTAAGGACTGTTGTAGATCCTGCAACCGGCAACTTCACGGAAATTGCAAATAAACATGTAAAAGAGCAATACGAGAATTTTTTAACTGCATTTGGTATGCAGGAAATGTTGAGCTAATAGTTAAACAATACACTTACCGCATAAAATTTCCAAATCAAAAAATCATAAAGAAAATGACTACATCAGATTTTACCACTACGCTGTTGGTAGACCAAACTCCGAAAGAAGCTTTCAATGCCATCAATAATGTTCGCGGATGGTGGTCAGAAGAAATTGAAGGCAGTACAGACAAACTCAATGACGAGTTTACGTATCGCTACGAAGATGTCCATTATTGCCAAATGAAATTAATAGAAGTCATCCCAAACAAAAAAGTCGTTTGGCTGGTTAAGTACAACTATTTTAATTTTACGAAAGACAAAAGCGAATGGACAGGCACAAAAATTAGTTTTGAAATCTCTGAAAAGGATAAAAAAACGCAAATCCGCTTCGCTCACCTGGGTTTAGTTCGCGAATTTGAATGTTTCGAACTCTGTTCAAATGCATGGAGTCAGTATATACGGCAAAGTTTATTGAGCTTGATAGCCACAGGTAAAGGCCAGCCGAACCCGCTTAATAAAAAAATAAAAGCATAATAACAACCAACAAAACAGTACTGGCAACTCAGGAAGTTGCAAGGACTGGGAAGAATAAGAATTGATGAGATAATGTTATATAAAGTGAAAGACGGTCAGATGAAAAAACTAAAAGAAAAAAAAGTTGTGGTTATCGGCGGGAGCCGTGGCACGGGCCTCGCTATCGTCGAGGCCCTCCTTGATGAAGCGGCCGATGTGCTCGTAGTAGGGAGACACACAAAATCTCTTGCCGACCTTGTCAGCGCATTTCCGAAAGTGCGCACGCTGAAGGCGGACGCGACTGATGCAGCGACAGCCGCGAAAGTTTTTCAAGACTCACCGGATGTCGTGGTACTGGCTGCGGGAGCGGTTCCACCTACTAAGCCTGTGTATCAGCTAGATTGGGAAACATTTAGCACTAATTGGAATGCCGATGTAAAAGCTTCGTTTCTTCTTGCGAAATACGCACTAACGGCTCCTGTCAAATCCGGCACCGAGATTATATTTATTTCAAGTGGTGCGGCAATAGGAGGTTCACCGATTTCAGGCGGTTATGCGGGATCCAAACGGACGCAGATGTTCATCGCAAACTATGCGCAGGAAGCATCGAATCGCCTCAAGCTTGGTCTGCGTTTCATTGCGCTCGCACCATGGCGCCTCATGAAGGACACCGGTACGGGAGAAGTCGTCATTCCCGGATACACAGCATATATTGGCATTCCTGAAAAGGATTTTATCGCCACGATGACTCTGCCACAGACGAAAGAAGATGTCGCGGAGGCTGTTGTGGCATTCTCCGGGCATCCGCCTGCAGCTAAAGAGGGAAATGTATTTATAGTTTCGGAAAAAGGCGTAGTGCCGGAATCGAACATGCAGAATGTGTTACTAGCGGGGACGAAATAAATACCATGCCTATTTGGCATTAATGCCACCAATTAGTCACCATCCGGTTACCTGTTTTTTGTACCGGAATAGATTTCACTGTACAATTAAATATAAATGTCTCGTTCTAGAAAAACCTTACACATTTTTGCGATAATACTAATTTCAACTTGTGCCGTAAGGCGGATCAAATGGTCGCTGATTCGACCCCGCCAGATACCTATTAAAAAAGGCTTTTTCCCGAAGGAAAAAGCCTTTTTCGTATTTCAATAACTATTTATTGCCCTACGGGTTCTCTCAAAATAGTTTTAAGGTTTTCCTGAGAGCCCCCTTTCGTAAAATCTACCAAATAGATTTCGTGGTGTACACCTCTTTTGATTAAGCTATTTTGTTCAGCAAACTGCTCTAATTTCCCCAACGTTTCAAATTCATATATGAATGGCCCTCTATGTAACATCTGGATACATTTTTCCTCCTGATATTCAAAAAAATCTATTGCGTTAGACAAGTCTTTATGAATTGGGGCAATAGTATCTTTCGCTGTCGCTATATGATGCCCTGTAACATATTCCGGTACACGGATCATTAAACGATAATTCAGTTCGCTCAATGGGCCAGCATCAAAAACATGGGAGATGGAGTGCTGGCCGTATTTTTCATCATTCCAGTAAAGACCCTCTAAAACAGACATTTCAAAAGCTTTTTCGGAATCTTGAAAAAGGTCAATTACCCCCTGGGCCGCCTGTTTTAATAAGGCAATCCGCTGATAAAATATTTCTTCCGTGAAACTTCCTTTAGCCAGTATGGAAATGAAATTGGCGTTTTCGATATGAATTACCTCGGGATGATCTGTTGCCGTATAATAGCTTGGATAACACTTCGGAATATTTAGTTTTTTCATTTATTTGAAGTTACGTTTTATGATTTGTTTAGCAATTAACCTTGTGATTTATAAACGGCGGCAAATTCATTCATAAAATCATTCAGTTTGGTACTTCCCCAAACTTCCGGTTTATGCTGGTTAAAATCTTCAAATAATAATCCGCTGTTGATGGCACTGCCCATTTCCACATAAACACCTGCAATAGCTTCTGACATACCTGCACCGGTCATGCCAGCAAAGGTTTCTTCATCACTGAATTGTACCCAGGGTAGCTCAGGTTTATCAATTGAAGTTCCCAGTATTTTAACAATTTCAGATATTTCACGTTCTTCGCTCACAACGTAACGGTGGCTCTTGCCCTCAAATGAACTTTGCAATTCCTGAGCCGCTGCTGCTGCAATATCTCTCGGATGCACCATAGCCAGTTTGGTTTTTTCTCCGTAATTATTACCCATTATGCCCATGTTTCGTATTACCCCCATATCAAAGAAGAAATTGATATAGAAAATACCAGCCCGCAGGTGTTTAATAGCAACATCATCCAGTGTGTTCAACGTTTGTTCTACATCATAAAGCCCCGCAATTGGCCCGGTGCCGTCTTGTAGGTGAGCGCCAATACTACTTAGATTAACAACACGCTTAACTCCCGATGCCTTGATAGCATCCAGATAATTCTTACCTGTCTGGGCTATATACTGCCTGTAATTGCCAACTCCCCAATTGGGTGGCACCATCGTATAGACTGCATCCACTCCTGCAAATGAACGAGTAAGGAAGCCGACGTCCGAAATAGACCCGATGGCAGCCTTTGCGCCCATTGCTTCAATCGGGTTTGACTTTTGGGGGTCGCTGCTTATGATGGTGACTTCGTGGCCATTGGTAATTAGCATTTCTGCAAGCGTTTTGCTTATATTTCCAAGAGAGCCCGTTAATGTGATTTTCATTTGTGCTTGTTTAATTTGAGAGGCAAAGTTACCTTTGAACAAACTTCTATACAAGCACCTACCCCAAAGTAAGTGATTATGACCAAAGTAAAACAGTTATCAACCCGGAATCACAACAAAGACATCGCAGAAATGACTTGCCCAATAACGTACGTTATGAATAAGATTGGAGGTCATTGGAAGTCTATCATTCTCTACTACCTGATAAGCGGCCCGAAACGGTATAGCGAACTCAGGCGAGCTATACCGGCTATCACTGAAAAAATGTTAGCCCAGCATTTGAAGCAATTGCGGGAGGACAATCTGATTAACAGAAAGGTAGTACAGGAGATGCCGCCAATTACTATTTACAGTCTAACACCTTCAGGAAAAAAACTAGGACCCATCCTTATGGCTATGGCAGATTGGGCTATGAAGGATAATAAGTTGTATAAGGATTTAAGAATGGCGGATGCCCCTTAATTTAATCGTAACCTATCAGCGGCTTGTCAGACTTACCGAAGTCGCGACGTGTTCTAACTTCAGCTAAATTTTATCGGAATTTGACGAAATTTGCAACGGTAGTGCTTCTATCAACGTTTGGCGGGGGGCCTTTGCCGACTTTTAGAAGAAAATTATCACGGACAGACATTTGTTTAACAGAGCCAACAACGGTTCAACAACTCATACTAACAAATGACGGCAAAAACATTTAAAGTAACGATACATATGGTTTCAAGCCTTGACGGAATTATTGCCAAAAAAGACAATAGCGTTTCGTGGTTTGAGACATCTGACCACTACGAGAAAGGAATTACTGAACAAGACACAGAGGAATTTCTTAAAACAATAGATTGCTATGTAATGGGTTCCCGGACATACGAACACGCCTTGGAACTTTCAAAATCTTATGGGTGGGCTTATGGAGACGTGCCGACAATTGTAGTAACTCACAGAAACCTGCCAATTGACAGACAGAACATTGAAGTTTATTCGGGCGACCTGAACAAACTTGTGAATGAACGACTAAAACCAAACTACAGGAATGTTTGGCTCGTAGGCGGAGCAATGCTTGCGAAAGATTTCATTTGTTTAAAATTGGCGGACGAAATAAGGTTGTCAGTTATGCCTATTATTTTGGGTGACGGGACACTGTTTTTTGACCACATAGGACAAGAACAAGCATTGCATCTGAAAGACGTGACAGCCTACAAAAGCGGAATGGTGGAACTATGTTACGAAATAAGAAAATAATACCGTCTTATCGCGTAGAGGCACCGCGAAGAGCCCGAAGCCGATAAGCTGATAGAGGCCCACCCTATAAGGTATAGAAAGGGCTGTCACTATCATCTTGGCTTCTTGAGAATTCGCGGTTTTCTACGCCAGACTTATAGTGCGTCCTAACTTTTATAATAGAAGGATTGCAAGGATAAAACAAAAACTATAACAATACAAAAATAAGGGAAATTTCAATTTGACATACAATTGTATGTCAAAATATTTTTAAAAATGTATCAGCTTTCCATTTCTATGAGTAGACAAACAAAAGCTGAAAAACAGATGATAAAACTTCGTTATGCAACGGGGTTATATAAAGCGTTGAAAAATAGTTCTTTTAAGAGCTTTCGGAAAATGGCGGAAGCCGGAGATATGGAGCCGTCCCACATTCAGAAAATTTCAGTCGGTAAAGTCAATGTAACCCTTACTGTCAATGTCGCCATTGCAAATTCCCTGGGTATCACTTATTCCGAATTGGCTGATTATTATGATGGGGTAACGGATAAGGATATTAAGGAATTCCAGGAATATTTGGTGAAGCAGAAGGCGATCCGAGGGAAAAAGAATACCTGAAAAATATTTTAAGCCAGCTATCAAATACGACAATGAATGTAAATCAATATTGATGCTTACAAAACTGAATACATACAGGAAGAATATGTGATTTTTTCGTAAATTCGTAAGGTGAAACGTAAAAGGGAAAGATTAGCCGATTTCGAAATTGACAAACTGACGAATTCGATTGAGAATGCTCGAACCGAAGAGACATTTGACACTGAGATCACCCAATTAAGAGTTAAGGATATGAAGCTGATTCATAAAAAAGATTGGCTTTTTGACTGGAAGATTGAAATAAAGGATAAGTCCAAAGAAGTATATAAGCTATCAACCATTAATAATCCTTCCATTATTCAAGGGCTTATAAGTATTGAGGAAATGGATGATCATGTCTTTATGCATCTTGTAGAAAGTGCTTCGTTTAATAGGGGGAAGGATAAAATATATTTGGGAGTTCCCGGTAATCTCGTTGCATTTGCTTGCAAAGTTTCAAAAGAAAGAGGATACGAAGGGTTTGTTGCTTTCGATTCAAAAACGGTTCTAGTGAAACATTATCAGGAAACCCTTGGAGCCATTCGACTAAGGGGGCAAAGAATGTATCTGGATGATGTGGCTGCTCAGAAATTAATTTATCAATATTTTAAAACTTAGTATATGGGACTAATTAAGGAACCTAAGAACATTGATCTGACTATACAATCAAAACCTTGGAATGAGGAGGAATTGGCCGAGCTAAGTGAAATTATACAAAAGGCAAAGACTGCCAAGAAAGCCAGGGCGAAAAGAAATCGTCTTAGTAAATCAAAAAAACAATTGGCTTAAGATCTTTAATATAATTAATTTGAATTGAATTACCCTTTGGGCCGAAAGACCTAATGGGTTTTATGCAAATAGGGACTATTGCTTTCTCACATGTTGATATGCATCACAATAGCATTTAAATAAAATATTATGGCATCAACATCAATCAATGTCGAATTAGATGAATACATCTCGATACTTACTCCGGCTCAAAAAAAATCGCTACTAGCCTTCCTTAAATCTTTTGTTATTCCGAAAACCGCTTCCGGTCGGGTTAGTATCGAGCAATATAATAAGGAAATAGACGAAGCAATGACGGAGGCTGCAACAGGTAAATTTATCACGCAGGAGGAATTGGAAAAGCAATCCGCTTCATTGTAAGACTATATGGCTGATTTTTCAGAAAACAATCATAAAGCTCGACACTTTAAACGGTATTTCAAAAGGAAATGACGTATGCACAGATCAAAACCATCGACTATTCATTTCCTTTAAGAATTCGGGGTCTGTTATTGGAAATTTAGAACTTAATACAGAATCAATTCCACATTTTGGGCAAATAGCTGTTTCTCCTTTTCCAAGGCCTTCTTCAATCCAATCTTCGATATCTGTAGGCAAAAACGTCTGCTGGCAATGGAAACAACCGCATAAATTGCCGCTCATAATTTCATCTCTATGGGAAGAACTTAATTTATGGGCTTGTTCCAAAAAATCTAAGCTGTATGTATTGTTGGGCAAAATCATTTTTTATAATCATTATTTTCTGCTAAAAGGGGAATGTACATAGAAGTACAATTAATCTCCAAATTCTTCATTTTCAGACCGAAGGCCGCTTATCCAAAGTAACCAATAGTCAATACCTTTTTTACCAGCGCCTTCGGGATCTATTTCAAAAAAAGCTGGAATGATCTCAAAGTCCTTTTTTGTTTTTAATTCGGTCATATAATGGGTAAGGCACTCGAGCAATTTCGAAAATGAAGAAAATATAACTTCACTTAGCCCTTCCAAGTCGCCACGAAAATCCTGGTCATACACTCTTATAGGAAATTCATTATTCGGAACTGCCTTCCGCCCGTCAAATACTAAGGGCCCTGAATCGTTTCCTTCAGACCCAAACGGATAAATCTTTTGAGGGATTAACTTTTGTGGAATATGCCAGTCAAGCTCTGCCTTAATTGCCTGTAATGGCTGAGAGGGATTTGAATAAGGAAGGCGAACTAATGAACAGTCGCCGCTCAAGAAAAAGTATGATTGATGCCATTCAATAAAACTGTCGGGAAGTTTTATATCGTATTGGGATTCTATTTTTTTATAGTCTTCCGTTGGGATTGTTCCCTTCAAAAGGTTCCATTGAAACCAGCCTTCTTTGTCAACCTGGGATGCCATCATTTCCTTGGGTACATTAGCGGTAAACACAGTTTTATTTGGGAAGGCAGATGAAAATGCGGAGAAAAACCGTTCGTTGATATTGAGCATAATCTATGGGCTATTGGCAGTGAATTTACGTTTAGCTTTAAATCCTGCAAAAAAAATTATACTGTTAGGCCGACCATATTTAAAAGCCATGCCAGTAATGGTCTTGCAGCGGTCGGGTTATTTCGATTCTGGCCTGACTACTTAGCCTCTGGATCGGCAGAACGAGCAGCTAAATATTTTACGGTTCTTGCTTTGAAATAAAATTTATTTAGAAAATGGGTGAGCAGAAAGCTTGCCACCCAAATTATAGCACCGGCTAAAATTGAGTGAAGAAATTCCCCAAGAAAAACACTCAAAAAGAAAGTTAGTAGACCGAGTAGGTTATAGTACCATGCCTGCCTGACTTTCAAAACGAAACCTCTTTTCCGATAATCTCGTAGGACAAAAAAGTGCATCCGCGGGATACAGAGAAAGAAAAAGCCAATTTTTTCCAGTAGTAATACATCCGCGTGAATATTTCCCGTAATTATCTTGCTCCGGCCCGCATGGACTTTTTCTATTTCTTTGATTTTCTGCTTTGAAAGTCCCCGCTTTCTAATTTCCTGGTAGGCACCCCTGACAATCTTTTCTGTATATAACCTTTTATTATTCACTACAAGCAATAATTCTTCGTCGGACAAAGTTTCGCATTGCTGTTGTATTTCCTCAGTGGTCATTGTAAACAAATTATTTAATCTGCCGGTTTGGGACGGCTAAATATAGAAAGAAAAGACAGATACCGCAAATCGATTGAGTCCTAATGGGAAAAAATCCAGACGAAGAGGATTATTGTTGGCTTAATTAACCGATTTTCTTCCAGGTTCATTTATCTAAACTTCTCCATCAGCCCCGCCATATCATCACTAATCTTATGATCCAGGATCTTCGCATAGTGCTGCGTTGTCCGAAGGTTCTTATGTCCCAGCATCTTCGAAACCGTTTCAATAGGCACGCCGTTACTCAGGGAAACGGTCGTAGCAAAAGTATGCCGGGCGATATGATAGGTCAGGTTCTTCTGAATCCCGCAGAGGTCGGCAATTTCTTTCAGGTAAGCGTTCATTTTTTGATTGCTGAGAACCGGTAGAACCTTATCTGTTTGCAGGCATTGGGGATGGTCGACGTAGCGGTGTAGAATTTCCTGGGCCTTGGGAAGCAAGGGTATCCGGGATAACGACCTTGTTTTTTGCCGGTTCGCAAAGATCCATTTCCCGCCGTCGATGCCGGTACTGATCTCAGAACGTTTTAGTTTTTGTACGTCTGCATAGGCCAGCCCGGTATAGCAGCTAAAGAGAAAAATATCCCGTACCTGATTAAGCCGCTCGACGGGAAACCGTTTATCCCCGAGCAGTTGCAATTCCTCGCTGGTGAGCGCATGCCGTTCCACTTCCTTTTTAGCCATGCTGAAACCCATGAAGGGATCGCGGGTTAACCACCCGTTTTGTAGGCATCTTTTGACGATCTTCCGGAAGTTAGCCAGGTATTTCATGGTGGTATTGTGGTCGCAGCTCCGGACGCTTTTTA
Source organism: Patescibacteria group bacterium (assembly GCA_036394315.1). Taxonomy (GTDB): domain Bacteria; phylum Patescibacteriota; class Doudnabacteria; order UBA920; family O2-02-FULL-48-8; genus DASWFI01. The sequence goes on from DASWFI010000073.1 coordinate 16,632, forward strand.
TCCAGAACTCATATTCCGTGATAAATTCATAGTCCAGCTTCCGGATATCGATATCGGATACCTTGTATTTCCATTCCAGGAAAGACCGGGTGTGTTTGAAGGCGGTGATATACCGTTCCAGAGTGCCGGGAGCATATCCTTTTCCTACTAGGGCGGCCACCTGATCGTTGTGGTGCTGGAATATTTCCATGAGCATACGCGGACGATCCTGCGCATCCTCCCGGCCAAGCAAAATATTTTTGATGGATTCCGCCGTGATCGGCTTATTATGCTCAATCAGTTTCCTTTTAATTTCGTACACTTTTTCCTGCAAGGTTTCCAGGTAAGCGTTCAGATGTTTGATGGTGTCTTTGTTGCCGGTTGCTCTTTCGGCATGTTGATTCCATCGGAGGGAATCGCATTTTCTTTTCGTGGATAGTTCCGTGGACATTCCGTTCACTGTGATGCGAAGGTAGATGGGCACTTCTCCGCTGACAAATCCTGTTGGCTTTTTAAGGTAAAAAAGCAAACCAAAACTCTGCTCGATCATAACGCACTGCTTTTAATGGTTAAAATTACGATTTACTAACGGTTTCGTCTAATCTTTTAATTTGATAAGTCGTTAATTATAAATTAGTTACAAGGGTTTCAGTGAGTAAAGTGCAGTAAAGTGGACTACTACACGAATCACGCATTGAAACCTAGTGAAAAAGGGCTATAAAACCGAGGAAGAGTAAAATGCAAAAAGCCAGCAAACGTACATCGTTGCTGGCTTTCTTTCTTTTAATTAATCTGACTTAATCAAGGGAGGCGGAGAGAGAGGGATTCGAACCCCCGGAGGCTTTCACCTCAACAGTTTTCAAGACTGCCGCAATCGACCGCTCTGCCATCTCTCCGGGCGCAAAATTAAGGTCTCCGATGGAACGACCAAAACTTTTTGCGGCAACCT
>DASWFI010000074.1:0-2798 GCA_036394315.1 Patescibacteria group bacterium
AAACAATGTGATAATGTACGTATTGTACGTTTGTGTTGATTCATAAGGTACTACTAAAGCCACCCTGCCAGGTGGCTTTAGTATACGGCGTCGCCTTCAAACGGACACCCCAGCTAAAGCTGGGGGTTTTTAGGTTAATAAAAAAATCCCCCTTCGGGGATTTTTTAACTTGTGTTTAGAAGTGGAAATATTTGGAGTATTGACCTAGGATGGGCAATTCTTTTTCTTTACCGGCAGCGGCATTCATAATTCCCATAACCAGCAATACGACAGTGAATAACCACAACAGCCAGCCAATAATCGGGAACCAAAAAATAAATCCGCCCACAACTTCAAGAACCAAAAGCGGCAAAGCTTGCTTGAGATGAAATTTTACGAACGGGTCATTGTGGGCCTCGGTAAGAAAAGGGATGACAATGAGCGGGCCTAAATATGCCAAAATCGCCATGCCCGTATTTTTGGTCGGGGGAGTCGGGGAGGATGGGGTTTGAGGAGCAGCTTGGGACTGCTCAGAGCCTATATTATTTGTATCCATAGTTATTTTTAATTGTATACATCATATACTTAAGCTTAAATGGGAGCAAATTTGCGGCAAGTGTCTTTTGGGTGGTTTTTTTGATATGATATAGACACATAAATCGTATTTGAAATGATAAAAACAAAAGTACTAGTACTGCATACTTCTGTAGGTTATGGCATCAAAGCCACTGCTGACAATGTGACAGAGCAGTTAAACAACTCCGGCAAGTATGAAGTGCAAGAGTATGATGTGGAGAAAGTGGAAAATGGAGTAGCCACGTCAGCCGTAAGAAATGTTTATCTGATGTTGCTGGACAAGATCGCTCCCGTCTGGGGGTTTTTGTATAATTCGAAATTCGTAATGTTTTTAAGTTTACCGCTGCGGAAATTTATTTTTTCTTTTAAATCAAAAAATGTTCTGAAGATTTTGCGGGAATTCCAGCCAGCCATTGTCATCTCCACGCAAACCGTGCCGTCGGGGATTATGGCTTACTTGAAATCGAAAGGATTATATCGAGGCAAACTTGTAGTCGTTTTTTCAGATTATCATTTACATCCGTTTTGGCTTTACGATGAAGCGGATTTGTATATTTGCAATATCCCGGAGCAAGTGACGGAGTTAAAAAATCTGAGGGTGGCGGCAGGAAAGATTAAACTTACCGGGACTTTGATCGCAGAAAAATTTTATAAACCAATCAGCAGGGAAGAAGCTTTGCGCGAATTGGGATTGCTTACCAGCATGCCAGTGATACTTATGGGTGGCGCTGGCAGAGCTAGGGCTTCCAATAAAGAAATTTTTTTACAGTTACTTCGCAGCCCCCGATCGTTTCAGGTGGTAGTGATCTGTGGGAAAAATGAAAAATTGAAACAAGAGCTATTGCAAATTTCAGCACCCGCACCCCATCCGGTGAAAATTTTAGGCTATGTCGAGAATATGGAAATGTGGATGTCAGCGGCCCATGTCCTCATATATAAAACGGGGGGACCGAGCATGGCCGAGGCCGTGGTGAAAAAATTACCCATGATCTTAACGGATATCCGTCCGGGCCATGAATTGATAAACCTCAACTATTTAGTGAAAAACGGCATCGCGGCTTATGCCAGGATACCGCGGGAAGCCGTGTTTATGGCCGAGTCAGTACTGGATGGCAAGCTGATGTTCAATCACGAGCGCAACTTCAAGCAAATCGTGAAGCCAGAAGGCTCGATTTTACTGGCGGAAGTTATAGATGCCTTAAATCCCGAGCCGGCTGTACTGAAAGTCAGCAATTATCAGGAGAATTAAGCTGGCGTTTATTTGACATTTGGCCTGCTATAATCTAACATCTAATTACAATATTTAGCATAATCCCAATGTCAAAAGATAAGAATTTAATCAATAAATTTATGGGTACACAAGCCATAGCGGAGGAAGAAGACATGCCGAATGAAGAGTTAGAAACAACCAATGCCCCTGCCGGATCCTCAGAGGATTGGCTTTCGGAATATGAAGGGCAGCTGACCATCGATATGTACCAGACTAAGGATAACGTGATTATCAAATCCACGATCGCCGGGGTTAAGCCTGAAGATATAGATGTGACAATTGCCAATGATATGGTGACTATCCGCGGCGAACGAAAGCGGGACTTTGAAGCTTCCAGCGAAGATTATTTTTACCAGGAATGTTATTGGGGATCATTTAGCCGATCCGTGGTCCTGCCAGTGGACGTGGATATCGACAATGTAGCCGCTGATCTCAAGGATGGAATCCTGACAGTGGTCCTACCCAAAGCCGCCAAGGCCAAGGCCAAGAAGATCAGAGTGGGCGCTAGGTAATATATAGAGAACAAAAACTTAAAATCAAAATTAAGTGAGAGAAGAACAGAACCCTGAATAAGGGTTTTGTTTTTGGATAAAAAAGAGGGCGAGTCGCTTGCAGCGACTCGCCCATACTATCTTGGTTTGTAGAGCAGGTAGGTGCGGACGATAGCCTTGTCGTCTACATTGAAGTAGCAAACAGTAGCCACAGTCAAAGGTGTTCTCGGCACTTTGACACTGATGCGTGGACCGATTCCAGCTCGTCCTTTGACATTGGGAGCAAGGGCTATGACAAATTCTGATTCTACGCCAGCGCGGACTCCTGAATTCTGTCCTAGTCGGACTGTCACAAATGCGCTTGCGATCGCTTGACCCGGCCGGATGAAGACTTCGGAGTACAAATCCGTCCAGCTTCCGGATGAATAAGCCCGCAGATTTGCCACAGGCTTGATCGAACCGTCAGCGCAGACACGGACGCC
>DASWFI010000075.1:0-2889 GCA_036394315.1 Patescibacteria group bacterium
AATTGTAAACCGCTATTAACAGAGCTGACTAGTTGCCAACGCGTTGTCCAAAAATGGTCTCTTTGAAGGAAAAGAAACACCTTCTTTCCAACAAGGAGACCTTCATGACAAGTATCGTCGATTCTTCAGTCAGCTCGTTGCGCATCCCGTGGGAATCATAGAGTATCAGCCCAAGAAACCCGCCAAAAGTTAGCTCGTTTTAGATTGACACTTAAAAGCAAACCGAAAGGAATAAAAACGGCAAAATTAAAGATCATCTCTCTCAAACTATTTCGTGAAAAATCTGCAAATGGAATCAAGTTAAGACTTCTAGTTTGATAATCTAATACCGAGGATAAATCTAATGAAAATTTGAACAAAACTAGCCATAGCAGGATTAGTAGGTATAAGGCTAATAATGTTTTAGACAATAACTTCACTGGTGGTACCTCTGAATCTTAGTCAACGGTATACTGGTATTCCGTAGATTTACCAAGTACCCGTCCACCGGTTTGCCGACCAAATTATCCCACGTGGCGTACTTAGCATCCCAACGTATTCCGGATACAAACTCGTCTACAAAGACAAGATCATCGTTCATCGTCTTTTCCGTTCAATGCAAACGACACCATCCGGTCGATCACTTCGGCAAATGGCAACCCTGCGCCCGCCATCATTCGCGGATAACGGCTGTATGAAGTCATACCGGGCAAAGTATTAACCTCGTTAAGTATTACCTTTCCATCTTCCTTCAGGAACATATCCACCCGCGAAAGTCCCCTGCATCCCAAGGCGCGATATATGGCTTTTGCCGTCTGCTGAACGAGCAAGCGCGCCTCTGCCGAAATGTCAGCGGGAACGATTACTGTTGAGTTTTCGGAACCGCTTTCAGGCTTATTCTCCTGATGGATTCTGAAGAAGCCATGAGATAGACGAATTTGATCTACCTCGCCTACAATCAAATCCAGATCGTTCCCTAATATCGCACATCCCACCTCGCTGCCGACGACAGCCTCTTCGATCAACACCTTCGAGTCATACTGTCTTGCGGTTTCCACCGCGCTCAGCAATTCTTCTTTTCGAGATATCTTGCTGACGCCGAAAGATGAACCCGAACGGGCCGGCTTTACAACGACGGGATAAGGAAGCCGGTCGGCGTCAATGTCCTCGTCCGCCGTGACAATCCAGAAATTCGGCGTGGCAATTCCTGCGTTTCTAGCGACGATATAAGCAAGGGATTTGTCCATACACAGAGCAGAACTTTGGATATCGCAGCCTACATAGGGGATGCCGGAAAGCTCCAACAAACCCTGCATCGCACCATCCTCGCCGAGTTTGCCGTGCAGAACGGGAAGCACCATATCCAAACGGATCGTTTTGTATTGTCCCTGTTCCAGAACAAGCAATCCGTGTATGCTTCTGTCCGGTGACAGCATAGCCGGACGGCAATTGTTGTTTTCCCAATTTGCGCCAGGGCCGTCACAAAACTTCCAAGCACCGCTCTTCGTAATCCCGATATAGAACGGTTCATACTTTTCGATATCGAGGTGTTTTGCGACCTCTTGCGCAGATTTAACGGAGATGGGATGTTCTTCGGAACAGCCTCCGAATATAATTGCGACTTTCAACCTATCCATGCTATTTTCTCCTCTCTAAATGACCAATTTGGTGCTGGGTGGTGTCCCCAGACATGATGGTCTCCTTTCAAATTTCAGGCAATTGATAATAGTATTTTCAACAGTATCTCTCAGGGCGTGGTCTGTGTAATAGGCGGTGTGCGGAGTAATAAGCACATTCGGTAATTTTTGTAACCGCAACAACAGTTTGCTTTCAATGGGTTTGTTTCTGTAGTCAGCGTAGAATATTCCTTCCTCTCCTTCGAGGACATCCAACGCCGCACCGCCTAATCTGCCGCTTTCCAACGCTGGAATAAGAGCCTCGGTATCAAGAAGTGAACCGCGTCCAGTATTGATAATGAATGCGCCGTGCTTCATCTGCTCGATACGTTGACGATTCAAGAGATGGTTTGTATCCGCGTTAAGTGGTGTATGGAGCGTTACAATATCGCTCTGCTGTAACAATTCATCAAGAGGGACGTAATTGGCAGAGGTTTTGGGACAATGGTCATAGGCTAATATGTGGCAGCCAAAGCCCCGCAGCCGGTCCATAACTGCTGCGCCAATGCGTCCTGTTCCAATTACCCCAATGGTCATGTCGCGTAATTCTTTCCCGCGTACGTCATTCAATCTGAAATCGTGAATATCTGCACGGCTGATAGTGGATTTTGCATTTCGCACCGCCATCAGCATCAGCATTAGCGTGTAATCAGCCACGCTATCGGGCGAATACACGACATTTTCAACAGAGATGCCAACGCTCTGCGCGAAATCTACGTCAATATGGTTATATCCAGTACTTCTTGTGGAGATATACGCTACGCCGGCTTGGCTAAGCGCACGAAGAATGGAATTTGTGATTTGAGTTTTATGACTGACGCTGATGCATCGATTCCCAAATGCCAGTTCAATATTGGCTTCAGATACCGGTGCCGCTGTGATAGTTGGCATAACGCCAAAGCGAGGCGCCATCTCTCGGAACAAAACGGCCTCGTCCTGCTCGCATCCATAAATTGTAATTCCCATTTTTGCCATGATTTATGCACCCTGTTTAAAGCTTTCTTATTAATCTTTGCAATGGTAAGCGTAGCTGCAAGTTGTGAAAATGATATGAAATTTGACACCATCCCGATAGTTGTGGAAAGACGAAATCCCTCAGAAACAGATCCATGACTGATCAGAGAAAGGTCACTCTCGCTCCTCACAAAGGCCAGTCCTGTTTACGAGATTTGCCTCTGCTATCGATTGACAAACAAGATAGAACAGACAGAAATGGGCAAAAAACATCTCCCCC
>DASWFI010000076.1:0-18394 GCA_036394315.1 Patescibacteria group bacterium
TGATTTTCTATCCAAAATCTGTATAATATATTGGTTGTTGGTTTATATTTATGAACAAAACGAGGGTGTGTAGCTCAGTGGTAGAGCACCTGCCTTTTAAGCAGAGGGTCGCGCGTTCGATCCGCGCCACACCCACCAGTAAGTGTTTGATGTTAATTTTTGAAACTTTTTCATGGGCTGCACTTACAAGACCCTAACAAAGGGTCTTTTTGTTTGATATACTATATTTGATCTATTAATTAATAGTTTTATGCTCGAAGATTTGAAGAAAGGTTTTAAGTTTACCCCGATTTTATTATTGGATTTGTGGCCGATAATTTTATTGACCCAATATTCGATCAAGCCATGTCCTCCCGGGATTGGTGCGATAATTCCTGATTTGGTCTTCTTTGGACCAATAGCAGCTCTTGGTTTTATCTTGGCCTTTATTATTCGGAAGAATAATAAAACATGGTTCAAATTAATATTAGGTTCTTCACTTTTGATTGTTATACTTATGTTTGTCGAACTTTTAAGAGAAAGCGGTTGCAACGGTAGTTACTAACATCAACCGAACACCATAGGCTGTTCCACCTAACCCCGGTGGTTTTTTTATTCTTAAGTAAGTAGTATTTTGAGCAACCTTATTAGCCCCTCTTGCCAAAGCGGTAGCATATGGTTTATTATGCCAGCAAATGAGAAGAGCTCTGTGACAAGCACTGGCAGAGCAATTAAACCATAATTTATTAACATTCTGCAAAACAACCTAAAACCATAAACAAAAACAAGAATTAAAGTAGGTTTTTGAAAACCCACACAAAAAAACTACTTGTATTATTCTTGTTTTTTTATGACTATCAATATCTTTGGCTGGCGGCTAAATATATTTAAATCCATTCCCAAATGGGAGTGGATTATCGGAGTGCTGGTTTTAAGTGGGGCTGCGCTCTATGCACTGTTCCGTAACCGGCTTAGTCTCTTCCATGCGTTTGAAACGGTCAAATTAAAAAAATATAATATAGACCATTCATTCCAAGATACGCTGTATTTTGAAGTGACAATCCCGAAAGATTCACAAACTACAGCGTTCCACGTCCAGCAAAAAATTCTAAAGGCTCTTCATTCCGTCTACCTAGACCCGATTGAAGAGCCTCATGCTTTTTCCAGGCACTTTTTTTTCTTTCAAAAGTGGTACCGATGGTGGAAAGTGCATAGGAACCTGCGAGCATTTTTTACGTTTCAGATCTGGGCACAATACCCGTATATTTCCTTCCGATTGGTCATTCCTAAAGCATGCTTCGACAGCATTGAAAAAGCTATCTTCAATGCCTACTCTAATGCTGAAATAACCATGCTGAATACGACGAAGATCTTGTCGGAAGTGGCAAAATTCCAAAAAAGCTATTTTGCTTACGGCCAGACTACAATCGAAGGAAAATTTTACCAGCAGGTAAAGACTTTCAAAGACCTGTCAGCTGATCCCGTTGATTCCATCATCTCGGCGATGGCAGGCCTGGAAAAAGGACGATTCATGGTTTACAACGTGACTATATCTCCGGCTTCTCATTACTTCAATCAAGTCATCAATTACTTGATTGAAGAACAGGATCGGTACGCAGCATTAGCTGAAGAACGGAGAAAATTTTTCCCGCATAAAACAACGATAGTCTCAGAGCTCGCTGTAACTGTGGCAATGGCCATGGCTGAAAAAATGCGAGCTTTATTGTTTCAAACCGTCGTTTCTTACTGGGTAATATCCAGCACGCCGGAGGACGCGGAAGCCAGGCTTGAGGATATTCAAGCTGTGTTAACAGAAATCAATCAGAAAAACATGAATATACTCAAACATCGGAAATTGTTTACCAGACAAGTTGAGGAGCTGGAAACTTCGGGTTTACTCAAAGACCTCCTGGAAACCAAGCCCATTTTGCGGATCAGGAGTTTTTCTTTCGGGAGAAGTTATAAAAACTATGGGCAGATTCTATCTGATATTGAATTGTATTCTTTCTGGCATTTGCCGAACACCACCAATCAAACAGTGTCATCAATAAAAATGGCGACATTTAAAAAAATACCACCCAGCCATCAAATGCGAGAATACAATGAAAATTTCTTCATTGATCTGGGGTACTCTAATTTTAGAATGCAAGAAGAGACCAGGATCGGGATTTCGACATGGAATGACATGAAAAAACATGTTCATATCCTTGGCGGCCCTGGCTCGGGTAAATCCGAGATCCTGAAAAATATCCTGGGCAATCTTTTACAAAAAGAAGACCATGAAAAGACTGCCTGCATCATCATTGATCCAAAAAATGATTTTGCCATGGACTTGCTGACCATGATCCCGGAACATAGAAAAGAAGATGTGATTTACTTTAACCCCCCAAAGCAAAAGGATAGACCTTTGAGCTTTCCATTCTTTCCCCAGTTTTCCGGAGAGAAGACCAATGACGAGAAAATAGAATTTCTAACCTCGATCATGAAAAGGTTAGTACAAATTGATTCGGCCTGGTCCTGGGGGCCGGAATTGGAAAATATTCTAAGACAATTCTTTGCGACAACCTGCATCTTGCCTCAGCAATCACTGTCAGGCCTTGATCTTCTTTTGCATGAACCGAACCAGATCAAGAACCTTTTGCGGTACCTTCCGACCCGGCTTCAGAAATTCTGGATTGATTCAATATTAAAGCGGACTAATAACGATTTGGCCAAATACCTGGCAACCACTAATAACAAGCTCGGTAAATTCCTGGATTATCCGGAATTTATGAATATTGCTGATCGGCTGGATACCAAGATCACTTTTGAAGAAATGATCAAAACCGGCAAGATATTCATTGCCAACCTTGGTTCTTCCAGCGAGCAGATGAAGAAATATTACTCCGTCTATTTATCAGCCCATATTGCCGAAGCAATATCTGGCCAAGCGATGTTATTGAACGAAGAGCGCAAACCCACGGTCTTTGTGATAGACGAATTTCAAAGAGTAGCCAGTAATATTTTTGAAACGTTATTCTCAGAAGCCCGGGCCCTTAACACCGCTTTAATTGTTTCCAATCAATTTATGGGTCAGCTGGATGAACGAATTCAAAAATCAATTGAATCAAACATTGCCACCAGGATATTCATGAGAACTGCAGTGAGCGACGCAGAGATTGCAGCCAAAATCTTAGGAGAGAAAGTCCGGGTCGAGGATATTATCAATTTACCCACCGGCATGGCTTACATCAAAACTTTAGTTGAAGGTATCCCGCAGGGTGTCATGTCCATACAAATTCAGAAGGTTTCGCATCCGACAGATATTGTTAAGGATACAGAACAATATTTCATCAAAGAAACCATGGAAAGATACGGCACTCCGCTTGAGGTTATCAAACAAAAACGAGATATAGTCAACAGTATTTATTATTCTGCCGATCGTGAGCAAGTTTTTCATGAGCATATGAGCAGGCACAGTACATTTGAGCTGGCCCAAGCTTACTCTTTACCGGAGAATCTGGATAGTTCCTGACAAAACATATGGTTGGTAAACTAATTATTAATTTTATTACTTATGAAAAAATTTATCGTATCGATAACAATTATTATGTCCAGTTTATTCTGGCAAGTGCAGTTGGCTTTAGCCCAGGAGTTACCAAAACCTGATCTATCCGTTTGGAATTCCGATAAGATGAAACCGATTCGGGATTTTGCAAATATCGGGATTGGAGTAATTTTTGGGATTGCGGTGCTCTATGCGGTTGTTATGGTGGCCTGGTATGGCATTAAGCTGCAATCTTCGGCCTCTGATCCCATTAAATCAAAAGAGGCCAAGGATGGGCTTAAATCTACCGTTACAGGTGTTGGAATCACCTTTGCCGCTATCTTTATCATCGGCCTAATCTTATACGTCCTGGGTGTAGTTGGTATTAAGAGCAATGCCTAAAGCTATGCTGGAAGATCCACACCAAAAACCGATCAGGAGCAATTTGCTATATAGATTTGATAATTTGGTTAAAAAATTCATACCAAATTTCAATGTCCGAGCCATTCTGTATTTCAGCTTTATTTTTGCCGTGGCTATGTATTTGCAGATCTGGCGAATCTCTTCTTATGCTCCACAGCCACCTGGAACGAATGAAACGGTCATTGCTGACGAAAATTACTGGCAAAGTCAAAGATATAAAGCAAAGCTACAAAAGCAAACTGTTGAATCTTTTGCCAATGAACTGGGAAATTGGTTAAATCATCAAGACCAGGAATTTGCCAAAAGAAAATTTTCGGACATGATATTTATCAATAACGGATTAACGCCGGCGGATTTGGCTATGGTCGTGCCGCAAAGTTTTAACTACCTGGAAAATCAAGGCCAGATGCGCTATCAATATGCCAAGGAGAAAGGATTTCTCAATGACCAGGCAACATTAGTTAAACTTGGCAGCCTGATTTGCGACAGTAGCGAGAAAACCGAAAAAGTTACCAACATCGAACTTTATGATTGGCGTTACGCATCAATGCCAAAATTGGCGGAATTCATGAAAACCAAGCCTGACTGGAAGATACAGGTTAAAAATCAAATTGTGGATGTCAGTGATCCTAGAATCGAAAATATGGAGTTGCTGAAATTGCGCAATGTTCAAACCCAAGCCTCGGGATTATTTTCATTCTTGATTTTCCACGATCCACAGAGCAACAGAATATCTCTGGCTGATAGCGCTATTCTGGAAAACAATGGAGTAGACAGCAGTTTGACTTTGAGTAAAATCAAAATTTTAGACAAACAGCCCAAAATATATTTCAAATCAGGATTTGAAGGTTGCCGTAAAATTAACGATGCTGCGCAAATAAATTATGGACAACTTGATTAGGGCGGTTTTAAGCAACTATGTTCCGACAGTTATCATTATATGTTTTGTGGCAGGAATCTTTGTGTTGGCTATTGCTGGCATAATCCGAAATTCCGGCAGACACGATGATATCGCTCGTTCAAATTTCATCATCCAGACTACGATCGTTGGTTTTGTGATGCTCTTTGTTTCCGGCGCATTTGTCTTTGCTTTTCATCAAGCCTATGTCAGTCGGATTTATTCGAATGTGAAGGAGAATGTTATTTCCAAATTGCCAACAAATGAAGATATAAATAACACTGACCTTTTAAACCGTGAAATCCGGGATACGCAAAACAGCGCCCCGGAAGCCCGGTGCATTCTGATCGTTGTGGATACCATAGATTGTGTTAAGAAAACCATCAACAGTATTATTGGCGCGCTTATTGAAAAGCTCGTTCGAGGACTAGGAGAGGTGGTGGGAAAGATGGCAGAAAAATTAAACTTTAACTTCTTATTCAACTTGCCCGCGGAATTATTTGATAAAAGCAGTAATTTACCACCCGATAAACTGGCAAGAATCACTAATTTTAACAATCTTTTGAAGGTCAGCGAGATAATCGGTTTGGCCTGGGTCTATTTACTTGTTGTCACCCATTATTTTAAGGCTATCCTTTTTTCTCTGGATGAAGATTATTCCAGTGATTTTGTGGGAGATACAGGAAAGATGCTCCTGGGCTTTGGTGCTGTGTTTCTTGCCCGCTACATGGCGGAAGCAGTGATACTGACTGCTCAATCCTTTGCCAGTTTTTTATTCAGCAGTCAATTGGCCAGTGGTTTGATTATTGCTCTGAAAGCCTTGATTGCCAGTGGATTATGGGAGAGCTTTACCGGCTTTAGCCTGAGCTTAGTTGGATTAGCCATCTTTGTTTTGATATATATCATCCTCTTTGGCTTTATAGTCTTTAAAAATGCCAAGCGGTATTTTATTTTGCTGATCATGATTTTATTGGCTCCGATTTTTACGCCGATGTTATTTTTTGAAATGACCAGAAATATGGGGACAATTTTTTGGAATAAGTTTATTGTCACCAGTTTCAGCTTAATGTTCGATCTGCTTATCCTTTTGATGATTTTCGTGTTTTTAAGTTCCGGCGGCTTGTCTTTGAGCAATCTGCTCTTAATGCTGATCGGCATGGCAGTAGTGGCAGACAGCAACAATCTGATCCAGCAAATAGCCAATGCTTCGGAAGTGGCAGGTTTCCGGTCCGTGGTCAGGTCAGGAGTTAAATCAGGAGCCGGGCTGTATTCCGCGTTCCGCCGATTAAAACAATAACTTATGTCAGAAGAAAAACCATCCAAAATTGATATCCCCGAATCCATAGAAAGTTACAGGGTGACTTTGTTCTGGGGTTTAACCATCAAACAAATCGTGCTGATTTTTGCAGCGACCTTATTTGTCGGATTCGGAGTTTTCAGTTTATTTTCCGGTGACTACTTTACTATGCTGGGGATGTTGGTAATGACTAGTTTAATTTTGTTAGGGATAGTAGAAATCAAAGGCCGAAACTTTTATCGATACCTCCTCTTTATTTTTTCCTATTACAAAACAAAACCCAGGGTCCTCATATACAATCACTATTCGACCAGCGGCATAGCCACCATCCAGGCAAAACAGCTGGTTTATCAAAAAGAAAATAATAATAAAATCTTTATCATTATTTTTGTTTTCCTGATTTTTAGTCTCTTGCTTTTAACATTAATCGGGGTCAATTTATACCATGTCATACATAAATAAATTATTGTTTAAGAATAAACCAAAATATCAAACGCTGGCTAACTTCTGGCAGTTTTCTGATGTGAAGGATGGGGTCATCGTCATGAGGAACGGTTCCTATCGCATGTGTCTGGAAGTGTTTCCCGCGAACTTTGGCTTAATGGATGAAGAGGAAAAGAAGCGAGCCGTGACCGGTTTTGAGCAGGTCCTGCGCGAAATTGATATGAAGTACCCATTAAGAGTTTTAGTTCAGACCAGAAAGACCAATGCCGCTGATTATATCGAGCAGCTTGAACATACATACAGCATTCGCAATATTGGTACTTATGATTTATTCCAAAAGTACGCGGATTTTATCCGCATGGTTAATAAGGATTATGAAATTATCACCAAGAAATTCTATCTGATTTTGGAATTCAGCGAACTAAAATATACCTTATCCAAAGACATTATCAGCAGAGAAGAAAAAGACCAGAAGAAAAAGAAGAAAATCACAGAGGAGGAAATTTTCCAGGAAGCGCGGAGCGGCATGGTCGCAATCCTGACCACGTTTAAATCTCAGCTGCAAGCTATAAATTTAAAGAGCAAGACTTTGGATACCAACGAGATCATCAAAGTCATGATGAGTTATCTGGATGAAGAAAAATTTCTCAATAACCGGGATTTTTACGATCACCTGGATGACTTTAGATCAAAAGCCATAAAACAAGGCTTGCCTTTTTCCGTGATTAATAAAATCAGCCCGAGTTTTATTGAAGAAGAGAATATTGACCTTCTTAGTATCAATAGCAAAAACTTCCTTCGATCGGAATTTATCAGCGAGTTAGGTTCTTATGCTTATGTTGACTGGTTTAAGGAAATCATTATGTTTCCCTATGCCAATGATTTAATGTTTACTTTTACAAGCAAAGATCCGAAAGAAACAGTCACTAAAATCATTGAAAAGCGACATCGAATCGAATCCAAGATCTTTGATGAAAAGTCGCAGCACAAACCAAAGAACATAGGGGATAATTTGGTCCTGGAAAGCACGGAAAGAATCGAAAAGCAATATTTAAGATCGGAAATTAAACCCATTGATTTGAAAATCGAAATGACGTTTCGCTCGGATTCTATCCAGGCTTTAAACATGGTGCATATGAATATGGAAAGAGTCTTGCATCGAAAAATGATGCAGTCCCGGATATACCACTATGAGCAACTGGAAGGATTAAAAGGTACATTTGTTGCAGGCTTCAATGATACCAAAACCCGCAATCATCGGGACATTAACACTGACGTGGCGTCTTTTACCTTTCCTTTCATCACTCCTCAAATTTCATCCAACACAGGGATACTTTATGGAGTGGATGAAATCAATCGATCTTTAGTGAGCATCGATCGAAAAGAACTGGAAAGCTATAACCGATCGATTATTGCATCAACCGGAGCCGGCAAATCGTACTTTATCAAACTTGATTTGATACGTTCCAAAATGATTGGGTACCAATCTTTTGTTTTGGATGTGGAAAATGAATTTGAGATGGTGACCAATTATCTTAAAGGCAAATACATAGAATTAAGCGATAAGTCCATTTACTACATCAATCCTTTTTATATCTCGGGAGTGGAATATAAGGCGCAGAAGATTGAGTTTGTCAGGGATCTGATTAAAACTCTCTATGCCAATGAAAAAATCAGCGTTACCGATATCACCCGATTAGAAAAAGCAATAAGTAATGTTTATGACAGGTGTTTGCAAAATAACACTCAACCGGTACTTATCGACTTTATTAAAGAGATCGAGTTATTAAACAAAAACGAGACGATTGAGAGTTTGCTAACGGTCTTGCGGTCATATAGCGAACCAACTCATCCTCAATACTATCTATTTAACAAACAACAGAATATAAATTTTGCCACGGATGATCTGATTGTATTTGCTCTTAAATATGTGGATAAGCGAGATTTTGTGGTGGCGGTAATCCTGGAAAGTTACTGGAATTATATCAATCATCCAAAAAACAAAATTAAATTCAAAAATTTGATTGTTGATGAAGCAAGTCAATTATTTCAATCCGGTCTGATCGTGGAAAAATTAGCTTCGCTGGCGCTGAGAGGAAGAAAATATAACTCGGGAGTGACAACCATCGTCCAGTCCATTAATCATTACTACAACAGCTCTTTTCCACGAACCAGCGATCTATTTGATCAATCCTCCCTGACCCTGGTGATGAAACATAAAGTCAGCGATTCATTTGATAAGCTAAACGAAAAGGTGCATATCAATAAGCCGGAACGAGCTTATCTGGAAAGATTGGAAATAGGGAAAGGGTTGTTGATTGTTAATAATTCAAAAATACCGTTATCCATAAAAAGTAGTGAGGAAGAGGATAGAGTTTGTACCACTAAACCACCTCGATAATTTTTATGGCGATACTTGAATCAGCTTACGCTTTGTATAGCAACAGAGATCAAATAATGAGAATTGCTAAATGGATTATTGTTTTTTTCTGTGTTTTTGCGCTTATTATCTACTTGATTTTTGCCACAGCCATTGCGATCATTCAAGGCTATGGCAAAGTCTCTGATCATACTCGAATCCCGAATCTAAGTGAATTTTCTGAATTCCAAAGTTTTACCTATAAAATGATTTATGGAGAAACCTGGTATGAGTTTAAGCATCCATATTATTTCCCAACATTAGGAGTTTTAACCCAAGGAGTAATATTGGACGCTTCTGCCATGGTGGGGTATAGACATGTTGCTTGGGATATTGCAGATAACGCACAGCGGCAAACCGAAGTTAAATCTTTTGCGGATGGTACAGTTCTTGCAGTAAATACCAATACTCTCCATAATACTAATCTGCGTTGGAAATTCTGCGATAATGGATTTGGAATTTGTTGGTATGCAGTATTGGAAAAAGCCGATATACAATTCGGTTGCGGTTATGAAGTCATCATCCAGCATGCTGATTCACTAAGCAGCCAATATTGTCACTTGGAATCTGAACCGCTTGTAAAAATTGGTAATCAAGTAACAGTTGGACAAACCATTGGTTATCAGGGGAGTAGCGGTTGGGCTACAGGCAAGCATCTGCACTTTGCCTTATGGAGAGACGGTCAACCAATCCCTCCATCCTACGCTTTTACTCAAACTAGTTTGAGTAATTATGGAAAGTAATAAAAGTCATCTTTCTATTTAGTTAATATTGATTAAGCTATAATAAAATTCAATATTTTAATACACCCCTCTTATAAAAGCATAGTTATCCCAAAATTCTTTATTCTTTGAGTATTCTTCGACTGTTTGCTCTGATTCATTAGGTAGCGCTGGTGTATCAAATCCAGGGTAGAGAGACTCAATAAATATTGAGTTATTTTCTTTTACTAGATGAACAACTAAAGTATCAATGGGTTTTGGTTCAACGCCCTCAATTACATTTATGAGGACTTTGTCACCAATATCACTAGAGCCACGAATTTGTTGTTTCACTTTGTCCTTTAATTCTTGTGTGATTTTTACAACATAAGAATATCCAAGCGGATCTTTTTCTGACAAACCTAAGGCTTTCTTTGTCTCATTAGAAGCCAAGGATTCTTGTTTTGCTCTAAGCTTTCCATTTTCTTTTTCCCAAACTAAGGCATCATGATTTATTAAAGATTCAATTGCGTCAGTAAGCTTCCAGGGATCATTAATTTTTTCATTAAATTTACTACCTGGAGTTTTCATAAGCTCTGCGATTTCCGAATTGGAAATACCAAGAGCATGGATCTTATTTAGCACTTCGGAAGAAAGAGCCACCATATGCCGAATAATATGTACCGCATCTTTTGATCTTATCTCAAAGTATTTCATAAATTATTTTTTAAACAGTTATCAAACCAGCAAGTTTTTCTGGATTATATAAAATTTGTTATACCCCTGCGTCTTCCAACTCTACCGCATCATCCTCATCAACCCCAAGTTCATCCATAATCTCTAAAACCGTTTCCGCAGAATCTTGATCTAAGTCATGCGTTTACATCAGCTCTTTAACATCTTCACCAGGAGCTTCGGTATCTTGAGAATTTTCTTCAATTGGATCGCTCATATTGTTTTAGTCGATTATCTAAAATTTGCCATCGCTACCTTATTACGACTCAATTTAAACGGTTGCGTTGAGGCTGTGGGGTATAAATTATTCTGCTTTCTCTTAGTTATATTCATATTAGTTCTCCTGCAAATGCTTTTTGTAAAATTGCTTGCTTGAGATCTTTCAAATCTTTTTCAGTTTCGGATTGAAGTTTCTGGAGTTCGCGGATTTTGGCAGACAATAAATCCAACCGCGCCACAATTTTTTTTTGTTCTGAAAGAGGCGGAACCGGAATTTCAAAACGCTTAATTATTGTCTGGCTAAGATTAGGTTGCGCTCCTCCCCAAGCATTAGCTACGATAGTTTCTCGTATATGCTTTAAACAATAAAAAAGATATTTATTATTGAGTACTTTCTCATTCGGAATCAATCCAGCGACTGCTTGGTTGGTTGCGGCGGCTGCACCAAGAATACCGAGTTTTCCTGCTGTGGCACCATACATTGCAAACAGGACAGTATTTTCAGGAAAAATTTTGGCGCTTGATTCTTTTATAGCCTGATCAGTAATGTGTTCCTCCGAATCAACTATATTTTCGTTATCATTGAGTTCTCCTGATTTCAACCAAACGATATTGCCGCCGTAAAAAGAGTGGTCTCCGCGTGAAGGCGTCCCTCCACTCGTCATATCTAAAATGTTTTCATCGTCTAATCGTTTCTTAGGCCATGTATTATTGATAAAAACTTCGTTCAAAACCGATTGAACCAAATTGGAAGTTTCTTTTTTTGATTCCACGCGAAGCTTCTGTGCCTCATCAATTCTCACGAAGAGTCCTTCAATTTTTTTAACCACTTTTTTCTGATCAGATAAAGTTGGCGCAGGAATATCAAGATCATGAACTTGATTGCGATTTATCCCAGGCTTAACTCCAGCAGCAAATTGTTTTAGATTTAAACTTTGAAGTAGGTAAAACAAAAAATCAATATCGATATTTTTATTTCCGAATATATAGTAAGTAACATCTGAAGGCCAAAACTTGCCAGAAATTCTGGTTAGTTCTCCGGCTGATCCTTTACGGCCGACAATTATAGCTTGACCTTCAACTAAATATTTATCTGTGCGGTCTATTTCTCCATTGGCACCAAAAATCGGATATCTCCCATCCGGTTTTCGGGATTCCTCGGAAATACCCTTTCCATATTTTAACTCAACAACCTCGCCTAATTTTTTTGTTGGCCAAGTCATCTATGTATATAAATTAATCCAATTATACCCGCGATTGCACCTGCTAACATAATCAATTGAACCCACGTTTTTTCCGACCATTTATGGTTATTCATGCCAGGATTTGTATCTATACTATCACCTAAACCCGTGTTCTGTTCTTTACTCTTTTTTCTGTCTCGGAGGTCAAGTTCTATTTTTGCACGTTGAAATAAACTAGTAGGAACGTTCGTATTCTCGGCCCGGCGTATTATGGCTTCTAATTCGTCATCGGTTTTATTTGTTAAATCGTCGCTCATGTTTTTTATCTAATTGTTTTGTGGCCAGACCATATAAACTATTTTTTGGATACTCGCTGTATGTTGAATAATCAATCAATAACTCCTCTCCTTTTTTAATATATCTCATTGCAACAAAGTCATAATCGTTTGTGCACCTAACATTCGGATTATCCTCCGACTCATTAAGATACCAGCCGACGGTTAGCATATTAAAATTTTGAGGACATCCATATTTGCCATCTTTTATCACACAAAAGTCATCGTAGAGTCGTTTGAGTTCTGGGTCGATATTTTTAATTTCCGATCCATCAATCCAAGTCATTCCGCTTTCATCATTGCTAAAAATATTTATCCCTTCTGCAATATCTCTAATGGCAAAAACTCCTACGCCGTGTATTGGTGAAGATTGCAAGCGCGTATAAACTTCGCTATGTGGTAGTTCCTTGTTCATTTTGATTCAGAAATCTTAAATTTTTCCTTTTGTGACGTCAGCTCATTTTCGATTTCAGCAACACTAGTATGCCGAATTTGCGCTTCCATATTAATTAAGTCCTGGCCTAGATTTTCGAGGTCACGATACAATGTATTATCATTATTCCACTTTTCTCTAATCATAATTATTTTATTTTTACTATAAAAATGATAACGTTGAATATACCATCCAATGGTATCCCATATTAAATCCCTAGTAAGTACCTTCTTATTATAATATGAGGCTATTTTCTCAAGAAACTCTATTACATTTTCGGTAGCATCAAGATCGGCTTCGTCGGTAAAATACTTCTTTCTCGCATCCGACATTTCTTCGTTATTCCACTCCTTATACAATTCTGTAAGCGTTTGAAGTTCTAACTGCCTTTTAAGTTGCTTTCCTTGCCACCATATTACTCCTCCAGTAATTATGGCTAAATAATAAGTCATCCACGCAATTAGGTCATTTTCTTTTTGTTTGAATAAAAAATAAAGCGGGACACCGATAATTACAATTATAAAAGCCCAAAATACGAATTTTTTTATAAACACACAAATTCTTTGGCAAATATGCTTCATGATATTTATAATATTTTTTGAATATCCTTTAGAATCTTTGAAAACTCACCTTCTTTCTTCTCAATCTCCCATAACAACTCTTCGGGAGATTTTGTGGACAGACCCTCTTTCAGATTAGGATTCTTGAAATCCAAATTAAAATTCCGTTTTTGGATTTCATCAATTCCGACTTTCCACGCAAACTCATTCGCCACGCGCTTCATCCACCATTTATTCACTGGTTCAAATTCGGCATCTGTAATACCTCGATTTTTCGTGTATTGTTTTAAGCCAGCGGGCAGAGGTAATTCATAATACCAAATTTCCTTGGTTGGTTTGCCTTTGTCGAAGAAAACTAAATTAGTATTTACCCCTGCATATGGATTAAACACGCCTTGTGGTAAACGGATAATTGTATGTAAATTACATTCTTCAAGTAGTTTTTCTTTGATACGTGACTTTACACCTTCACCAAAAAGTGAACCATCTGGAAGCACGATGCCACATCGGCCGTTGGGCTTGAGCAAGTGCATAAATAAAACCAAAAACAAATCAGCGGTTTCTTTCGTACGGAAAGCTTGTGGAAAATTATCTTCTGTCCCGTCTTTCACAGAGCCACCAAATGGAGGATTGGCCACGATCACATCTACCCTATCGCCTGGTCCATAATCGCGAAGTGGTTTAGATAACATATCTCCTCTGCGGATTTGCGTGGGCACATCCACACTATGTAAAATTAAATTAGTAATTGCCAAAAGATGCGGTAATGGCTTAAGTTCCACTCCTTGGATAGATGATTCTAGTTTCTGTTCTTCTTTTTTCGTTTTAACTTCGGCACTGCGGATATGTTGGATAGCGCTAATCAAAAATCCACCTGTGCCACAAGCGGGGTCGAGAATCTTCTCGCCCAGCTTCGGGTCTACCATTTGAACGATAAATTTGGTCAATGGCCGCGGCGTATAGTACTCGCCGGCATTACCAGCGTTTTGAAGTTCTTTGAGTAAATGTTCATATATCTCATTGAAATGATGCCGATCGTCTTGGCTGTTAAAATCGATTTCATTTAATTTATTCGCGACTTGCCGGATGAGCGTTCCAGACTTCATGTAATTATAACTATCCTCGAAGACCTCACGGACAATCGCTACGCGATCATTGCTTTGAATAGACAATTCTTTGAGCTGTTTGAATAGTTTATTATTTATAAAATCCAAAAGCTCATCACCAGTAATGCCTTCCGGATTTGCCGCCCAATTGCGCCAACGTAATTTTTCTGGAATTGGTGATTTATATTTGAGATCAATTAATTCGTCTTGCTTTTCTTTATCATCAAGAATCTTCAAAAACAGCATCCAGACGAGTTGAGAAAGGCGTTGAGCGTCGCCATCCACACCTGCATCTTTACGCATGATGTCTTGTATTGATTTGATTGCGTTTTGTATAGACATAGTTAAACTTTATAAAGTGAAATTTCGATCTCTTTTACGGCTGTCAGGTATTTTTCGCGTCCACCAAAAATCACATTGACTATCTCAAATGGTGTACCAAATTTCGTAAAGGGCGAGACTTGTAAATCATCAATACTGTCGATAGCGGTAATTCCAGCATCTGCATATTTTTCAATCAAAGCATCGATAACCTCGCGTGCTTTACCTTCGTACTTGGCAAAGTAATTCTGCTTCTTCACATTATCCGCGCGCTCCTGGCGAGTCAAAGGTTTTTTACCAAAAGCGATATGGCAGACTAAATCAAACGGATCGAGATCCTTACCCGCATCCTTTTTTAATTCTTCAAAAATCACACCACGAGATTCGAGTTCGCCGATAATTGCTTCTTTTTTCTCGGCGTTGGTCCAGGCAGTTAAAAATTCATCCAAAGATGCATATTCGCTCAGAATATTTTTCTTAGAATAATCCTTCAGGGATTCAGTGATTAGTTTGCCGTTGGCATCCATGTATTGGACTCGCTGATTGATAACTTTTACCGGTACACCAATAACATAATATTTTTTCGGGCCTTCTGGAGTATCATCAAGTATGGCAACTTTTGATTTACCAACCTTACCAATGACTTCATTTTCAGCAACATCTTCATCTGTAATCGGTGGCGCGATTGGCTCGCCTTCTTTTGGCTGATAAACCACAAGGGGAGGACCGTCAAAGTCTGGATCGGCGAACAATTCTGTCGCATTTCGGAAATCCAAGATCGTAAAAAAGAATTTATGATAATCTTCGCGAATCCGAGTTCCCCGACCAATAATTTGTTTGAACTCTGTGATTGAATTAATATTAGTATCCAAAACTATCAATTGACAAGTCTGGGCATCGACTCCGGTAGTCATAAGCTTGGAAGTAGTCGCAATGACAGGATAAGAACTTTCTGGATCAATAAAGTTATCTAATTCTTTTTTACCTTCGTCATTGTCCCCTGTGATACGAACTACATATCGACGATTTTCAGCCACTTTATCCGAGTTCTCATTGACTAAGGCTTGCCTGATTCGCTCCGCATGGTCAATGTCGACGCAAAACACAATCGCTTTCTGCATCCGATCAGTTTCCTTCATATATTCAGTCATTTTCCGTGCTACAAGTTTAGTTCGTTCATCAATAACTAAATTTCTGTCAAAATCCTTGGTGTTATAAATCCGATCTGGTACTTCGTTGCCGAATTTGTCAGTTTTACCGATTTCCGGCCTGTAACCCTCGACGTCTCGATCCAATGTTATTCGTACGACTTTATAAGGCGCGAGAAAACCATCATCGATTCCTTGCTTGAGTGAGTAAGTATAAATTGGTTTTCCAAAATATCCTTGTGTGGTAATATCTTTGGTTTCTTTCGGTGTAGCAGTTAGACCGATTTGAGTTGCATCTTTATAATAATCCAGGATTTCTCTCCATGCGGAATTGTCTTTCGCGCTGCCTCGATGACACTCGTCGACAATAATCAAATCAAAAAAGTCAGGTGAAAATTGTTTAAAGATATTACTTTCTTCTTCACTACCGGTTAAGCCTTGATAAAGAGCTAAATAAATTTCATAGGCCTTATCGACATTGCGGTGTTCGATTTTGACCATTTTATCGCCAAATGGAATAAAATCGTTATTTCTGGTTTGGTTAGCGAGGATATTTCGATCAACTAGAAATAATATCCGTTTTTTGGTTTTGGATTTCCATAATCGCCAAATGATTTGAAAGGCGGTATAGGTTTTACCGGTTCCTGTGGCCATGACCAATAGTAATCGTTTCTGTCCCTTCGCTACGGCTTCGACTGTTCGATTAATCGCAATGCGTTGGAAGTATCTGGGTGATTTACCGCCAGCTTGTTGATGATAATCCTGATTGATTATCGATTCGACTTCCTTAGTAACACCTTGAGCTTCTTTATATCTTTGATAAAGTTGTTCAGGATTTGGAAATGCGTTAAGGCCCAATTCTTTTTCTATTGATCCAGTTTTGACTGTGCGATCATGCTCGAGAAATCCTTCACCATTTGAACTATAAACAAATGGAATATCTAAAATTTCTGCGTAATTCAAACCTTGCTGCATGCCATCACCCACAGAATGAGTTTTATCTTTGGTTTCAATAATAGCTAAGGGCAATTCATTTTTATAATAAAGAACGATGTCGGCACGTTTCTTTTCACCGCGTGTAATGCTTTTGCCACGGATAGTAATCCGGCCATCAGTGAAATAAACCTGCTCCCGGATCTGGGTTTGCAAATTCCAACCAGCATCGGTCAGCGCTGGGATAATAAATTTAGTGCTAATATCTTGTTCTGTCAGCTTCATAATATGCCCTAATTTTAGCATTTTTTGGCCTATTTGTAATGTAGCAGATTAGCAGATTTCCGAACCAAAACTGCTCTTACATTGCTATTTGCTAATTATTTTCGTTTTCCAGAATTAATTTTAGCAGCAACTTTATTTTACTGCATAATTCTGGGCTGCAAATTTATATTGGCCGATAAAGATATTTTTTATTGGCACTATAGAATTAAGCTCGTAAAATACCAGCATAGCAGAGCGGTAATCTTCTTCGTCAACGCTCCGATACGAAAGCGGAGCCAGAGAATGGGAGAGCAGCAGGGCATTGGCTAAAAGGCGTGATGTTCTCTTGTTGCCATCTTCAAACGGCTGGATGTAACTCAAGCCAAGAAGCGCTACCAAAGCTTTGCCATAAGGCCTATTGTTTTTAGACACTGCCGCTGAAAGTTCATCCACAGCTTCGGTGATTTGGTAAATATTGTCCAACGGACGATAAACAGATCCGGTAACACCAACAGGTTTTGCCCTAAATCCAAGACCAACGCTTAAGTCTTTAACCAGAATGGCATGCAATTCTTCCAGATTTTTTCTTGTCACTGTTTTAAATTGGGCGGAGTGTTCATGGATATAATTAAAAGCGTCTTTGTGGTTTAAAATCATCTGCGCTTCTTTTTTGCTGTGTCCTGGCGCTTCTTTATTCTCTAAAATTAATTTCTCGGTGTCCAAAAGAGTGTAAGTATTGCCTTCAATCTTAGATGACTTCCAGGATAACTCAATAACTAAACGCTCTAACTCCTTTTTTTTGATGGCCACAGGCAAGTCCGTAGTCCTTTCTTTATATTCAGCACTCGCCGCATCCAGTATATTTAATTCATCAGCCGTAAAAATATCCGGCGGAAAGGTTTTTAGTAGATCAAAATTATAGCCATGCAGACCATAGCGCTTGTCCGGCTCTATGGCAACATACTGCCTGGCATCAATGTCGGCAAAAACCCGTCCCTTTATACTTAAATCATAATTTGTAGATCTGCCTGCTCCCAATGTGATCAAAAAGCCCTTGTCAGTCATTTCCGACAAGGCTCTTTTAACAGTAACCAACGAAATATCATCGCCGGATTTTATTATTTCCTCATATATATTCGAAGACTGCGATTTGCCCTTTCTCAGAAAAATCCCGATGATTTTTTGATCTTTTTGGCTTAATTTAAGCATTTTCGTATCATTTAATTATGATAATCGTATCATAATGATACGATTATTGCAAGGCCTCGAATTGCCTCATTGCTGGTGTAACCCCTGGAATGGTTCTGTAATGACACAAACAAGTAAAAGGATTATTGGCTACTGAGCGGTCTGATAATGATTAATTTGATTAAAATAGTAAGTTTCATTTATTCAAACTATAAACATTAGTTTTTAGATCCGTTTAATATCCCAGTTCAAACATCCTTCACTATGCGACCCTATGAATT
>DASWFI010000077.1:0-3025 GCA_036394315.1 Patescibacteria group bacterium
TGATTTTCTATCCAAAATCTGTATAATATATTGGTTGTTGGTTTATATTTATGAACAAAACGAGGGTGTGTAGCTCAGTGGTAGAGCACCTGCCTTTTAAGCAGAGGGTCGCGCGTTCGATCCGCGCCACACCCACCAGTAGATGTTTTAGATCTAATTTAGAAACTTTTTCATGGGCTGCACTAAGTGCAGCCCATTGTGTTTGTGGGGTAAATTCAATTTTACGATTTTTTAAAAACAGGTTCGAACTGAAGATTTTTAGAGCAGCGGCTGTGCGGCCCGCCATGTAGTAGCCATTGAAATTTTTTAATTTCGGGAAAATCAAAGCGCCGCCCGGTGTTAGAACATCATTAAACATGTTTACCCCTTCTATCTTAAGCAAGATAGATGCCAATTAAGTTGTTCCTCGTAAGGGGGACTCCTTATGAAAATCGATTATCTACTTGACTACCTATATACATAGTTTTTTGTTTATCTGTATGTAAAGTTGACTTGACATCAATTTTTTAATAGTTTAAGCTTGAGATAAGAAAATCAATCCATATTTATGAAATCCAAATTATCGATTTTGTTTGTGATAGTAGCCTTGGTGTTTGTAGCCGCTACTTGCAATAAGCAGACAAGTACTTCTACCGGTGACAATATGCAAAAGCAAGATACAATGCAAAAATCAAATGATTCTATGAAACCCCAAGGTTCTATGCAAAAACCAGAAGACGCATGCAGAAAGATACCATGCAAAAGACCCCACCGGACACAATGAAAAAATAATGCTACAGATATTATTTGCAATTTTGGCAGGGGTGCTGACTATTGGAGCTCCTTGCATTTTGCCCCTATTGCCGATTTTACTTGGCACATCAGCCGGTCAAACCAGCAAGTCTCGGCCCCTATACATTGTGGCGGGGTTTGTGCTTGTGTTTACAGCTTTAGGCGTTTCGCTTTCTTTTCTAACCACGCATCTGGGCATTGATCCCAATATCTTGCGTAACGTAGTAATTGTTTTGTTGGCCATGTTTGGATTGTTTCTCATCTGGCCCAAGCCGTTTGAGATTTTAACCATGGGTATGAATAACCTGATCAATAGGGCAAGCGAGGCTGGTAATGCTAGACGCGATAATCTTGGTGGATTCATTTTAGGCATGACATTGGGAGTAATTTGGACGCCTTGTGCCGGGCCTGTGCTTGGGGCAATTCTGACGTTGATCGCAACGCAGAGTAATTTAGCAAGATCAGGAACGCTTTTGGCCGCCTATGCTTTGGGTGCCGGAATCCCGATGCTCGCTATTGCTTATGGCAGCCAGGTTGTTACGACGAAAGTGCGCTCAATCGCACGATATTCGACCAGAATCCAGCAGGTTTTTGGGGCATTCATCATACTTCTGGCCGTAGCGATGTATTATCAATATGACATTAAGATTGAGACTCAACTTGCTGGTTTGTTTCCAGCATCAAACCTGGAAAGCAAGTTTGCAAAAATTGATTCCTCAGGGAACCAAACTATGGCAAAAATTGATTTTCAAAACTATGGTGCAGCCCCCGAATTTGTCGGCATTAATCACTGGTTCAATTCTGACCCGCTGACAATTAAACAGCTGCGTGGCAAGGTAGTATTGGTTGATTTTTGGACTTTCTCGTGCATCAATTGCATCCGGACTTTGCCGTATGTAACTAAATGGTATGATACATATAAAGACAAAGGCTTGGTCGTGGTGGGAGTGCATACGCCGGAGTTTGAGTTTGAAAAAGATACGGCAAATGTCGAGAATGCGATTAAGCGGCATAAGATCAATTATCCTGTGGCCCAGGACAACAACTTTGTAACTTGGAATAATTATTCCAACCAATATTGGCCAGCAGAGTATTTGATCGATAAAAATGGTGATGTTGTCTATACCCATTTCGGTGAAGGCAATTATGACCATACCGAGAATGCCATCAGAACACTTTTAGGTTTGAATATGGAAACCAGCCAAGTCAATGGTCCGGATTTTTCTCGTGTTGGTTCGCCGGAGATGTATTTTGGCACCAATCGCCTGCAATATTTAAGGTCCCAACAGAGGCCTTCCGAAACTGAGCAAACTTATCTTTTGCCAAACGACTTGGCTTTGAATAATTTTGCTCTGAATGGCGCCTGGAAGTTTTCTGGCGAAAGTGCAACGCTTGCAAAACCAAACGGCACCATAAAGCTGAAGTTCCATTCGGGTAAGGTCCATATGGTGGTCGAAAGTGCAAAACCTCAAAAAATTAAAATTACTGTTGACGGCAAATCCCAGCCCGATGTTATGGTTTCACAATCACAGCTCTATACATTGTTTGATTCAAATGATTATAATGACCATGTCATCGAAATTTCCATCCCAGAGGCGGGATTCCAAGCATTTGCCTTTACTTTTGGGTGATTAAAATGTCAATCTATAATGAAATTAAAAACATGCGCCTGAAGAAAAACATCACACAAGAAGAATTGGCCCAGGTCATAAAAGTCTCCAGGCAAACTATAATCGCAATCGAGAAAGGGAACTATACCCCTTCTTTAACGCTGGCTTTGCAGTTAGCCAAGTACTTTAAAACCTCAGTTGAGGAGATTTTTTATGTTAAATAATATGAAAATTATCATTTACTATTTGATTTTATTGATTTTTATTGCCTTGCTGACAGGTTTCCTATTGCAACAACATTCGGACGGCATGTCCATGCCAACTATGCTTTCTATTTCAGTACTCTTAAGCATCTATGTTGTGGCCATGTCAATGGTGGGCGAAGGCAAGACAATTGATGAGCGAGAAGTATCGCACCGATACATCGCCAATCGTTCAGCACTTATGGCTGGGACAGTTTTTTTTTCCATTGGGATTTTGTATCAACTATTTACCAATAATTTGGATTATTGGCTACTGAGCGGTCTGATAATGATTAATTTGATTAAAATAGTAAGTTTCATTTATTCAAACTATAAACATTAGTTTTTAGATCCGTTTAATATCCCAGTTCAAACATCCTTCACTATGCGACCCTATGAATT
>DASWFI010000078.1:0-1582 GCA_036394315.1 Patescibacteria group bacterium
CTCAAATTAAAATATGTTACTCTTAATCCGAAACAACTCAAACACCGGATTGAACAACTCCAACAGAAGCTTAAAATGACTGCGCGGCGGAAAGAATTAACTTACCAGCTTCAATAACAGTTTCTAATTATCTAATGCGGAGCTTTTGCTAGAATTGACCTAAGGGCATAATTGGCTTATAATTGATAGGATTTTTACATGCACGGGTGGCGGAACTGGTATACGCACTACCTTGAGGTGGTAGCTCCCGCAAGGGATTGGAGGTTCGAGTCCTCTCCCGTGCACCATGGACGCTTAGCTCAGCTGGTTAGAGCGCCTCGTTTACACCGAGGAGGTCTGAGGTTCAAATCCTCAAGCGTCCACCAGAAAATTTTGGTATAATATAAATCCTTGGTTAAATTCGAGGGTTTAACAAAAAATTTGAGTCGCAGCCAGACTCACAATTATCATTGTCCTGGTGAGAACAAATTTTTTGAGAGGAGCAACGATCGACCATAGCACAATCGCCGAAAGAATTTTATCAATGGCGATTTGCGAAGGTACGATCAGTTGCGTCGACGCCTCGGTAGCTCATTGGTAGAGCGCAGCCCTGAAGAGGCTGGCGTAGTCAGTTCGATTCTGACCCGAGGCACCACGCAGGTATGGTTTAATGGTAGAACGCTTCCTTGCCAAGGAAGGGGTGGGGGTTCGATTCCCCCTACCTGCTCCAAGAAAAAACTCCACAACATTGTGGAGTTTTTTCTATAGTAAGTTTTATAAATTTATTTAGGTCCAAATTTTTCCTTAAATTCTCTATCTCGTCTCTCTTTATCTTCCTGAAGTTTTTGTTTAATTAGGACAAGTGTTTCGGGTTTAACATTTCCTTCCAATGAACTTTCGATGAGAGATAATATATCGATTTTACCTTGCTCGGCTAATCTTCGTGCGACTTCGTCCCTAAATTGCTCAGGGACACTTTCTTTAAAATTATCGACGAAGTCGAAATGCATTTCTCTATCTTGGTCTTCAAAATACATGTCATGGATTCCCTCTTCAGCATCATAAGCATCTTCATTCAGATTGGCTATTTTTGGATCGGCTTTGTGAGCATTCCATGATTTTCTTGCTTCTTCCCAATTAGCTTTTGTAGCCTCTTGGAGGTTTTCGTAATAGGATAAAACTATTTCTAAGGCTTCTTCGGGACTTCTTGGCTCACCTTCAAATTCTCCGGAAGTTGACATAATTGATTCGGTTAATTGAAATAATCATATATTGTTTTCGCTCAGCTGGCAAATCAATATCCTGATCCATATAGACCTCAAGAAGACGCTCAAGCTTTCGATCACTCCGTTAGTTTTACATTTTCTTTTATACCCACAGGATATACTTTTATAGACTTAAACTGGAATTGGCAAGGTACGCCATAGCTAAGACTAACCAATCTAATTCCTTCATAGATGCCGCAACTGGGGTTATTTCGAGTGTTGCTAGTTCCCGAGGCCACCATTGACGGCGGATCTTGAATTGCTTCATGGTTAAAATAGATGAACCGTCCGGTGCTTTCAATGTATAATCAAAAATTCCAGATCTCCCAAAACGATAA
>DASWFI010000079.1:0-24011 GCA_036394315.1 Patescibacteria group bacterium
CTCAAATTAAAATATGTTACTCTTAATCCGAAACAACTCAAACACCGGATTGAACAACTCCAACAGAAGCTTAAAATGACTGCGCGGCGGAAAGAATTAACTTACCAGCTTCAATAACAGTTTCTAATTATCTAATGCGGAACGTTACAGCAATTTTATCGCTCTATTGATCCGATCAAGAATAATTTGCTTGCCGTTTGGCAAAAGCACGAACGTGTTCATGATCTCAAATGGTCCAGGAGAGGCTTCAAGCCCTGTTAATGCAACTCTAAGCGGCCAGAGGACTTCTCCGGTTTTTAAGTCACTGTCAACGATGAATTTTTTTATATTTTCTTCAGTCGGCTCGGTCGATTTTAAAAATTCTAGAAGTTTTTGCAAGTTCTGGTTGATCACGTTTTTATCAGCTTTTTTCCAAATTAACAATTGCGCGTCATACTTTGGCTCTTCAAAGAAATATCGCACTCTATCCCCTATTTCCGATAGTTTCTTAAGCCGTTCCTGTTCCAGAGCGACAACTTTTTCCAAAAACTCCTTAGGATAATTATCGATCTTGATTCCAGCTTGAAGGATGTACGGAACAACTCTGGGAAAAAGTTCTTTGATATCCATTTTCCGGATGTAGAGGCCATTGATCCAATCAAGTTTCTCCAGATCAAACACCGCACCGGATTTATTTACTTTATCAAATGAAAAAACTTCAACTAATTCAGTTAAAGAAAATATCTCCTGCTCCGTTTTTGGATTCCAACCCAGCAAAGCCACGAAATTGAGTAAGGCTTCGGGTAAATATCCTTGCTCCAAAAAACTTTGCACTGCTACGTCACCTTCTCTCTTCGAAAGTTTCTTCTTCGTTTTAGAAAGTAAAAGGGGCAAATGTGCAAACTGAGGAGATTCCCAGCTAAACGCTGAGTAGAGCAGCATATGTTTTGGCGTGGAAGGAATCCATTCTTCTCCTCGAATGACATGGGTGATTTCCATATCATGATCATCTACCACGTTTGCCAAGTGATATGTGGGGTAACCATCTGATTTAACTAAAACTTGATCGTCGATATCATTAGTGGAGATTTTGATTTCGCCATGAACTAAATCAGTAAATCTAATTTGCTGATTAGCAGGGACATTTAGTCGAATTACATGAGGTTCACTTGCTTGCAATTTTTTCTGGACCTCTTCTTCGCCTAGTTTCAAGCAAAATTTATCATACCTAGGTGGTTGTTTCGCTGCTTCCTGTTGTTTACGTAAATCCTCTAAACGTTGCTGTGAACAAAAACAATAATAAGCAGCTTTTTTCTGTATCAATTCATTCGCATGCTTTAGATATAAATCCAAGCGCTTTGATTGGAACACTGGTTCACCATCTGAATTGAGATGAAAATCTTTCAAAACTTGGATTATGTTTTCTAAAGCTCCAGGGACTGTTCGTGCCTTGTCCGTATCTTCTATACGCAAAACGTATTGGCCATTATGTTTTTTTGCAAACAAAAAATTATACAATGCTGTGCGCAATCCGCCTACATGTAGCAATCCGGTAGGGCTCGGTGCAAATCTAGTTTTTATTTCTTGAGGCATTAGATAATCAATTCAATTTTTATAGGTCTGGTTGAAACGTCAATCTTAACGTTGGCTTTTCCTGAATACTCCCAGTTAGTGAACAACCGATCGCTAAATTCTATTGGGTATTCGGTTCCATCTTGCCTCCTTGATGATCCTAATATTAAGGGCTTAGGCTGATTAGTTAGTTGCCAGTTTAAAGAAAGACTAAACATATCTGCCCAAATATTTCTAGCATTCAATTCCTTAAGCAACTGCTCTTTGACTCCAAATTTTTCAGCAATACGCTCAATCTCCTGCTTACTAATTTCACAATCTACTTTTAGCGACTCAAGAATTAGTCTATCGGTTTCTCGAGTATATCGTGCTGTACCAACATCCGTTCTTTCTCTATTGGGAGTTATTGTCTGAATTGGAACATCCGCACTCTGGTTTTCTTTTTCTTTATCCTCTTTCTTCAGACCAGGACTTTTTTGCGTTTTTAAATTATCAACTAAGTCGCTCAAATCTTGAATCTCATTACTACTAAGCTGACCAGCCAGAGCTTTTCTTTTTTCTTCTGACATTGCTCGAAGTTTTCTCAAGGCCTCCAGCTCTGGAGCAATATCTTGATTCTCAGGTTTAAACGAATTTTCAGTTTTATCGGGCATAGTCTACTTTCTTAATTTATATCTTAAAATCTTAATTACGAACACCGGCACGGCGTTCCAAATCCGCTTAATTCGCCAGGGCTGGGTAATTAGACGCCAGAGCCATTCTAGACCCATATAATGCACAAATATGGGCGCTGGAGGCCTTCTTTTGGCCAGATAGTCAAATGTACCACCCAAACCAATTGCCAGCTTAACGTTTAAATTTTGCAGGTTGTCTGCGATCCACATCTCTTGCTTCGGCGGTGAATAAGCTATGAGTAGTATATCAGAATTACTATCTGCGATCTCGCGAACAATTTGGGCATCAAAAGGACGTCCTGATAAAGCCAAATTAACCTTCACGTTGGGATAAGTTTTTTTTAGTTCATAAGCGGTTTGTGCCGCTACATTATTTTCACCGCCGACTAGAGCTAAAGAATAATTATTATCATTCGCAAGCTTAATCACATCGTAAACTAAATGCCTACCCGTGACTTGTTCGGGGATAATCGAGCGGATGTATTTAGGATTTAAAATAATCGCGAATAACGTCTTTACAAAAGGCCAGTAAACTCCAGGGAGCGACAGGTACTTTGCAGCCCACAGAATTCCAATACCGTCGGGAAGCGACAATGCAGCATTATTTAAAACATCATTATACTTTTTGTCTTCCGATGCAAAAACAATCTGCTCCGAATAGGGAGTAACCACGTATACACTTTTATATAATTGTATATTTTTGTGTATCTCTTCCAGGACTTGCTGTTTTGTAAGATCATCGACCAGTACCCCGGCAATATTTATTTTACTCATACTAAATTCAACTCCAGCAGAGGAATGTGTCGGGCATGATGTAAAAGCAGCTTCGCTTCATACAAAATAACTTTTTCAGCCACGAAATTCAGTTGTTTCAGTTCTTCTTGCGGAAAATTATCCAGTTTTCTTTCAGGATTCATAACCTTATCCATATGCAGATTCGTTAGTTTAACATGAGCATAGTATTCCCGTTCTTGAAATTTAAATCCGCCGGCTTCAAACGCCTTCTGTAGCACCGTCTGCAAACTGTTCAATTTGTCATTGGGCACTATAGTCAAGTGAATCTGATCACGAAATTTTACGAGCTTATCAAACTCTACGGAAAATTTTTCCAATCCTTTGACTGTTAGCTCAAAAATTATCCGTACTTTATTTGCTTCAGCATCTGTAAGCTCACCGAAAAAGTTCAGCGTGATATGCAGATTGGTAGTATTTATATATGGCACTGGCAAACGACCGCGGGTAATAACATCCACAGCAGTCTTAGCTTCGCTTGATAAAGGAATAGCAGTAAAGAGACGCATAATGTCTTTTAATTATAGCATAATTCTGATAGAATAGTTGTGAGGTTTAAGATTAAAGATTTATGTTTAATCCAATGATAAGTAGTCTTTAACCTTACCACTTACACCTTAAATCTTTTTTATGAAAGTTGAGAAAAACTATCTTAAAAAACGAATTGAACAGCATCTGCACTCCCCTGCTCATGTTTTGGCCGACGAGCTGGCAAACAGGCTGGCAGACAAAAAACATTTTGGCTTTTATTTAAAAATGGCTGTTAAGTACGATCATAATTTATTGCGTCGACTCGCCGGAGAAGTGCTGGAAAACAAAAGCACCAAGTCACCGGGTGCTTTGTTTGCTTATCTTATTAAAAAACATAATGCTGAAAATAGTAACGGTTCCTGATCCCGTGCTTAATAAGAAAACCGTACTGGTCAAAAATTTTGACCAGGAGCTTTTGGATTTGGCGGATGAAATGATCGAGACTTGCCGCAAAGCAAATGGCATCGGCCTCGCCGCTCCCCAGATCGGCAAATCAATCCGCATGTGTATCATTGACCTTGAACACATGGGCTTGCCGGCTTTCGCGCTAGTTAATCCGAAAATCACCAAAAAATCATGGAGCAAGGTCGAAATGGAAGAAGGATGTTTATCCATCCCCGGAGTATTCGGGATCGTGAAACGACCGAAAAAAATCACAGTAGAAGCCCAAAATTTGGAAGGCACCAAAACTAAATTTGTCGCCAGCGGTTTGTTGTCCCGAGTAATCCAGCACGAAGTCGATCATTTGGATGGAATTTTATTTACCAGTAAGATGCTGAGGCAAACCACAGGCAAGCCAGAGGAGAAAATGTAGATGTCGCAAGAAGAAATAGTTGATATTGTAAATGAAAATGATGAAGTGCTGTATCAAGTGACGAAAAAAGAAGCACACGAAAAATCATTACTACACCGCACGGTTATTGCTGAAATTATCGACAATCAAGGACGGTGGGCTTTAGTTAAGCAGTCTGCAAGTCGGCAAGACGCGGGTCAATTTGTTTCTCCTGTGGGCGGACATGTGCGAGCCGGAGAAACTGTGGAGGATGCTTTGAAACGCGAAGCATTTGAAGAAGTAGGTCTTAAGGATTTTAAGTTCCGATATGTCGGTAAAACTATCTTTAATCGAGAAGTTTTAAACCGCAAAGAAAATCACTATTTTATTGTCTACGAAATATCTTCAGATGAAGATTTAATTTTGAATCACGAATCAGACGAATACAAAAAATTTACAGTTGATGAACTGAAGGCCGAGCTTAAAAACAACCCTAAGCTGTTTGGAGATTCTTTTTTTGCAAACCTTAAAGGTATTTACCCAAATATTTTATCTACATGAAAATAATTTTTGCCGGCACAACTGAATTCGGAATCCCGACTTTGGAAAAACTGAAAGCTCAACATGAGCTTGTTTTAGTCATAACCCAGCCGGATAAACCGAGCGGTCGCAAACAGGCACTCACTCCCCCGACGATTAAAATCTGGGCGGAAAAAAACCACATTCAAATTGCGCAGTCAGAAAACATCACAAATCTCAAATCACAAATCTCAATTCTGCAACCAGACCTTCTTTTGGTAGCGGCTTACGGCCAAATTATTCCCGGCGAGATTCTACAAATTCCTAAATTCAAATCAATCAACATCCACGGATCATTGCTGCCGAAATACCGAGGAGCTTCTCCTATCCAGGCGGTAATTTTAAATTTGGAGCCCACCACCGGCATTACTCTTATTAAGATGGATGAGAAAATGGATCATGGACCTATTATCGCTAAGTCAGAAATTAGCCTGAATGGGACTGAAACATATTCTGAACTTTACCAAAAATTAAGTGTGCTAGCGGCGGATCTTGTAGTTCAAACTTTACCTAGCTGGTTTGCCGGCTCTCTAAAACCGACTGAACAAAGCCATGAGCGGGCGACTTTCACCAAACTTATAAAAAGAGCGGACGCCAAGATAGACTGGTCACTGTCAGCGAAGCAGATTGACGCGAATATCAGGGCGCTAAACCCTGAACCCGGAACTTGGACCAACCTTGACGGCAAGGCTGTGAAAATTCTTAAAGCCAGCATTTTGAAGGAACATAAAATCGAACTGCCCGGAAAAATTTATTCAACCGCTGGACAGCTGGTAGTAAAAACTTTAAACAACAGTTTGTTGATTGAGCAAATTCAGCCTGACGGCAAACCCGTGATGTCAGGAAAGGACTTCTTAAATGGCCTCAAGTCTAATAATAAACTTTTTATTTAAGCGATTGACCTGCCGCCATCCACATACAAAACTTGGCCTGTAACGAAATCGGCGTCCATCAAGTATAAAACTGCTTTTGATATTTCATGCTCCCCTCCCCATCGGGCCAGAGGAGTATTTTTTAAAACTTCAGCGTTGTCCTCTTCAGAAAGATCGGCTGGTTTAAGTATCGGTCCTGGAGCAATAGCATTCACGGCAATCTTTGGAGCTAATTCCTTTGCCAAAGATTTAGTCAGACCCACGATCGCGGATTTGGCGACGTTATACGGCAGATAATCCTTATATGGTTGCGTCAGCACCGACCAGTCAGAGAAAAAAATAATTTTACCAGCAGTCATGTGAGCTGCAGCGGCCTTACTCATCAAAAATGCGCTTTTGGCAATCACGTTCATATTTGTATCCCAGTCTTTTTCCGTCACGGTAGCGAAAGGCGTACGCGGATAAATTGCCGCCATGTGGACCAACCCGTCAATTCTTCCAAAATGCTTTTTTATCTCAGCTATCATTCGATTGACTTCTGAAGCATGAGATAAATCGCCTTTGATATAGAGAATATCAGTTTCAAGCATACTCAAATCCGGCTGGTTATTTAAGTAAGTCACAGCAAGCTTAGCGCCTTTTAGAGACAAAGCCTTAGCCACATCAATCCCAATACGAGCAGCGCCGGTTAAAATTATTACTTTATCTTTTAGTTCCATTTTTATAATTGATCAATTTTAGCCGCTAAAATAAAATCATTTTCGGAAAGTCCGTTTACTGCGTGCGTCCATAATTCGACAGAAACTACGGAATACGAAACATACATATCCGGATGATGATCTTCAGCTGAGGCTATGAGTGCCACTTGATTCACAAATCCCATTGTTTCCACGAAATTCTTAAACTTAAACGATTTTTGCAATTTTAAGTCATCTATCACTTTCCAACCCTTGGAAAGCTTAGGCAGGTATTTTTTTATTTCTGATTTAGTAAAGGGAGGCATACCCCCTTCGCATGGCACGCATTTTTTCTCTGAAAGTTTCATATTATATTAATCAAACCTCTCTCCAGGGCTTTCTTAAAACTACTCTTAATATAAACTATTGAAATAATAAGGTAAACTGCATTCAAACCTAGGCTTATCCAAAATTTATTTATATCGAAAGTCCCGGTGTTAATCACCTGCCGCATGCCTTCGAAAACATAGCTCATGGGCACCAAACCCGCAATTTTTCCTGCCCACGTGGGCAGGGTCGAAACTGGATAAAACACGGCAGAAAACGGCATGAAGATGTATACGAGTGTCCAGGCAAAAAACTGAATTTTCGTTCCATACCTCAAAACAAAACCGGCGATGGTCAACCCTATAAACCAGCCGCTCAAAATCAATAAAAACGCAAAAGGTATCAAATAAAAACCCTGAACGAAAATATTTACTTGATAAAGAAGAAATGCGACTGTGGCTGCGAAAAACAAAGCAATGATTGATTTCACTATGCCGGAAAGCAACACTGAAACAATCCATTCACCAAAAGTCAGCGGCGAGACAAATAAATTAATCAGATTGTCATTCCAAAACTCTTCCAGAAGATTTACTGTGATTTCTCCTTGGTTCCGAAATACGATATACCACAGAACAACCCCTGAAAGAATAGCGACAATTATTTTTGTATTGCCTGCCAGGCGCTCCACATACAAGCCTGTAAGACCCCATACAAATAAATCAATAGTTGGCCAATAAAATGCATCAGCCATCCGGTCAAAATTTCTTCGAAGAAGATAATTGTATCTTAAAATTAAGCCGTAAATTCGCGCAAAGTTCATGTTTTGCTCCTCGCTTTTTCCAAAAAATAATCTTCAAGAGTAGGTCTTTCAATACTGATTTCATCATAATTTATATCTATCTCTGCCAGAGAACGAAGAATGTTAGGAATCTCTTTTTCGTTTATATTTAGAAGAGAATACGGACCTTGGGTTAACCAATCCAGCTGCGCGCCTTTTGCATAACTATTAAATTTTGCCATATCGTTCTTGCGGATCAATAATCTAACGTGAGAAATCTCAATTGTTTTTGCTAAATTTTCCGGCGTATCATCCGCCACTATCTTGCCGCGATTTATAAAAACGACTCGGTCGCATAGCTCTTCCACTTCCGCCATGTTGTGCGAGGTCAAAATAATCGATACCTGGAATTCCTTTCGTTCATTTTCCAAAAATTCGCGGATGTATCCGGCAACATCAGGATCCAAAGATGCTGTGGGTTCGTCTAACATTAAAATTTTAGGAAAATTTATGAAGGATTTAGCGATGTTTAATCTTGTGGCCTGGCCCGCGGACAAAGTCCGCGTCTCTTTATTCCATAGTTCCTTCAAATGAAAAATCTCCGCGATTTTATTTATCCTCGCAGCCCGATCTTTGATGTTGTACAAATACGAAATAAAATTCAGGTTCTCTCGTACTGATAAAAGTTTCGGCAAACGCGTGTAGGCGGAAGAAAAATTTACATTCTCTAAAATCTTACTCCGGTTTGTAACGAAATCTTTGCCGAAATATGTTATGGTACCACTTGTCAAAGTAGTAAGCCCCAGTAATAGTTGAAGTGTCGTGGTTTTGCCGGCACCGTTGGGGCCTAGCAAACCTAAAATCTCCCCTTCCTTGAGAGAAAAGGAAATATTATTAACAGCGATAAATCCGCCAATTGGGGGACCGAATCTTTTGGTTAAATTTTTTACGTCCAATATGCTCATAAATCAAAAGGCCCTGGACATAATTATAGCCCAAAGCCCGCGTTTAAGAAACACTTTACTGGGTTTTGCTAAACTTCCCCAAAATTTCGCTCTGATCCATGACATGTCCGGCCATGGCTTGCATAAGATAGGTTTTATCAATCACTTCATCCGCCGGAAGTAAAATATCTAAAGCATATAACTTAAAATAATAGCGATGTACACCACTTGGAGGACACGGACCTGTATATTGTTTCAAACCGGCGCTATTTGTCGCCTGAACTCCAGGCACAACTCCAACCCCTTCCGGAATCGTTTTTGTACTGGGTTTAATATTAAAAACAACCCAATGCGTAAAATTGCCGCTCGGTGCGTCAGGATCGTCAACAATAAGTGCTAAACTTTGGGCATCAGATGGTATTCCGCTGAATTCCAAATCCGGATTAATATTATCACCCATGCATGTAAACTTAATTGGAATATCACCGTTATTCGTAAAATTAGAAGAAGTAATCTGCATAATTGATCCAGGTTTAATCCGCGAAAGTTTGGGCAAACCACCACCGAATGGTACCATGTAGACCCAAACTGCAAAACCACCAATTAATCCAATAAGTAAAAGCTTTCTCATTAGTTTTTTTGTCCGAATCGCTTAAGAACGTAAATTTGTGTCCACCAATACTTACCCGATGCCCGGCCCCACAACCCGCAGACTACGATCAGCACAAGGCTAAGCATCTGACCAAACTGGTTCAACTCTTCCCAGCTTAAACCAAAGCTATACGCTGCGAAGTCTTGATTCAACAGCATTAAATAAATAACCATGGTCATGCCCGCAATAAAAACACCCAAAAGCAAACCGAATATGGTAAATAAGAATACGTAAAAACTATGCTTCTGTTCATTTGTTATCTTAATTGTCAATTTGTTTCAATTATACTTAATTTCAAAGTCATTATAACCTCTAATTTGACCTTCTTCAACCATGATTTGCCTGACTTTGGCAAATAACGGTCCCCGCCGGCACCAGTCCAAAAACTCTTCGATGTCCTCTGTCTGGCCTTCAGCTTCCACGTATACCGAACCATCCGGTTTGTTGCAAACAAACCCGCACAAATGTAAACCTTTGGCTTTTTGTTTCGTGGACCACCGAAAGTTGACTCCGTGCACACGGCCAAAAATTTTTATATCCCAATGCCTCATATTGCATATATTACTGGCATAGGTTATTGGTTAATTGCTTATGCTAAGCATAAAACTAGGAAATTTCTGAGTCAATGGTTCCTATTCAAATTTATTGAAAGTAAAATATCTTAAATTTTTTACTGGAATTTTATATACTTCTTCAATTACTTCGGAAGCAGTGCCAAATACACCCTTAGAATAATCAAAACCTAATTTACTCGCAGTATTTTGAATGCTAGCCTCAGTTGGTCCTTCAATCTCGACATACGGGGGTATCATAGGCCAAGTATCTATATCGATTATCACATCATCCAATATAAACTTATGGCGATATTTCTCATTTTCCCGATTCATTACTAAACCCAGTACCTCTAAAAAAGCTTTTAATTTTTCTGGCTCTTCAATTTTAAACTCAATTTCCAGCACACCGGTTGCTGTTCGTTGCTGGGAATGTTTATAAGTAAAATAATAACCTTTTTTCGTCTTTCTTATTCGGCCAAATTTAGAGTCTTTAGGCCAACTTCCTGCGGCATCGTGAAAAATTTGTTCTGTAATCAGCTCTTCGCCCTGGTCTTGTGCCCCGAGCTTTTTGAGTTTTTCGATCAGAGCCAACTTATTAACTTCCAAAAATTTAACTTCGATTTCGCGATTTTCCATAGAGGCTAGCGGTTTATACGTTTTCGTTCAAAATATTGGAATGTCTGCCGTCGGTACAAGTACATTCCTCCAGAGGCGAGCCATGGAGATGACAACCTTCTGTTTCGCAATTCTTTGGAGTGTTCGA
This sequence comes from Patescibacteria group bacterium, assembly GCA_036394315.1. GTDB lineage: Bacteria > Patescibacteriota > Doudnabacteria > UBA920 > O2-02-FULL-48-8 > DASWFI01. The sequence continues at coordinate 10,467 of DASWFI010000079.1, forward strand.
CACTCCGCCGCACTCCGGGCATACGTAATGTTTTTCCATTTTATTTCATTGAGGATTTAATTATACAGGAAGTGTAGCAAAATTTGTATAAAAAAAGAAGCACTTCAGAGAAGTGCTTAGGGAAAAACGGACAGCCGCCAGGAGAGGTTCCCCTTGCCTGCTGACGACTGCCCGCCGCTGCGTCCCTTGGAGGAAGAACAGAACACAGCACGATCGAATCGCATCTTGGGCTACCGCGCTTGAAGAACGACCTTGCCCTCGTCGTTAACCGCGACCTTGCCCGTGGGTATATCGCCGCCGATCGGAGTAAAATCGTCTACCGGATCCAGGATGTCGTGGTGATGACTGATCTTCCTGATCGCCTTCTCTCTCGATGTCAATGAACGGGCTCCGCCACACTGCCAGCCCTCTGCCGCTCTTCCAACCTGTCGACACATGTGAGCCTCCTTCTCGTATTGCTAGACAATCATAGCAAAAGACCCCTCCGGGGTCAAAAAAATAAATGACAGACTAGCGCTTTTTACCCTGCTTTGCGGACGGAACTTTGGCTCCGCGTTTGCGGGCTTCGGAAAGGCCGATGGCAATGGCTTGTTTGCGGCTTTTTACTTTCTGACCAGATCGGCCACTCTTAAGCTCACCGCGTTTGTATTCATGCATCGCGCGCTTCACTTTTCGCTGTGCTGTTTTTCCATATCTTGCCATAGAATTGTTCGCTACTCATTACAAACTACCCACTACTCATTTTTTTGTCTATGGGGCATTTAGTATAGGATCCGGTACCAGCCACTGGCAGGAAGTTTTGTCTTTTTTGATTCGAATTATGTTGGCTTGAATTTCACTTTCACTGGCGCTTAGAATTGAGCTTAAGGAATTGATATTAAATTCTCTAAACGAGTAATCTTTATCCAAAAAATATACTTTGTTGTACTTTTTTTGGATTCTTACAGCTGGAACAGTATTAAAATGCATTTCGAGCAAAGTTTTCGATTCAGCGCCAGTGAGAAATAAAATAGGATATCGAGCCCAGCAGTCATTGTCAGAGATGTGAACGATTACTAAATCCTTCGCATTCACGCCTGATTGTCGCATCTTTTCCGCAACCTGATAAAATTTTTCGCGTTCAGTTTCGTAGTGATATGCTTGTGCTCTCATAAATTTAAAATGCTGGGCAAATCTCACAATTTCGTAGCCCGTGACAAAGAAAGAAACGGTTAACATACCAAGGATTATTATTCCTCCACCTCCCTTAATCCCTCTCCACAAGGGTGAAGGAAATAATTGTTTAAGAACGAGGCACAAGCTATAAACTATAAAAAACAAACTCAGCAAATAGCTTTGATAAATAAAGTTCGGCACCTTGGATGTCACCAATGAAATTGCAATTAAGTTCCAGACAAACCATCCAAGCGATAAGCCAAGCAAAATTTTGTCTTTTCTGTCCCAGATTTTAGATTTTAACGTCCAAATTCCGAGTCCAAAAATTAAGCCTTCAAAATACCACCAAGTCCAGTGTCCCAAATATCTCTGCGGCAAATAATTTGTCAGATAAAAATGCCATGGTCGATTCCAGCCTTCTAGTTTTTTGAAATGCAGAAAAGACACCAGAATTTCATTTTTGAATGTTTCCGGCGAAGAAATGTAAAAAGGTAAATAATATGACGCAAGAATTGCCACGAAGGTGATCGAAGCGAATAAAACTCTTTTATTTATTGTTCGAAAATCCCGCAATAGCAAAATAAAAAATGTCGCAGCAGGAATCGCGCCCAATAAATTTTTGGCTATAATCGGCAGCGCTACAATCAATGCTATCAAAACTAATTTCCAACCGGGATAATCAAGCCTGGTTTCTTTTTCCTTCGCCAGGTACCACAAAACAGCGCCGAATGATGCCACGACAGTGAATGCCAGAACTATATCCGAAACGCCAAATGCGTAACCTGTAATAAGTTCGTGAGTGAACGGCGTGCCGATCCAAAAAATTGCCGCTGCAGTCGCTGCTATGGCGGCAACTAAACTTTTGCGGAATTGGTAAACGGAATAAATAAACAGCAGACCCGTGAGAAGAGTAACCAGCGCGAACGATAATCTTTTGACTTCAATTGTAACCTGTCCGTCGAGCTTGAAAAACAAATAAGGGACATACGCAAACATCGGAGGGATATGCTGCCAGTATGGCCCTTCCATCCAGTTCCCCTGCTGTTCATTGAGCGGATTGACGCGTACCATAGGCGGGAAAAATTTACGCGTAATATTCGCAGCCACGACTGAATTCGAGGATTCATCGTGAGCCAGCAAGTCTTTTTTGAAAATCAGACGAAAATCCTGCTTCGTGTTATACAAAAAAAGCGTAATAAAGATAAGACAAAGGATAACGACAATTGGCTTCTGGTATCTCTGCATATGCATAATAATACCTCAGTCTTGACAATTTCGCCAAAATAATCTATACTTAGTCGTTAACTAAATAACAGACTCGAAACCAAGATTTGTGTCATTTCTGGCCCATTTGGAACATCGGGTCAGAAATTTTTGTTTTATGAATGCATCTTTGATGCCAAAAGAAGCCTCCTTCGAAGGCTTGGGTATAGCGCCCAAATTACTCGAAATCTTAGCGCAATTAAAGTTCACCACTCCGACGCCGATTCAATTCCAGTCTATTCCGTCTGCGATTGAAGGCAAGGACGTGATGGGAATCGCACAGACTGGCACTGGCAAAACCATGGCCTTCGGCATCCCCATGATTCAGCGGCTAGCGCAAAACAAAGGCCGCGGTCTTGTGATTTTGCCAACCCGCGAACTCGCTTTGCAAGTGGACGAATCACTACAAAAAATCGGCAGATCACTAGGACTCAAAACCGCAGTCCTTATCGGCGGTGAAGCCATGCCACGACAGCTTCGAGCCTTGCGCCAAAATCCGCATATTATCATCGGTACTCCGGGCCGACTCAACGATCACCTGGAACAAAAAACTTTGGATCTGTCCAAAGTCAGCATTTTAGTTTTGGATGAAGCGGACCGAATGCTCGACATGGGATTTGAGCCGCAGATCAGACGCATCCTGGCAAAAATTCCGAAGGAACGCCAGACCATGCTGTTCTCAGCCACTATGCCTGATCCGATAGTAAAAATCGCCACCACCTATATGTCTTTGCCGATTCGAATCGAAGTAGCACCCGCTGGCACCGCTGCGAAAGATGTAACACAGGAAGTTTTCTTCGTCAATAAAGATAAAAAGCTTTCCTTACTGGAAAAAGTTTTGGCCGAACATAAAGGATCGGTTCTGGTATTTACCCGCACTAAATTTGCCGCTAAAAAAATCGCCCACGCCGTGCGCAATATGGGCCATTCAGCATCGGAAATCCATTCCAACCGTTCGCTTTCACAAAGAAAAGAAGCGCTGGAAGGGTTTAAAATCGGCAAATACCGAATTTTGGCCGCCACTGACATCGCCGCCCGTGGTATCGACGTCGTCGGCATCGAATTGGTGATCAATTACGACCTGCCGGAAAATCCCGAAGACTATGTTCACCGCATCGGCCGTACTGGCAGAGCTGGCCTGGCGGGCAAAGCCGTATCATTCGCCTACCCGGATCAGAAGTATGATGTTCGATCTATCGAACGCCTAATTCGCTCTACTCTTAAAATCAGCGCCAGCCCGGAATTGTCCAGTGTTCCTTCCGAAGATAGACCAAGGCACGGTTATGTCCGACAAATGAGCGGACCAACCCCCAGATACGACAGAAACATACGCAATGACCGTCCTGTGGGCCGCAGTTTTCCTTCCAAAAGCGGATCTTCCTATGGCGGCAAAGCACGAGGTAAATTTAAACAACGCGAACAATTTCCAAGACGCAATCCTAATGCCCCGCAAGATCAGGGATTCGATGCGAATCACAGAAAATCCACACGGCCGTACGATCCAAACAGAATTTCCTACCGCGACGATCGAAATTCTTTCTAAAGTACCCAAGCGCCTTATTGACATATAATAACCAAGGTGTAGGATAAATTTGAAAGGAAAGAAAACGGATGCTAACTGGAAGTAACCCATAGTGTGCCTTCCAAATGTTCGCAGATGAACTAGCAGGTCAGTTTAGGCCTTAATAATTATATAAATAGAAGCATCGCACAAATGGAATACGCACACTTTTGCTAAAAGCCGACCAGAATAGGTCGGCTTTTAGGTTGCAAATGTTTTTATTCTACGCTACCACTGTTTCTATCATCCTGGCCGCGACCAGGTAAGGATCCATATTGGCTGCGGGTCTTCGATCTTCCAAATATCCTGACTTATTGTTTGCCGTGGACATCGGTATTCTTATAGAAGAGCCACGGTCAGAAACGCCGTATTTGAATTCATTGATACTTGCCGTTTCATGCTTTCCAGTCAGTCGCTTGTCATTATCAGCGCCATATACAGCGATGTGTTCAAAGTGCTTGAGCTTCATTTTTTCGCAAGCTTCAGTCACTGCTTCAATTCCATCTGGCAGACGCATGGCTTTGGTGGAGAAATTTACGTGCGCCCCGGCTCCGTTCCAATCTCCCAAAATTGGCTTTGGTGCGATTGAAACTGAAATACCATAATTCTCTCCCAGTCTGTGCAAAAGCCATCTGCCGAGCCACAACTGATCAGCCACAGCCAGCGGCCCCAGAGGCCCGATTTGAAATTCCCATTGGCCAGGCATCACCTCGGCATTGATACCAGAAACCTGAAATCCTGCCTTCAGGCAGGCCTCCAGATGATCTTCCACCAATTGCCGCCCCACGATATTCTCCGCTCCCACTCCGCAATAATAAGGCCCTTGGGGTCCCGGAAAACCAGCTGTGGGAAACCCCAACGGACGACCATCTTTAAATAAAGTATACTCCTGCTCAATCCCGAACCAGGCGTCCTGGTCTCTATATTTTTCCGCTATCCCGCGCAATCTGGCCCGGGTATTGCTTTCATGCACCATGCCGTTGGCCTGATACACTTCGCACAAAACCAAAATATGAGGGTTGCCGCGGATGGGATCGAGAGTAAAAAATACCGGCTTGAGTTGGCAATCGCTAAAATTTCCTTCTGCCTGCATGGTGCTGGAACCGTCAAATCCCCAATCTGGTATATCGATTAATGATCTTACTTCATGATCCAAAATTTTTGTTTTCGAACGCAAACTAGCTGTTGGTTTTCCTCCATCCAACCAGATATATTCGGCTTTGATTTTCGCCATAAATTGTACGGTTAATTATTATTCTAAAAAAGAAAAAACACCTGAAAGTAGTTAGAGGCGTTTTTTTTAATCCTAAATCTTTGATTTATGTGAATATCTTAAGCGAAAGCAAAATCGGCGTCAAATTAGTTTATCCACATCATTGCAATAGCTGCTGGTAATCAGTAGGGCTAAGTGAAGTGCCTCCGGAAGAAAGCATTGATTTACTTATCAGAATAAACAATCCTACTGAAAGCACGGTAAGTGCAAGGCAGATTACGGCGGCTTGGGTCCCGTCATCTTTGTCAGAAAGGTAAAATTTCAGCGCGTAGAAAAGGCCGGCGGGCGGTAACGATAATGAGATAATATATGCCCATCGTTTTTGTTTGACGTCTAGCAGGTTCGCCTGGTGCTTTTGTAAGGCATTGATCATTAGCGAAGCCACGTCAATTTTTTTGTCTTGCTGCGCTAGTTTCCGATACTCTTCAAGTTCTTTTTCTAATTTTTCATCGCTCATATAATTCCTGTGATAGTTTGACGCACATCGGTCGCCCACGATACTAAACATTCTTGGGTTCTTTACAAGTGTTAGACCAATTATGATTTAATTTCAATCATCAGAACCTCTGTATTAGTTTCACCAACATTTTCACCAATATGGGTTTGAGCTTCTGACCAAATACAATCCCCTGTGTTAAATTCTCGTGAAATAACCTTACCACTTGGTAAATAAATTTTGCGTTTGAAAGGCGCTAAAGCATAAAGCATAAAATTGGGATGAAAATGTTCCAAAGTTTTATCGCCTGGTTTATCCGTATAACGTAATACTCGTACCTTTTCATTTTCAAAGACTGAATGATATTTATCTGGGTCGGTTGCGCAAGGGTCTTTATAATTTTCTGATTGTTTCGTTTGCATATGTTGATCAATTCACAAATAATTATTTAGCTGGGTCATTGTTGATGCGTATTATGTAGGAACCAGAGCGCTTGGCTGGCCATCTCGAGTTGGAATCGTGGTTCGGTCAAGCCCTGCTTGGCTTTTCTAAGTGATTTCATTATAGCAGAATCGACGCGTCTCGAGCACCCTGGAAGTGACAATAGTGACACGCTGGTGTCACTATATTAATTAAGCCTAACAAAAACTGCCTTTCAGCTGTGCTCAACCAACTGAACCTGTTTTAATTTCGCCGGATCTTTTATAGTTGGCTATAATGACACCGCTTGGTAAAGCTTTAGATTCTATTAACTCAAAAGCAGCAGGGATTGTTCCCTCTGCAAATAAACGCTTTCCGGTACCAAGCGTAATAGGAAATATTCTGAGCCGTAGTTCATCAACCAGATCGTTCTTTAGGAGCGTTTGTAGAAGCACACTGCTGCCCCACACCTGAAGCATTGGACCGTCCTCTTCTTTCAAAGCTTTGATCTTCGCCACAACATCATCATTTATAAGAATTGATTCCTTCCATGCAAGGTCTACAGTTTTATCTGATACTACGTACTTTTTAGCTTTATTAAATGGGTCGGCTATCGCACCTGTATGCTTAGGCCAGTACGCAACCCATATCTCATACGTCTTCCTGCCGAGCAGCAAGTCAAACGGCACACTCAATTCTTCGTTGATTATTTTGCCGAAGGATTCATCAGAATATGGCATGGTCCAGCCCCCATAGCTAAAACCTCCTGAAGTGTCCTCTTCTGGACCACCAGGCGCCTGCATGACCCCGTCAAGACTAACCATCGTCAAAACAACTATTTTTCTCATAGAGCTATTTTATTATTTTGTTAATAGACTTATTTTACCAAATCTTCCCGATACGCAATAATTCATGCAGTCGGGCCAACTTTTTCAGGAGACTTTTCCTGTTTGCTGAGCAACGCTTCTCGGGCGCTCAAGACCCATAGGCGTCTCGTGCGAGCTCAACTTGGCTGCCCTTCCAGAGCTGAACTCGAAACGTTAGTAAGCTCTTTGCCTCGTGAACTCTTGGAGTCGAGCCATATTTCGAGGCTATCAGTTAATTCCTCAACGAGGCTAAGGGCGGAGTCAGATATATCGATGACCTGGCCGCCATGTGTAAAAATCTTTTTCCCATTTTTATCTTCTCCCAGATTTCCCAAATCACTAACCCCCTCCGCCATGCGTACGATTAATTTGTTCATATACTAACTAAAAGGCCTTAGTTTTACTCTAAAGCTTTTTTTAAATCTTCTATATCTTCAGTAGCCGCTTTCCAGACTTCTTTCAGATCAACTTCCGTATAATCGTGAATCAGAAAATCGCGCATACCGGCAACACGACGCCAGGGTATCTCTCCGTGTTTGTCCTTAAATTCTTCTGATAATCTTTTGGCGGCTTCGCCAATAATCTCCAAATCACGGGTCACGGCTCGCTGTGTTTTGATATCAGTTTCAAACTGTTCAAAAGTCATCCCTTCAATAAAGGATTGGATTTCTGTCATAGATTCTAAAATATGGCTAGAGTAAGTCTTGTCGCTGGCCTTGTCCATATAATACCTTAAGATCTTTTTTTACATTAGGAATTACAAATTTGCTTAAACTGCGCTCAGTAATTAAATCAACTTTTTGGCCAATAGCATCTTCCAGTTCGTAAGCAATGCCGATATGATCGAGTAGTGATATGTCTTGGTTAAATCGTACTAATACATCAACGTCACTATCTGGTCGCGCTTCATTTCGCGCCACACTGCCAAAAACAGCCACATATTCTGCGCCACGAGATTTTAATATCGAAGTTATTTTATTACGAATTTCTTCTAAACTCATGTTTATATTATACAATTTTACTTAAGATTTGAGAAGTCCTGGTTACCGAGCCTGGTGAAATAAAGGGTAAACAAAAAACAGGGATCGTAAAATCAGTGTTTTTTGCTCATGAAAACTATGGTCATTTTACCAAGGTTTGACCCACCTAGATCGCCCACGATAAAAAGTTTCTTTGGCTGAACAGTCCGGTTGCGGACTTGCCTTCTGGGGGTATTATAAGGGATTTTGAGAGACTTTCACAGAAGCGGTTTAACGCACCCCGGTCGGGGTACTTAAAGAGTAAACAGAACAATCGGAACACGAAAAGCCGGTGTTTCAGATGTTGGTTCAACATCGTGGATAACGTTAGAATCATTATTCAAAGGCAAAATGAGTATATTCACATTCCAGATTTGCGGCAAGCAAATTTAATTGTTTCTGTCTGAATTTATTCCTTCAGGTAATGGCCATTGCTGCATTTTTTACTAGAGTATGAGTTTTGGCATAAAACTGATATTGATCGCCGCCTAACTTTTTTGCTTTATATAATGCCCTATCGGAATACAAAAGAAGATGGGCTGCTTTTTTGGTGTCATTTGGATAGAGCGCAATACCGATACTTACCGTTGTGCGTACAATTCTTTTTCCAATTTTTATTGGAGATTTAAAGGTTGCCAGAATTTTATCCGCCAACCTTGAAACATCCTCGATTCTCTGCAATCCTCTAGCCAAAATCACAAATTCATCGCCACCTAATCTGGCAACAACATCGGAAGTGCGGATATTTTTGGACAACCGGCGCGCTATTTTGATAAGCACTGAATCTCCAAATTTATGACCCCACTGTTCGTTAAACCGTTTGAAATTGTTAAAATCCAAAAAAAGTATGGCTAAAATATCACCCACCTCATTACTGTCGATGAATTCCATCAAATTTTGCTGGAAAAAATTTCGGTTTGGTAGATCAGTTAAGTAATCGTGAGTCGACTGATGAATCATGACTTTCTGCAAATTTTTCTCCTCGGTAACGTCACGCATAATTTTGGAGTATCCTTGGTGCTTGCCGTTTCCATCGAAGGTAGAAGTCAATACTCCGTTGCCCCAAAAAAGCTTATTGTCTTTCCTGGCATATTGCCTTTCACTCAATCGGTGACCGTTGTTCTTTGCGATTCTCATGTCAGTTTGGCCCGTCTTGTTTTTTGCGTCTCGCGGCATAAAGAGAAATGAATAATGCTTGCCCATAACTTCCCTAGCTTTGTATCCAAATTGCTTGTATGCTCCTTGATTCCAACTCAAAATCCCTCCTTTCTTATCCATTATAAAAATAGCGTAATCTTTAATATTTTCAATTAAAATATCATAGTTCTTTTCTGGTTTGTAAGTTCGTTTGCGGCGATCTATATTCATAAATACTCCAAAAAATTAACAAAAAAACGACTCTAAAACATAGACTCGTTGTAGCATCCTATGGAATTATTCTTCCCTCGTTCTAGTACTCATAGAACGCTAGGGAATCATTGTTTTCGGCAGTTCTGCCTATAACCACTATGGACCATAATTTTGCTCTCGTCAAGTATAAGTGTAGGCGTTCAGCAATATAAGGGTAATAAGTGTTCAGAACATCGTAAAAGGGTTTATGACCGTTGATTGGGTTAGCCTGAAACAAGAATTAAGCTTACTGCAAATTACTTAATCTTATTAAGCAGCTCCTTATAATCCTTTGTAGTGAGATGCCATCCACCTGGACGCAACGGGTTGTCTAAGTCGTCCACTACAATATAAATAACATAACCCAATGTAGCGATGGCAAGCACAAAAATATAATCCAACCAAGTATCTCTGACACCGATAAGTAAAGATAGTCCGATTAGTAATACGTCAGAAAATAATAATGTATATTTGAGAATTTTTGGCAAGTGGAAAGAGGCATAATGCAGTCGTTCCGAGCGATGCTTGAGAATATCCATAAAGATTTCAAAGGTTGTGGGCATTAAATCGGGTGCCTCTTTAAGAACTTCAAATATGCTGTTATGAAGTTCAGACACTATCTTTTCAATCTCATCACTCTTTTGCCCTTGTTCTGTTTTTTTCCAGCCTTGTTTTATGACGGATGCAAGATAGGATTTTATAATTTTATGGAATTTATCACCAAGAGATTTGGGGAAATGTTTTGACCAGAGCCATAATTCGTTTAATTCATTGACTTCGCCCTTCGTAGCATCAACTAAATTATTCCAACGCTCATTTTCTGAAAGAATGACAAAAGCCGAAAAAATCGCAAAGATAATACCTATTGTTGAATACAAATAAGTAAGGCCTCCTAAATCAGATATTAGGGTAGAAACATTGTAGTAAACATAGCTACCCCCAGTTCGCAGCAACAAGAAGAATACAGAAAAAATTATTAAAAATAATATAACTTTATGCGAATTTTTCATTGGTTTCAAAAGTTTTTGAGCTTAACTGCACCCTAAGCATAGCAATTGTCTGAATAGCTGTAAAGAAAAGTAAATTGTGGTAAATAACAAAAAAGACCGATCGTAAAATCAGTCTTCTTTGTTCATGAGAACACGCACACCTTATCGACGCCTCTCGGTCGCTCGATAAAAAGTTGTCTTCTGGCTGAACAGCCCGGTTGCGAACTTGTCTAATAGAGACACTATAAGGAATTCTGAGAGAGTTTCATAGAAACGATTTGACACACCTTGCGCTCTCGGCAAATAAAAAAGCCCATCGAGGGGCTTTTTTAGGTCTAATCTTAATCGTGCTTATTATTGTGGTTTTTGTTATGGTTATGGTCCTGGCCATGGTCGTGGTTATTATTATCACCGTGATTATGCTTATCCTTATCGTCCTTGTCATGGTGATTCTCGACAAATCTTATACACTCGCCTTGATTTTTGAAGACAGGGTTATTAAAGGTTTTCCATCCGCCGTTCTTGCATTGATCTTTGTTTGTGGGCGGGCCTACGAGAATCGGTCCCGACATTTGCGAAAAGTTGTCAAACAAAAATCCTTTGCCTGCGTTTGCTGGATGCGCAGTTCCGCTGGAGCGAAAGAGAACAGTTTTCACAATTCTCGGACTCTGCTCGGCCGCAGCTTCACTGTCGTATCGATAATAATTTTCCCAAGAAGTTCCGGTATGGACTAAACCGCCGTCAATATACACTTTAACTACATCGTTAGACGGCCCATCGATTACATCCATTGTAAGTTTTATTTTATGGGGAACTGTCCGACTAAGTCCAGTTGCCACTTGCGTTTCTACAAAGTTGGCAGGGTTAGCTGTGCCCTGGACATCATCAAAAAACACATTTATTCCAGTTAGGCCATCTTCAAAGCGCAGGTAGCTCATACGCGAACCATCGCCCCTGTCCGGAGAAACAGAGACGTGCATGCCAACTTGCTGTGTCGGCATTGTTGATGCAATGTCAAACTGCGTTTCAAAATGGTTCTGCCTTGCTCCGACTGAAAAAGTTCCTGCAGTAGCGGTTGTTTCCCCTACAGCATTGACTAGTGGCTTGGCAAAAGTTTGGTCACCAAAACAACCGCTGGTTATAGCGTCGGAAATTCTTAAACTCTGCTTTCCAAAAGTTGCATAACCATAGGTGTTAGTAGCAACCTTATGATCATACACCGCGCAACCGCTTCCTACGGAGCCGGTGCTAGTCCAACCGTCCTGGCCGTTGATGGAACCCGTAGTATACGGGGGGTTTTCAAAATTCACACTCAAACTGTCCGCGGAAGCGGTTAAAGGCAGAAGACCAGTCAATGGAACGCCTAATAATGCCGCCAAAGCCAGCCTGCCAAATAATTTTCTCATTTTTTCCTTTCGTTAATTTAATAATTAAGTTAATCCAAATATAATTATAGCAGAAAGAATATAAAAATAAGGTTAATTTGTCAACTCCTCTCGTAAAGAGTGAATGATTTTAGAACTAAATGAGACTGATTATATTGAAGCAAGTTGACTATTCAGTTCACGCTCAAGCGTCGCCGAAAAATCCCGTATAATCCCCTGTTGATCGACTGGTAAAAAAGTACCGAGTTCACTTTTAAAATTAATTTGTTTTGCCTCTGCAATAACGCTATCTTTGATTTCGACAAGTTTTTTCTTCTGTTCCGGGGAGATCATCCCTTTACGCATAATGATATAGAGATCATAAAAGTCACGAGGTTTTTTGCGTTCGCGAAGCGCGCCGAAGATCTTTTCCTCCACAAGCTCATTTTGCGGCAAGTGAATAACCGTATAGGTGGGCACGAAATTGTTCGCAACGCTATCTACTTCACCAACAACACTTCGGCCATTGCGTGATGATACATTTATCTCCACACCAACCGGCGGATATTCAAACATATGAAATGTGGCAACGCCAAAATATCCTCCGCTTGTAGCACCTATTTTATCTCCAAGTTCAACTTTTATGTCGGCACGCGCCATTTCTGCCAATACGTGTATAAAAAGTTGTTCAACGAATGGTTTAATCTCGTTTTGACTAACTCCAAACAAAGAAAAATCCAAATCTTCGGAAAAACGTGGACTACCATAGACAATACGAAGTGCTGTGCCCCCTTTGAAAAGCAATTTTTCAGCTTCCGGTAATTTATATAGCTCTCCCAAAAAAACATGTTGAAAGTATTCCCGGACTATATTTGGAAAAACCCCCATTTGATATTGTGTCCCCAATTTTTCAAGTGTTTCTATTGAAATCATCGTAATGTCGATTTAATTATACCATTAAGCTTCATGTTACCGAACAATTTTGCATAACGCAAAGCTCTTTCTGGATTGATTTTATTTTTACTAAAACGAGAAATCGGCTTCTGCCTATTTATAAGCCGCAGATAATTTGCATCCACGAATGCTTTTTCGATATTGGCAATATAAAAACTTAGGCCCTGTTGCTTTTGGATTTCATAGCCAGTATAAGCAGCCTTTTTTATTGTACGGTAAGAAAAGATTTTTCCTAAAGCTTCAAATCGACGAGTGGCTTTGGTGGTAACTGAAGTGATCTCATATACTGTCTCCGGGATAACCCCATGATAAGACAGCGCAAATTCAAGCGATATGTATGACGGACTATATAGTTTGTTAGCAACGTAAACATCTGGTGGCAAAGCGTCCGGAAAAACATAAAATTTTCGTTTAAGCTGCAAGATAAATCCCCGTTTCTTATATCTATGGAGTAAGGCTGATGCCGCAACTGTAGACACCCCAAAAAGCCTACGAATATCATTCGCGCTGAATATATAGAGTTTTTTACCCTTTATCTTAGCAGCAAAAGTTGTCTGATTCACTAATTTGACCATATTGTCAATTTACCAAAACGACTATAAAAAGTCAAGGAACGTCCGAAAACTTGAGCGTCTTTTTACTGTGTATATAGATCAAGATATTGATCAAGAACGTTACAGATTGGAGAAGAATCAGTTGGTATTAGAGAAAAAGACTCTTACGGAGCAGGTTGCCCGTCTGGAGCATCAGCGGGATTCTTGGTTCGGACCTCTTCAGGACTTCATAAAAGAGGCAGAAAACCTAGGAGAAATAGCAGTCTCACCTTCCCTTCTACCTAAAAAATCAGCTGCATTAA
>DASWFI010000080.1:0-1588 GCA_036394315.1 Patescibacteria group bacterium
TCTTGAAACGGGCCGACCGTCACACATGCGACAATTGGCTTGAGTTCCTTGTCCGTTTCGGGCATGCTCTGTTTGTCCTTCACTAATTCGCTGACTGTAACTTGGAATACATTATAGCACAGGTGTCGATGTTGCTCTCCCATTATTCCCAGCTAGCTTTTTGGCTTGCAATATACTGATCTTTATGCCACAATAATAAGAAGATATGTTCTAATTATACCAGATGCTGTAGAGTACGCTATTTTAACGAAATTTTTATGCATGAAGTAGTCAAGCAATAAATATTTTTGAGTCCTTATGTTATACTTTGCGTAGTACCCGTCCGGCGTTGTACAGAAAGTAGCCAGTTACTACTACCTACCACCACTGTTAAGCGGACATACCAGTCCTGGTGGATCTTCACTACTTGATTCTCAAGAAAAACATGTTGAAAATAGCTGAAGAATAGACTATATATTATTAACCCCAATTGAGGGAGGCGACGAAAACTCTCTTTGGGAAAAGTGAAACCGCCAACGTGTGTTGGCGGCTCGTGATAAGGAAGTCGGTACTGAACCTTTGGCCGGGCTTCTACCAGCTTCCTTGCCTTTGGAAAAGAGGCTTTATACCCTTAGAAAGGGGCTTGTATGCCACAATCCCAAAGAAGCGATATCGCTAACGCTATAGATACTATACCACATCCCGAAAAAGCGGCGAGAACTATCGAGCAAATCCGCTTGAGCCTTTTGCGAACAAACTACGCGCTTTGCATCATCCTGACTGCTGGGCTGATTTTTGGACCACTCATAGCCAGTACTGTTGCATTCTGCATCACCAGGAGTCCCTTAAGTCTCAGCTTACTCTCACCCGTCGTACCGGGAATCCTACTGTTACTCAGGCTTAGACGCAGGCCAGAGGAATTCGCCTTCCCAATCAGCCAGAATGACCTCCAGATCAGACTCAAAGAGCTAGATGTAGAGAAGGCGAAGATTGAGAAACAAAGCACGACAGCAAGCCTCCCCCTTTTCAGCTGGCTTCGCCGTCTATTGAGTCAATCGAGCAAATAACCGCAAGAAAAGGGCGAGCTCCCGTAATCAGCCAGTCCTTTTCTTGCAACCTGTTCTGCATCATGATGAAATACACCTCGCTCTACGGGAAGGATATTTCCCCGCGCAGATAGAGAGACAGGTTTTTGGCTTGCAATATACTGATCTTTATGTTAGAATTGATTAGTAAATATGTTCTAATTATACCAGAGGATGCTGTAGAGTAGTACGCTATTTTAACGAAATTTTTATGCGTAAAGTAGTCAAGCAATAAATATTTTTACGTCTTTGTGGTATACTACCCATCTAGCGTCGTACAGAAAGTAGCAAGTTACTACTACCAACCACCACTGTAAGCGGACATACCAGTCCTGGTGGACGTTCACCCCTTGATCCTCAAGAAAAACATGTTGAAAATAGCTGAAGAATAAGCTATATTAGCCAAATATAAGCATTAAGGGTATCACGCATCATTGGCAGGCTATTTCCATGTTGTAAGGAGAAACGTACATGATAGAAGATCGTCCGGAAAGAAGAATGTACCGAAAAAGTCCCGGGAGACA
>DASWFI010000081.1:0-6970 GCA_036394315.1 Patescibacteria group bacterium
TGCTTTGTCCGCGGAGAGGTAATCCGCTAATTTGTCTTTTAATATCTCTTGTTTTGTAGCCATATTCATAATACAACTACAATAACAGGAATTATTATCTAACCGCTCATCCCTTGATAACACTATTTGATATCTAAAGGGATGGGTTGATAAAACGGTTAAGTTAAAGTATAATTATTCTATTCGCTTTTTCCCCAATCATCAGGAGGGCCCTATGGCCACGCGTAGCGCTTCGTCGGCAGTTGAGTCGTCGTCCGTTCCGTTGGGCCGAAACGGTCCAGAGCTCGTGCCACGATCTGTCTACCTCACGTCCCCGAGAACTGTGGCTGACAGCAACATCCGTCATCACATCGAAGCGTGCGGAGACGACAACTCCGTTCATCTGAACGACAGCCTAGCTCGGGCACTTCCGCTCAAAAACCGCCTGCTCGGCCGTATCGCCCACGGCAAGCTCGTCCAGGCTATCGCCATTGATCTCCTGCGCCGCGAAGAGCTTGAGCTCAGGCCAGAGATCGTCCCGATGATCGTCGAAGAGAACTGGAAGCACAGGGCGCCGCTTTACCCTGGCGAGGAAATTCGTGTACGCTATACTCGCCCTGACAACCTGCGGCTCAACCGCCCGATCACCTTCGAGATCACCGTATTCGTACTGCGCGCCGAAGTCGAGGTCGTCGTCCAGGTGGGCACTGTCATCGCGTTTCCGACACAAATCGTCGAATCCTAAAGGGGTCAGCAAGAATTCCAATCTTGTCGACCTCTTCTTTTTTTTGTCAAAAAAATAGACCATACGTTATTTATCTATGGCTGTTATTCTGCGTCTTACCCTCTTTGGGCCAGGGGAATCCGATGCTTGCGGCCAAAGCGGCAAATGTTATGATGACGGTAATCACCGAAAACCAGGACGGCAATTCTTTGCGCTCGAGTTCCAACTTATCCCTCCCTATTTTTCGAGAAACCTGCGCCACTATTTTCGGAATGTGAGGCCGAAGTTGTGGATCAGGACTCTAGCTTTGACGAGACTGAAACGGAACATCGTTCCTCCCTTTCTGCCCTCCTAACCTACACACTGGTAAAGGAGGATTGTGTTGGCGCTGCCGAAACTACAAAACTGTATCTATAATTCCACCGCCTAAAAGCTCATCGCCTTCGTAGATCACGGCCGCTTGGCCGGGCGTTAATGCTCTCTGCGGAGAATCAAACGTAATTATTATATCTTTCCCGTGTTGCTCGAGTAAGGCCTGATAGTCTGGATGATGATAGCGAATCGCCACACCGGTATGAAGTGGAAGGGCAAGTGCTTTATTTACCCAAGTTAAATCCGTAACAGTAAACTTTTTCTTCCATAGCTGTGCGTCTTGCTTGTCATTGGTCACGATCAGTTGATTGGCTTTAAAATTCTTGTTCACCACGTAGTATGGTCCAGTGCCGCCCAACTTCATACCTTCCCTCTGGCCAATAGTATAATAGGGTAAGCCCTCGTGCTGACCCAAAACGTGTCCGGAAGTTGTAACTATCTGCCCTGCTGTAGGAGTCATGTGGGCTTTCAAAAATTCCGTGACGTTAATTTTGCCGATAAAACAAATCCCCTGAGAATCTTTTTTCTCCGCATTCGGCAATTTGAATTTCCTGGCCAGATTCCTGACTTCTGATTTTTGTAAATGGCCAATTGGAAACATGGCTTTGCTCAACTGCTTCTGATTCAATTTATATAAAAAATAACTCTGATCCTTCGTGGGATCAATTCCTTTGAGTAAATGGTAAGTGTGATTTATTTTTCGATATTTAACTTGGGCATAATGTCCGGTGGCCACAAAATCAGCGCCAAGCTGCATTGCTCGATCCAAAAATACTTTGAACTTTATCTCGCTGTTGCACATCACATCTGGATTGGGTGTGCGCCCTGCTTCATATTCGCGTAAAAAATATTCCACGACTTTATTATGATATTCTTTTTCAAAATCCCAGACGTAAAAAGGTATATCTAAAACCTGCGCCACTTTTCTGGCATCTTCCGAATCCTCAGCCCAGGTACAGCCATAATCCCCGAAGTCTACGCTCCAATTCTTCATAAATACGCCAATGACATCAAAGCCTTGCTGTTTGAGCAATGCTGCAGTAACAGAGGAATCCACTCCCCCGCTCATTCCTACAACAATGGTTTTTATCTCACTGTTCTTTTTCATAGCGTGGGTTATTATAACAATAATTCATGATTTTGTCAGGGATAAAAAAAGATGGCAGAGCGGCGTACCTTTGGGGGTAAAGCTAAAATAAGCCAACTTTCTGTTGGCTTATTTTCTACACTAATTTATTTGTCCACATAATTAGAACTGAATCTTGTCACCTGGCTTCAAAGTGCCCTGTTGAGTTTCTACGGCTGGAGGTGATTCCTCTTGCTTTGGCTGGATTGGCGGTGGTGGAGGAGGTGGAGTTGATTTCGCCACTGCTGCGGGTGGCGGTTGCGGTGCTTGTTGTGGTTTCGGATTCTCCCTCGCTATTGATTGCTCCAGGGATTTGCTTAAATCATTCAAGGCAGCCGCGGTTTTATCCACGCTTTCGTTGAGCTTTTCTGTGGTCAATTTATTTACTGTGCTCCAAACTGGATTTTCCACAGGCTTTCGATCACTTTCTCTGCGAGCGGGAGGACTGTCTCCTTGCCGCGATCTTGGTCCGGGTCGCCTTCGCTCATCGCGATCAAATCGATTTTGAGGTCTTGGATTTTGACTCTGGCGCGGTGGTTCCGACTGAGGTTTTGGTTCTTCTCTGGGAGGCTGAGGTTTAGGTTCTGCAGGCACTGTACGATCGATTCTTGGCGCTGCTGGGGCTGTGGAGCTGATTTGCTGACGCGTACCTGTGGCACTTCGTTCCTGATAACGCAAACTTTCCTGCAAATCTTCCTGATCCACGGCTCCTGACTCCGCCTCTGCGGCTTGAGCGTGAAATTCCGATCCCATCCAGCGGTTGATTTTTTCCTCAACCACTAACCTTTCAGTAGCATAGCGCTCACGCGAAATCTTGATCACTTTTTCCAAATTTCCTGTGGCTTCCGCAATAGGCGGCAAGGTTGTGGCTGAAAACGGTGTGGAGGAAACTCCGTTAATCATCAATTTCAGATAAATGTGATACTTAGTGAGATTCACCAGATCGTTGAGAAGATAAGTCGGGTCGAATTCTTTTTCCAAAAATTCCGCATCATCCGCCCCCACGCGGAAGACTATCAGCGTGCCAACGTTACCGAAAATGGCATCTCGCACCACGGTATTTTTCTTGTCAGTGACGAGCTGACCGATGTATTGGTGGGCCACGATCAAATTCAGGCGGTATTTGCGCGCTTCAGATAAAATATTGGCGAAGGATTCCGTCGCAAAGTTCTGAAATTCGTCAACATAAAGATAAAAATCCTTGCGGTTATCTTCCGGAATATCCACGCGACTCATGGCAGCCAGTTGAATTTTGGTGATAATCATAGCTCCCAAAAGTGCTGAGTTATCCTCACCAATCCGGCCTTTAGATAAGTTGATTAAAAAGATTTTTTTATTGTCCATGATATCCCGCAGATCAATGGAGCTTTTGGTCTGGCCCACGATATTGCGTACTATAACTGATGACAAAAACTGTCCGACTTTGTTTTGGATCGGAGCGATGGCTTCGTTTCGAAACTTGTCATTGTAATTAGCAAACTCATCCACCCAAAACGATTTCACTACAGGATCTTTGATATTGTCCACGATCCGTTTGCGGTAATTTTTATTGACCAACATCCGGGCAATACCCAATAAAGTATTTCCCGGCGAATCCAAAAGAGCCAAGATCGTATTGTTGAGAATATATTCCATTCTAGCGCTCCAAACTCCAGCCCAGATTTTGGTAAAAACACCCATCAATCCTGACGCCACCAAATGTTTATACTTCGGATCCACTGATTCCAAGGGATTGAAAGCAATCGGGAAATCGTTGTCTGCAGGGTTAAGATAGACCACATCATTTACACGGTTGGAGGGAATGTAGTCTAAAACTTTTTCCACTGAATCGCCGTGCGGATCTACGAATGCCACACCATTGCCAGCGAGAATATCCTGGATAACCATATTTTCAATCAGGGTGGTTTTGCCCATACCGGTTTTCCCGATGATGTACATGTGGCGGCGGCGATCGTCTTTGCGAATGCCAAAAGCCACTTCCCTGTTTCGGAAGTTAGTTTTGGCAAACAGTGTTATATCATTATCATCATTGGCCATAAAAGATTAAAGATTTAAGTTATAAGCGTAACTACCCAATGGGTAAATCCATTGGAGGTGCAGATTTGACTGTATGAACCTTTTCAAGCTGTGAGATGCGGGAATGCTGAGTTTGTGGGAAGTGGAAAATAGTGGCAAGCTCTTCCACATTCATTACAACCTTGCCACTCCCTCGCCAATGGCTGCGCGCCGTAAAATTATGCAGCATGTGGCGTTTGCGGGTTAATTTAGCATTTTCCATATAAGGACGCTCCAGTTTTTCAGAAATCCTATACGTCGGGCCTTCGGTCCAGGTGTGCCCAATGTCTGGCTTGAGTCCGTTCAGATTTACATCATCAAAATTCCGGACAGCGCCGATGAACTCTGGAATTCTTAAAGATTTATTAATCTTATCTTTGGGAGCCAGGTAAAGAGCTCTGATGCGAACTTCATAACCGATTTTGCCCAGTGCCCGCTGAATGGAATTAATTACTAGTTTCTCCACGTCAGTTCTGTGCAGCATCAGGGTCGGCGGTTCTTCTTTCTCTCTCACTGTAGTTTTGTGCTCTTCGGGTGGTGTGATAAAAGCCACGAGCATATCCCCCATGAACCTCGGAATCGCAAATACGATCCGCTCGAACCATCCTTCCTCAAGATGCATAGGCACGCCTTTGAGTTTATCTATCAAGTGGCTGGTATGCTCTTTCCAGTCGTCATTCACAGGTTTAATCACCACTTGCCAAACCATCAATTCATGCGGCTGCATATTGCTCATGACTTCGATCAAATTAGACAATGGCTCAATAAACGTTTCCTGAGCCGAGTGTTCGAAGGAATCCACCTGGCTAAAAGTTCTTATAGGATAGGCGCTGTCTTTTTTCTTGTTGAATTGCGTGCCCCAAAAATCAAAGTCAGCATGCTCCGGCTCATAGTGATGCGGCAAATTTTTCAAATAATCTTCCACTTCACTTATTTCCGCCTTGGGGTATTGCGCAAAAATCGCACTTTCCAATAAATTGCGATAGCGTTCCGGGATTTTAAAAATATACGACACCTTCCCTCCCAAACTCACTATTTCACATGAGAGCCAGAGCACTGATCTGCCGGCAAAAATTTCTCCCCAGGTAAAATTCGTATGGATAGCATGAAGTGCCACGAAAACCTGTTCCATGGCCAATGGCGATTTTTCGTTTATTTCGTCAATCTTTACTTCCAAAAAAACCCATTTGATAGAATCAACGTAGGCTTTGTTATTTTTTTGCTTGCGCAGGAAATACAACATCCAAACGAGTGCAGCAAAAAAAAGCGTCCATCCACCCGGGATCAGAGCATAGTCAATTACGTAATTTAAAAAATCTACTAAAACTCCCATTGGATTTTGGTATCAGCGTTAATTTACTGGAGCTGGATTCGAAACTTCGGTTAGGGTATATTTGTCCTTGCCCACTTTCTGGAAATTTTTGCGGTTGCTCAAACCCACCAAAATTGTATTTCGTTTTACCTGGCGCTTTTTGAGGACTTCGTTGATGATTTCATCCCGTGACAGCGGTCGGCCGAAAGATTTCATAATTTCTTTAATCACATCGGCAACCACACCTTTTTTGTAACCCCATTCGGAGAGTGCGTAAATGCCCCGGCCAATCAGCACAAATCTATTGTCCTTGATCAGTTCGTTATGCACCGTTTCCTGATAAGCCACGCGATTGTCGAATTTATAATTATTGATCATTTTGGTAATTTCCGAATAGTGCTGCGGCTTGGTGTTATGCTTTAAAACCAGATAAGCCTTATCACCTACATCCCGAGGCCTGACCTCGTTCCAATTTTTAAGTCCGATTTCGTTGAACGGATTGATCTGGATAATCTTAGCCACGTTCAAATAACTCTTAAGCACCCGTTCGGTGAGTTCCAATTCGTGTTCTTTGTAAAAAGATGTTTGTTTGAACTGATGGTAAAGATCGTCCTGGCTTATGACATGCTTGGTGCTTTCCAAAATCGTCATGAATTCAGAGATCACCTGCTGCAAGCGACTTAAATCAAAGCCGACCAGATACCAAGATATATAATATTCTGGCGTTTCGTGCAAATTTTTGAACTGCTGGCCCAAACTTAACAAAAATTTTACTGACTGCCGTTCTTTTTGATCAGTTTTCCCGACCTGCATCACTTGCATCAAAAATTCCTCACCCATAACACTGCCGTGTTCTTTGATAGTTTCGAAAATCAGCAGCTCGGCTTTTTCCAGATCCGGCAAATTTTGCTTTTTCAAAAAATTGAGCGAATCTTTTTCGATCTGCCGCACCCGTTCGCGAGTTAGTGAGTGTTTTTTGCCAATGCTCTCAAGAGTTTCAATTTCCATGTCATCCAGGCCAAATCGTTTGCTTAAGATCTCACGATCTCGCTCTTTCAGCAACGCCAAAAGCACGGATACTAAATTATCAGGTTGAAACTCATTTAAATCGCTTTGAGTTTGCGAACCCATAATCTTATCTAAAATATTAGAATTTATGGAACTTGTGGGATTTTTTGTATCGTTCTCTGCCATATACGCTGGTCACGTAAAATTGAATGATTATAGTATGGCACAAATTTTGATTTCTGTCAAGAACTAAAATCGTAAGTTCAATGATCAAGTGCAACACCTAGAATATAGATAGCAATTAACGCTAGGTGTTATGAAAAAACAAATATATAGCCAATTAACCTTCTCTGAGCGGGAACAGATCCATTTCATGCTCTGGGACAAGCTTTCA
>DASWFI010000082.1:0-6343 GCA_036394315.1 Patescibacteria group bacterium
AATATGGACATGGTCATCACCAGTGTTGATATTATCAAAATACAAATCAGGATACTGTCTTTGGACTTCATACAGGAATTTGATCAGTTCAGATCGGACATAGTGCTTGAGGATCTTGCGACGGTATTTTGTGCCCCAAACGATATGATATTGGATTTGATATACACTATGATTTAACTGCCGAATTCTCATGCTAACAGCTTAACATGCAAAAAGCATGTTAAGCCATTCATCCCCGGGCTAAAGCCCGGGGTTTCCTGTAATGAAATGAAAACGGGTGCAGGCCTGCGGCCCACACCCTGCGAAACGAAAGACGACGAACTCGAAGCTACCGCTGGGTCCCTGCGCTTGCCGTCTCCGGCTGGTAGTTGGTGATCTGCTGGATCTCTCCACGTACCTCGTTGTCGGTGCGGCCGTACTTGCGAGCGATCTCGCTGATCACCCGCGGGTCAGTCTCCACTTGCCTTGCCCTGGCGATGAACGAGTTCCAGAAGTTGCGCAGCTGCGGTGTTTGGATGAACGCGTTCATCGCGCGGCGGTGCTTTTCATCGAACTTGGTACCCGCTTCCAGCGTGCGGAAGTACCTTGCAGCGTCCGTCAGCTCTGTCGGCCTGACGTTGCTGGCAGCGGAGATCTTGTCGAGTACGGCCTCGTCGTTGACGAGCCGATCGATTTCGGATACGAACTGCTGCCGAGTTTCCGTCACCTGTGACAGAGTCAGCAAAGTCGTAGCCACTTCCATCTCCCGCTGCGTGAGTCCCGTCTTTTCGTTGGTGCTCATTCCCTGCCTCCGTTTGCCTTTTGAACTCTTGCCCGACTAAGGATTAGTCGGCACTCAACAATGTATGTTACCAGAGATGGCTTACATTTTCAAGCAGTTGAGTAGGACATATTGACGAATTTTGGGCAAAAAAATTGTAGAAGGTTATAAGTGGCTCTGAATTCACTCGCAATTAAGCCTTAAGATCTGTGGTTAACAAAAAAGTTAGGTTCAAATTTTCAACGTTCCCAATACTAGCGTTTTTTGGTATGATTAGCTTAACATCAAATGTCAGACTACCAGATTCAAACCGAGAATTTAGCATTTAAAACTTTGGAGGGTCGACCCATAGCTTTTTTTTGTGCTGAGTACGGTTTGGAGGATTTCATGCCGGCGTACGCGGGAGGCTTAGGGGTGTTGGCAGGAGACTTATTTATGGAAGCAGGCACGCAAGGCGTGCCTTTTGTGGCTATGGGCTTGTTTTATCATCATGGCTTCGCTACGTACACCCCGAATTCCAAGGATGAGGAAACTTATCTAAACCCTCAGGACGCCGGATTCGCGCTTTTGAAAACCAGCGATGGCCAACCTGTGGAAGTGCAGGTGCAAGCCATGGATCGGATGATCCACGTCCAAGTTTGGGCTAGGATTTACAAGAGCGCTCATATGTTACTTCTAGACACTGACGTCGAACCTAACTCTCCAGAAGATCGAAAGATTACTGATTATTTGTATCCGGCGGATGTCGAGAAAAAACTTCTGCAGGAAATCGTCCTGGGTTTGGGCGGCACGCAATTACTTCGTCAACTTAATATCTCACCCAGCGTTTATCATTTGAACGAAGGGCACACGGCTTTGGTGGCCTTAGGCTTACTCTCGCAGCATATGTTGGATCATCCGGAAGAGCCGGGATTACATACAGCCTTGGATAAAATTAGAACTCAGATCGTGGCCACGAAGCATACTGTGCTTGCAGCAGCGGGGATTTATGCCGATCGACAATTGTTGGTAAAAGTCATGGGTGGATTTTTCAAAAAACACAATATTAATTTTGACGACTTTTTCGTTTTAGGATCAAAATCATCTGATCCTAATTATTTTTCCACCACCCGGTTTTTATTGAGAGTCACTCATCGGACAAACGCAGTCAGCATGCTTCACGCAATTTTTGAAAAACGGATTCATCCGGAAAGCCAGCTCATACCCATCACCAACGGTGTCAATCGGCAGCGCTGGGCTCTCCCGCAGCTTTCTTATAAATCCATGAAGTTGTCAGATTTGGAATTATGGAAAATTCATGACCAACAGCGGCAGCAATTGATCGGCAAGGTGCAGGAATACACGGGAAAAAAACTGGATGCAGACGCTTTAACCGTAGTCTGGGCCAAGCGCTTCGCCAGTTATAAGCGGCTGGCAGTTTTATTCAGCAATCCGGAACGCCTGGCGAAAATAGTGGCAAACAAGGATTATCCGGTTAATTTTATCATTGCAGGCAATGCCAGCATCGTGGATCCGGATGGACGCGAACTGCTGGATAGGATTTTGGGTTTTACGAGTGACCTGAAGTTTGCCGATCATATCGTATACTTGCCGAAATACTCCATTACGATAGCGCAGGAGTTGACTCGCGGGGCGGATGTCTGGCTAAATACACCTATACGGGGCAAGGAAGCTTCGGGTACCAGCGGCATGAAAGCCGGCCTCAATGGCGCCTTGCAATTTTCTATCTCTGATGGCTGGATCGAAGAGGTGGACCTGAGTGACAAGGGCTGGATTTTGCCGGATGAAAATATTGAAGAAAAGTTTTATGATATTCTGGAACAGCAAATCGTGCCTATGTTTTATAATCGGACGAATGATTTGCCTACTGATTGGATCAAGCGCATGCGCAATACTATCTATATCGTCAATGAACAATACACCACTCGGCGTATGTTGGAAGAATATCTTAATCGATTATATTTTCCTTCCCCTGATAAACTGTATAAGCTTTCCAAATAATTTAAGTTTAAACCTCGAAATTTATGAATAAACCTGCTGTAAAAATTTTATTTGTCGCATCAGAAGCCGAGCCATTCGCCCGCGCCGGGGGCTTGGGTTCGGTCATGTACTCTTTGCCTGCGGCTATGAACGAGATCGGGTATGACGCCAGAGTGATGATACCTCGCTACTTGACCATAGATGAAAAAATTCACGGAATAGTCATGGAAAAAGAAGGTATTCAAGTACCCACTGGCAACAGTAAGGGTGATGAATACCTGCTCTGTAATGTGAAAAAATATATTGGCGGCACTTCGGTTGCGCAGCCCACTACTACTTATTTTCTGGAAAACGAGGAATATTATGAAAAACGCGCAAACATCTACGGGTATACGGATGATCCAATACGCTGGGCCCTGCTGTCGCGCGGGGTTCTGGAATTTTTGAAAGTGTCGGAATGGGTGCCGGACCTGATTATATGCGCTGACTGGCAGACCGGCTATTTGCCTAATTTCTTAAAAGTTTATTACCGGGAAGACCCCATACTCTCCGGCATCAGAACTATTTTTTCTATTCACAATCTTTCTTATCAGGGATCTTTCAATCATCGTTTTATCCAGCCAAACGAAACCGATACCGGGGAATCGCGTATTCCGGGATTTGATGATCCCAAGTTAGCCAAGATTAATGGCATGAAAAGAGGAATAATTTACGCGGATTTGATCAACACAGTGTCGCCGACCTATGCCAAGGAAATCATGACGCCAGAATTCGGAGAGGGTTTAGAGGAACTTCTGCAAAAAAGAAAATCCGGCGTATATGGCATCATCAACGGCATTGATTATGATTTGTGGAATCCGGAAGCTGACGATTTGATCAAACACCATTTTTCGCATAAAAAATTGGATGTTCGCGGCAAAAATAAGGAATTTTTGCAGAAAAAATTTAAATTACCGAATGATCCGGAAACATTTTTAGTAAGTCTCGTTTCCCGGATGAGTACGCAGAAAGGTTTTGATTTAATCGAGCCAGTCATCAGATCATTATTAAGAGAACTTCGCATGCAATTGGTGGTCGTGGGAGAGGGCGATACCACATATATGAAGCTGTTCCAGGATTTGCAGAAAGAGTTTCCCGAACAAGTAGCTGCGAATTTGAAGTTTGATCAAGTTATGCCGCACATGATATTTGCGGGAGCGGATGCGTTGCTCGTGCCGTCGCGTTATGAGCCTTCCGGATTGACGCAAATGGAAGCCATGCATTTTGGCACCATCCCCATAGTCCGGAAAACTGGGGGACTGGCGGATACTGTGACGGATTTTTCTCCGCAAAATGAAAGCAGCACCGGGTTTATTTTTGAAAAAATCGATTCTTTCTCCATGACCATCGCCATCGTGCGGGCATACGAGAATTTTCAGAACAAACTTACCTGGCAAGAATTACAAAAAAGAGCGATGCAGCAGGATTTTTCCTGGCAGAATTCCGCCAAGCAATACGAAAAAATAATTCACAAAGCCGAGCGTGTCGATCCCGAAATTTGATTTAGCGGTAGTGGGTGGAGGACCGGCGGGCATGATGGCGGCAGGGCGTGCGGCGTCTTTGGGTGCCAAGGTGGTATTGATCGAAAAAAATACCAAATTGGGCAAAAAATTGATTATTACCGGAGGTGGGCGGTGCAATATCACCAACGCTGAACTGGACATAAGAAAAATGGTGGCGCAATATGGCCGCAAAGGCAAGTCATTATTCGGTTCCTTCACTCGATTCGGTGTAGCAGAAACTTTTGATTTTTTTGAGAGCAGAGGTCTTAAGCTTAAAGTTGAGGCGGAAAAAAGAGCGTTTCCCCAAAGCAACAAAGCCCAAGACGTCTGGAAAGTCATAGTTGATTATATGAAGCAGGGTAAGGTGGAAATAGTTTATAACGCGGCCATGACAGGATTCAACGCTGACCGTGGCCGGATAATAGGGATCAGCACCAAAAAAGGAGAGATTACCGCCAATAACTACGTTTTGGCCACTGGCGGCAAATCAAGACCAGAAACAGGGTCCACAGGAGAAGGTTTTGAATTTCTAAAGCAAATCGGACACACTGTGGAAGAATCAGACTCCGCCCTGGTACCTGTGAAGACCTCGGAAGCTTGGGCGCATGATTTGGCGGGTTTGAGTTTTCACGATGTCGGGCTTACTATTTTCCAGGATGGGAAGAAACAAGACAGCCGAGTGGGCAAATTTCTTTTTACTCATTTTGGGTTAAGCGGGCCGCTGGTGTTGAATATGAGCAAAAATATTTCTGAGCTTTTTAAATACGCGCCGGTAGATTTGCAGATCGATCTGTATCCCGCTCTTGATATTCCGAGTTTGGATAAGAAAGTTTTGGAGAATTTAGGTAAATTTCAAAATAAAAAAATCAAAAACAGTCTGGGTACTATGGTTCCTCCCAGAATGATCAGCGCTTTATTAACACTAGCGGGCATCGATCCGGAAAAAGAAGTAAATGTTTTAACGAAACCTGAGCGGCTGAAGATGGTTAAATTTATAAAATCCCTGCCTTTAACCGTAGCGGGTTTCTTAGGAACAGAAAAAGCCATTGTCACATCCGGCGGGGTGTCGCTGAAGGAAATAGATTTTAAAACCATGCGCTCAAAATTATATTCAAATCTTTTTTTGGCCGGTGATGTGCTCAACTTTGACCGTCCAACAGGGGGATTTAGTCTGCAGATCTGCTGGACTACCGGATACCTGGCCGGTGAAAATAGTACTATAATATGAAGCGGAGTAAAAAAGTAAAATACTATTTTTATATTCTCAAATGCAAAGACGGATCATTGTATTCGGGAATCGCGAGGAATCCCGCCAACAGAGAGCATTTGCATAATGTGGGCAAGGGTTCTATATATGTTCGCACGCATGGCGGCGGGAAGATTATTTATCAGGAAGAACTTTCGACTCAATCCCAGGCCTTAAAGCGGGAGATAGAGGTAAAGAAATGGCCGAGGGCGAGAAAGCTAAAATTACTCAAATGACCAATGATAATATATCAGGCGGAGCCGGATCCCGCTTCGGCTTTGTGTATTTGGAAGACGGAACTTTTGTAAATGAAGAATTGATGAAACAAGATTATGCTTTTGCTCACCATTATCCGCCGGGTGTTTCCAAATCCACAATTTTTCAATCTGCAGAAACACAGGCCAGAGAAAATAAACTGGGGCTGTGGAGAGGAAAGTGTACGATAACCAAACTCAAAGGCAGTCGCGAACAAACTAATCCTGTGAAATAAATTTATTTGGTATGGTTGGTTTTTTCGTAAAGGTATTCCATTGTGAAATAAAGAATTCTAGCAATCATATAAAAACAATAACTGCCAAAGCTGAGTGTCAGCCACGCAAACAAAAACGACGGGAATTTTTTTGGCAAGATTGAAGGATTTTGAAACAATACCAACCCTAAACTGAACCAGTAAGTAAAGCAAAAACTGCAGTGTAAGGCTTTTTTTAGAAACCAAGGCAATGAGTGCATTATTTCATGCAGAGAGGGGAAGTCTTTTTGTAGATTTTTCCAAATAAGCCCAATGCTAGCTACGAATAAACAATTGAATAAAAATTG
>DASWFI010000083.1:0-29005 GCA_036394315.1 Patescibacteria group bacterium
CCTGAAATATCGTATATAAACCCGGTAGAGAAGCTGTTCTCATCAGAAACGATAAAACAGCACATGGCAGCAACTTCTTCCACAGTGCCCAATCGCTTCATGGGTATTTTCGCCGTCATGTAGGCCAATTGTTCAGCGGAAGTATTTTCATTCATAGCTGTTTTAATCAGGGCCGGCGCCAGGCCATTTATGGTGATCTTAGTATCGGCAAATTCCTTTGCCACTCCTTTCACCAATCCAATCACGCCGGCTTTGGTAGCTGAATAGCCTACCATTCCCGGATTACCTTCTTTGCCTGAGATAGATGAAATAAGCAACAAACGGCCTTTGCCGGACTTTTCCATTATTTTCAATGTGTATTTTGTTACCAGGAAGGCGCCTTTCAGGTTCACCTCATAAAGCTTGTCAAACTCAGCCGTTGAATAATCGGTTATCTTGGTGCTTGTCGGCCCTACGATGCCTGCTGAATTGATCAATATGTCTATACTCCCCCACTCCTTTTCAACCTGGGAAATAGCATCAGCCACCTGCGCTTCGTTACTGATATCTGTCGGAAATCCCTTTGCTTTTATATCATTCTTCTCAAATTCTTCAACGGTTTTCTGTAGCAAGGATCGATTAAGATCGAACAGTGCTACCCTTGCCCCTTCTTTGCCCAACCGGAAAGCGACAGCCTTCCCTATGCCCTCTGCACCACCGGTAATAATTGCTATTTTGTTACTGAATCTTTCATTCATATTGCATAATATTTATTAGTATGGAGTAATACTTCAATAAGGTTTATCTCTAAAAAACGATTTTCATAAGTCAGGTGTATAATAAAGCTGCTTCCCGTTTATTTTTATTTCAACCTCAACCAAATATTTTTTTAAGGCCTGAGCGTTCACAGAAACCGCCTTTGATTTCTTTGACATTTTGTGCGGATAGTTTGCCGGGAACAAAAAGGGAGAGGAGAACAAAAAGTATAAGCCCGTAAACCCTAAGCAGGTATTTTTTTCTCATATTAAAGCAATCTTTAGTTTGAAATTTTGAAACAATGGCAGCCAAAACTAATGTTTTGATAAATCGTAAATATTCAATATTTCAACCAATAAGTATACTTTTTTAACATAAATTAGCACTTGTTTATTTTTTTAACGTAAATAATTCATTAAAAGCAATAGCCTTATTTTACTCAACCAGGTATGCGACCCCAATTTCATAAGCTTCCTTTATCAACGGACTCATCTTTTTTATTTATGTGCTGGGAATGTAATTATTTCGATAAGCCCTGGCATTTTCACAAAGAGTATGAGCTTGTTTTGATAGAAAACTCAGAAGGAACCAGGTTCATTGGCGATCATGTAACAAACTTTAGAAATGGCAATCTTGTTTTAATAGGTCCTAATGTTCCACACATGTACAGGAATAATGAACAGTATTATGAGAATAAAGGCTTGGTTGCAAAATCAATTTTTATCCATTTTACTGATGACTTCCTGGGCAAATCTTTTTTTGATTTACCAGAAATGAAATTGGTTCGCAGGTTGTTGGATAAATCATCTTTGGGGATTGATATTAAAGGGGAAGTAAATCAATACATCAGGGAAAAATTGATTGATATGCAGCATGCGCCTCCGACCAGGCGCTTACTGAGCTTACTGGACATTTTAAGTTACCTGGCAGCCAGCAGTGATTTGAAATATATTTTGTCCAGTGGTTTTACGGCCAACAATAGCTATGACACGGATAGGATCAATACTGTATTGCAATTCATAATGAATCATTACACCAATGAAATCTATATGGAAGAAATCGCTTCTAAATTAAATATGAGCATAGCTTCATTCTCGCGCTACTTTAAGTATCATACAAGAAAAACATTTTCGCATTACGTAACGGAAATACGAATCGGTCACGCCTGCAGGCTATTAATGGAGGATAATTACAATATCTCAGAAATTTGTTACTCCTGCGGGTTTGACAACTTATCAAACTACTACAGGCATTTCAAAAAACATGTTGGCGTAAGTCCGAAAGAATACAAGAAAAGATTTCTGTTAAAAGCGGAGCTATAATAAGCCAGATCTCCGGTGACCTTACAGGATGTTCGGAATTTCCACCGAAAAGCTCGTGCCTTCTCCTTTCCTGGATGTTACATTTATCCGGCCTTTGTGAAGAAAAATTATTTTTTGGGTCAATGATAACCCAATACCGTTTCCATCAGCAAACTGTTTGTTGCTTCCACGATAGAACGAATTAAAGATCAGGGGTAAGTCTTCCTCCGATATTCCTACGCCCGTATCATCGAAACGCAAAATTGTTTTTTCTTTAAAATAGGTGATATAGACATTGCTCCGGTGATCATCAGAAAACTTACAGCTGTTCTCCATCAGGTTGATAAAAGCGATTTTCAACAAATATTCATTGCCATTAACGGAGATGAAATCGTCATTTTCTATTTCCTGCTCAAAAATGATATTGACCTTATAGTCCGGATTGGATTTAAGAACGCTCTCCATTGCATCTAATAGCAATTCATCCAGACGCAATTCCTTCCTGCCGATGGCAGATTGATCATAACTTGCTTTAGCCAGGTCCAGTAAGTCGTTCGAGAGTTTAACGAGTTTTTTCGTGTCATTTAAATTCAACCGAAGGACTCTTTTATATTCCTCTGTATTGCGATCTTTTAGTAATGCCAGCTCCACTTCGGTAACCATGGAAGACAGCGGGGTTCGTAGTTCATGTGATACATTGCTCACAAACTGTTTCTGCGCGTCAAACGAATTTTCCAGCCGGTCAAGCATGAGATTAAAAGTCGTGGCCAGTTCCCCGATTTCGTCTTTTGCATTTTGAACAGGTACCCTGGAGTCCAGGTTGGTGGCTGTAATTTCTTCCACCTTGTCTACCATTTCCGTTACAGGCTGCAGCGCCTTGCGCGAAAAAAACAGGCCGGCAATCCATGTTAAGATAATAACGGCAAAAAACGTAATAATAAGTGTATACTTCAGATCTTTCAATTTGGTCAGGCCATAATCATCCTGTGCTGCCGCGGTGATCACATAACTTTGATTGTTGTGCTGATAGAACAAACCTACTACCTGTAAATCGCCTTGATCAAACTCAATTTCTTTTTTAGCGACAATTTCATCGATCATCGCCCTGGTTTCCTTAACCTTATCAATATCGACAGCATCATGGTATAAAAGATGAAAGGAGGTGTCGTAAACAGCCACCTCTTCCTGGAACAAGCTATTGGGAGAATTTTTATAGATGAGCTGCAGTACGCTCGGGGTCACTTTTGCATCGAACAATAGATTCGCTTTTGTGGTGGCTTGCTGATGCAGTCGTTTGTAGTATTGCTCCTTCCTGTTCGATGCAGAGGACAAATAAATTAAAAAAGAGAAAACGAGCAGTAATGCCGCGAAGATGATGGTAAACAGCAGCGTAAGTTTATTCCTGATCTTCATATTTTAGTTATTCCTTCATAAAAATGAACCCCATACCGCTTTTGGTATGAATAAGTTTAACAGGAAAATCCTTATCGATTTTTTTCCGCAGGTAGTTGATATACACATCTACAAAATTGGTGCCTGTATCAAAATGAGTATTCCAGACCTTTTCCGCGATTTCCCCCCTTGACAGAACCCGTTCCGGGTTTTGCATCATGTATTCCAGTAAATTAAATTCTTTAGGGGTAAGATCGATAACCCTGCCGCCCCGGGACACTGACTTGGTCCTTAGGTTCATTTCAAGATCTGCAAGGCGTATAAAAGAATTCTCGTGTTTACCGGTATTTACAGGGTTTCTCTTCAGCAAGGCCCTGACCCGGGCATGGAGTTCCCGCAGATCGAATGGCTTTACCAGGTAATCGTCTGCCCCGGCATCAAAGCCTTCTACTTTGTCATCCGTAGTGCCTAATGCAGTCAGCATAAGGATCAATGAATCGGGCTTAGCGGCCCTTATATCCTTACACAAGTCAAGACCATTGATTTTCGGTAAAACGATATCCGTTATAATCAGGTTATATTCTTTGGATAATACCAGTTTTTTGCCCATTTCACCATCATAGGCAAGAGTAACCTGGTATCCCTGTTCTTCCAGGCCTCTCTTTATCAATTCTGCTACTCTTGTTTCATCTTCAATGACAAGGATGTTCATAATTGTAAAATGGTAGATTTCATCTTAGTATCCCATTAATTCCGAGCCCAAATATATTTCAAGTTTTTAATACCCTACATTTAAAGTTGATCTTTAACAAATTCAAAGAATTTCCTTCCGGAATTTTGACGGGGACATATTCGACATTTTCTTGAAAAAAGAGGAAAAACAACCGGGCGTGGTGAACCCCAAATTAAAGGAAATTTCTTTTACGGTGAGCGAAGGCGAGCCCAGAAGCCCCTTTGCTTCCAGGAAAATATGATCGACAATCGTTTGCTTAGCTGTCATGCCCGTATATTTCTTCGTCAGGAAATTCAGGTAATTAGGATGAATATGGAGGGAATTAGCGTAAAATTGAACGGATCTTTCCGTTGAAAAATGATCCTGGATCAATTCATTGAAGGATTCAATCACCTCGCAATAACTATCTAAATTTCGATAGGACGCTGTTCCGGAAAAATAGCGATCACATTGAATCAGTAATTCAAGGACCTTAACAGCAATCATTTCATCCTTATTGGTCAATTGCTGGTTATATTCTTCGAGAAGATATTCGAATATAGCCGACAGATCTTCTGTCTGCTCATATGTCAAAATCATGAATGGTTTAACGGATTTTTTAAAAATCCTTTTATTGGCGATAAGGTTTTTGGGGAAAAAATGCTCGAAAAAGAACCCCATGTCAAAGGAAAGCATAAACCCCGAGCAATCAAGTGAGAAATATTTGCCTGAATGAGGTACTCTTTGCGGAACGACCAAAAGGGTATTCTTTTGGATAGGAAAGCTGAAGTGCCCGATAGTCTTCTGCCCTGTTCCTTTTTTTATAAGCGCTATAATAAATTGCGATTGGCGATTTGCCGGAACGATGCCTTCCCAAGCGGAGACAACTTCTTCAAGCCGGTGAATATGAAAGCTGAATGTATGTTTCAGATAGGCATCCATATCGATAATGCCTTTATTCGCATATTTGCGAAAGGCATTGCGATATTCCTCAATGATTATGGCATTCTCGGAATACTTCATTATTCTGGCTTTTTACGAAGCTAACTTTGCCACCAATCAGACAATTTGACAAGTCGGTGAAGAGGCAAAATCGGTCGCCGAAACGTTTGCTGTCCATAAAGAGGGGCTCATTCCTGAACCCCTCTAGGATACTGGATATCAAAACAGGCTAGGGGTGACGACGGGAAAGCACTATGGCGTATGTTGACTATAGCGGATATTGGAGGCAGTCTATTATTTCCTTTATATAATCGATGGAAAGCGGCTTGCTGTAAAACCCTGTAACGCAGCCATAGGACAACACCTTCCGGATCTCGTCGGGACTGGCGCCAGCCGACAATACAAAGATGTGCAGCCGCTTTCTCAACGCTTTGAACGTGTTTTCCATTTGGTTCAGCAATGCGAAGCCCTCTATTTCAGGCATATGCAAGTCTGTCAGGAAAACTGTATCCGCATGTTTACCCATAATATCGTTAGCCTCTATATATGCTATCGCTTCTTTGGCAGCAGAGAATGTGATGATCTCGGCACGCCGGCTATAATTCCGGATGATCTTTCTTGCAAGTGTCAGGGCAAGCAAGTCATCGTCAAGTAAAATGAAACGCGGGAGGTTCTTCATCGGTTGTCTCTTTTATTTCAACATTCTATTTATTCACAAGACGCGCAAAGATTCACTATTTAATTTTATGAAAGTTTACAGGATCAAACAAAAACGTTGCAAAATCAAAGCGGTTTAAGAAGTACAAACCATGTGTAAGCTCCTCCTGAAACTATGATCATCAACCATTTAAAGACATAATAGGTTATCAATACATCACATTCTATTTAATATTATATTTGTAGTACTGAGCTCTTTCGAATCCTATATTGCAGCTGTCATGTATGAAATTTTATTTGAAACATTGCTTGAAGAGGTCTCGCTTACACGGGATGAACAAGATATTATTAAAACCTATTTCATTCCAAGGAAGCTAAAGAAGAGGCAATTTCTGCTTCAAGCCGGGGACGTTTGCAATCGAATTACCTTCGTTGAAAAGGGTGCATTATATTCTTACTCCACGGATGAAAAAGGGACTCAACATATAATCCAATTCGCCTTTGAAGGTTGGTGGATAGGCGACCCATATAGTTTATTGACCAAAGAACCTTCCAAATTGAATATTGAAGTATTGGAAGAATGCCAATTGCTACAATTACATAAAGACAATGAGCAAATTCTATTTAAGAAGGTTCCGGCTTTCGAAACCTATGCAAGAATTAGATTTCAGCATGCATTCATTTTCCTCCAAAAAAGGATTGAAAGCATTTTAGGGCTTTCTGCAGAAGAAAAATATAATTATTTATTAAAGGAATATCCAGTCATTCTCACGAGAGTCCCTTTACATTTAATAGCCGGCTTCTTAGGAGTTACTCCCGAATCGTTAAGCAGGATAAGAAATCAATTGACCCAGCAGATCCCTGGAAAAAACTCAAGCGTATAAGCCTATTATTCGATCGCTGCCGGCTGCTTGGCAGCACCCGTTTCATCTCCATTCCTATTCCAGTACTTCCCTTATTTCTTCCCCGACCGCCACTCCAGCTATGGCGATTCCGCTTAACATCGGAATACATAAAATCGTTACCATTTATCAAGGAAATTTCCTAACGAATGTCATTGGGGAGGGCTTATCCACGAATATACCTTTGTAATGCAAACAACACAAACAACCATCCATCTAAAAATCCCAATCATGCAACAGGAAATATTGTTATTGACCGCCACCAGTTTCGCCCACGGGCAAGAATACCAAAATAGGGATGCCGCTTCACCCGCAAACCTCACCCAAAAAGAACAATTGGAAGATGCCTGCTGGAAAGGAATGCTACAAGAAATGCTTCCGGAGATCTTGCAAAAAACGCCAAATGGCAAACATCTTCCTCTTTGGCAGATCAGGGATGCTGAAACATTTCTTGAACTGGAACTGGGTGAATCACCAGAAGCTAACGAAAACTATTATTCTGTCTACCCCCCCAATTTTCTGCCCACAAAATATCTCAACTGAGATCCAAAATGAGACGCAGCTTACATAAAATAGCATATCTCCTTTCGCTCCTTGTATCATTTTCGAAAGTCCTGTCAGCGCAGCAGCCGGCGCCCGCCGGGAATATCTTTTCCTTAACCATGCAGGAAGTCTGGGAAAAGGCAACGATTTACAATAAGAGTATCCGCATGCAAGCGCTTAAAGTGCAAGGCAGTGAAGAAGATATCAAAGATGCAAGAGCCGATCGCTTACCCGAGATCAACGTGGAAGGAGCATATGCCTATGCTAGTAATATACCTGTATACGAAAACGGATTGTTGGAAACGCCAACTCAATTACCGGCATTTCATACCTATTACCGCTTTGGAGGAGATGCCTACTTCAATCTTTATAATGGGGGTAAGACAAATATAAAAATAAAGGAACGGCAAACCATCCGCCAAATCGACGAAGAAGAAAAGAATTTAACGATCTCGGAAATTAAACTCCGCGCCTCCGCTCTTTTTCTGGGCCTGCACCGGAGCCTGATATTCAAACAACTCCTATTCAGCGATATCGACGATAAAGAAAAACAGCTTGCCCATATCCGGCAACTGCAAAAAAATGGGGTGGTTTTAAAAAGCGACGTTTTGCGGGCCGAGCTGCAATTGTCCAATCAAAAACTTTCTTTGACACAAATTGAAAATGATATTGCTATTGCCAGCCAAAAATTAAACATCCTCATGGGGCAGCCCGATAGCCTCCTTATATATCCGGAGATGACCACTGATGCCGATACATCATTATTAAAACCTTCCTCCGAATATCTTGAGGATGCTCTTCACCATGCCTATCAAAACAAAATTTCCGCCCGCGAAACCGAATTAAAGCGATTACAGCTACAGGCAGTCAAGGCCAATCTATCTCCTAAAATAGGCTTATTCGGCACTTATGCTTATACCTATCCCCAGACCCTTCTTTATCCCTACAGCGGTAATTTATTTGGCCTGGGTATGGCTGGCATAAGCGCTTCTTTCCCGATATCCGCGTTTTACCAGAACCGCCATAAAGTCAAGGCGTCCGAATGGCAGCTCAAACAACAGGAGCTGGAACAGGAAAATACCCGGGACGGCATAAGGCAGCAGGTAACGGAGGCTTATCTGCGGTACCAGGAAGCCGTTAACCGTATTTCCGTGGCGAAAACTAATATTACCCGGGCCGTAGAAAACTCCAGGATCGTCAACAATACTTATTTTAATCAGCTTTCCCTGATAACGGATCTGCTGGAAGCTAATACCGAACTCCTGCAAGCTCGTTTTGATCTGGTCTCCGCACAGATAGCGGCCCAAATGCAATACTACCAATTACTAAATGCTACAGCAAATTTTTAATGTATGAGCACAGCCAACAAACATACCACTACCGATAAACTAATTACCCGGATAACGGCCTGGATGGCAGGTGCGATCCTTTTGGCCCTCCTCATTTGGGGAATCATTTCCTTATGTAGGATCTCCGCACAGATAGAGGCCCAAATGCAATGCTACCAATTACTAAATGCTACAGCAAATTTTTAATGTATGAGCACAGCCAACAAATATACCACTGCCGATAAACTAATTACCCGGATAACGGCCTGGATGGCAGGTGCGATCCTTTTGGCCCTCCTCACTTGGGGAATCATTTCCTTAATGAGGTATTATGCATACGAGGAAACAAACGATGCCCAGGTACAGGAATATATTAATCCCGTGACCGCCAGGGTGGCTGGCTATATCCGGGAAATCCGTTTTGAAGAAAACCAGGCCGTAAAAAAGGGCGATACCCTTCTGGTCATCGACAACAGCGAGTATGCCTTGCAGCAGCAGGAAGCCGAAGCCGCTTTGCAAAACGCCCACGCCCAGGCGCTGGCCCTGAACAGCAATGTGGCAACCTCAGCCAGGTTTTCTGAGGTCAACCAGACACAGATCGGGGCTGCTAAGGCCCGCCTCTGGGAAAAGGAGCAGGAGTACGCCCGTTACAAGCAACTCTATGACGTGGAATCCGCTACCAAACAACAGCTCGAAAATGTACAGACGTCTTTGGAAGTCGCCCGTTCTGATTATCAATCCGCCTTAGATACCTACCAGGCTTCCCTGTCCAAAGTGAACGATTCCAGGGTGCAGAAAGCCGTCCTGGACGCTGAGATCAAAAGAAGGGAAGCCATGCTGAACAGGAACAAGTTGGATGTAGGTTATACTATCATCCGGGCGCCCTATATCGGTAGAATGGGACGCCGCACCATACAGGAAGGCCAACTGATACAGGCCGGTCAAACACTCGCCTTTATTGTCGACCGGCAATCCGGAAAATGGGTAGTCGCCAATTTCAAAGAGACGCAGATAAGGCACATGCATGTGGGGGACCTGGCTGAGATAGAAGCTGATGCCTACCCGGGGCAAAAATTCAACGGCCGTATCGTCTCCCTTTCCCCCGCTACCGGGTCCAGCTTCTCGATATTGCCTCCAGATAATTCAACCGGCAATTTTGTCAAAATCGTGCAACGTATACCGGTGCGCATACGTCTGATTGACACTGTAATTCTGATCGATAATCTCAGTGCCGGTATGAACGCAAATGTAATGATCCGGAAACAACCATAATATGACCCAAAGACAACTTTTATTCAAATCCTGGGTGCCCGAATGGCTTATCAAGGTCGCCATCCTTATGGTGCTGTTACCGTCGTTCGGCTTATTTGGATTGTCCATCATCAACGTGGGCGCAGCCGCAGGCTACTATGGGATCGAACCTGCGGACGTGCAGTATTCTATGGTCATATTATACGCGGCTGTGGCAAGCTTTTTTGCCCTGGAAAAGCGCTTTTCAAACTTTATAGCGTCAAGACATTATCTCCTGTGGGGTACTATCCTACAAATTGCAACCTCGTATTTATGTTACTTCATCCATAACCTGCCCTTGCTGTTTATTTGTCGTTTTTTGCAGGGCCTGGCCCTCAGCGCCTCGGTCAGTATTTGCATGACCCTTATATTTAACAGGCTTGACAGCGAACGCTCACGCGAGATCGGATACTCAGTTTTTTATGGCGTCCTGCTTTGCGCCACCCCTTTTACCAGCCTCGTCACCGCGCCGATCACTGATGCTTTTGATTATAATGCGCTCTACAAATGGCTTATTTTTATGTTCCCCCCAGGCACTCTTTTGCTGTTCACAATGATGCGGAATATAAGGCTGAACAGAAAAATACCCTTGTACCAGGTTGACTGGCCCAGCTTTGTGATCTATGGCCTGCTCTTATGCATTTTAGGCTATGTATTGGTATACGGCCAGTCCCGTTACTGGCTGCAGGACAAACGTATCCTCCTATCCTGTCTGGCGGCTCTGGCCTTATTCACCTTGCATGTGCTCAGGCAGATAAACCTCAGGAGGCCCTACTTATCCTTACGGGTATTCAAATATCGTAACTTCCGGTTAGGAACTTTCTACCTATTTATCCTTTACTTGTGCCGGGGAGCACTGAACATAACCACCACCTACTTTGCCATCGTATTAAAGCTGGATCCCATTCATATTGCTTATCTATTACTGGCCAATATACTCGGCATTATAGGTGGCGCCGTGGTATCTTCCAGGCTTATCCTTGTGAAAGGGCCAACCAG
This sequence comes from Patescibacteria group bacterium, assembly GCA_036394315.1. GTDB lineage: Bacteria > Patescibacteriota > Doudnabacteria > UBA920 > O2-02-FULL-48-8 > DASWFI01. The sequence continues at coordinate 10,802 of DASWFI010000083.1, forward strand.
GTTAGTATGGATGGCAGGTCTTACCATCCTGCTCATTTTTCATATCTGGATGCGCCTGTTGTTTACCTCGCAGGCCAATGTCTCCGTATATATCCTTCCCCTGATCGCCCAGGGATTAGGCATTGGATTGCTGATGGCCCCCATAGTTGTTTTTATGGTATCCTCCGTACCCGCTAGTCTGGGAGGTACGGCCTCCGCCACAGGAATATTTTTCCGGTTTCTCGGCTTCTGCACCAGCTTTGCACTGATCAACTACTTTTCACTTTTCAGGCTTTCTCAACACTATGACCGCTTTCTCCAATCATTGACTGCCCTTGATCCCGGTATGTTACAGCGAACACTGGCGTACAGACAGGCCCTCATCGTCAAAGGGATGGTAACTGATCAGGCTGCCATCGTGGCTACGAGCCTGCTGAAAAGTTCCGTCAACGTTCAAGTGCAATTGAGGTACATGATCGATTATTACGAGATGATGAGTTGGCTGATCCTGGGGGTGATCCTGTTCATTGCGCCATACCCTTATTTCAAACGTACCGTCATGCATTTACAAAATCCCCCCTCTTGATGCTTTTCCAACTCTGATTGTAGCCATACCTGAAAATAAAACAGCTTAAATGTAAACAGAATAAATTATTGAAAACCTTCAAAATTGTCGAAATGAAAATAACTGATAAATATGATGTGATTGTCGTTGGCGGCGGTGCAGCTGGAATTGGCGCCGGGATCGGTGCTGCGCAGGCAGGCGCAAAAACGTTGCTGGTTGAAAGTGGCCCTTCTCTGGGCGGAGCGGCAACCCAGAAGAATGTCTTAACTTACTGCGGCCTTTATACCCAGTCCACACCATCCAGGCAAGCGATTGGTGGTGTTGCCGAAAAAGTCTTAGCTAATTTAAGAAATATGGGGGGCATTAGAACCCCGGTAAGGCTTGGTGAGCCGAGCAATACTGTTATAGCTTTGATTGACCCTGAGGCGACAAAGGTGGCATTGGATAATGTTATACAGGTTGAAGGGCTGGATCTTTTATTGCACACTATGTTAATAAGCGCATCCCGTTTAGAAAACAATATTCAAAGTGTGACATTATTTGACGACAATGGTCCACATAAGGTTGAAGGCCGGTTTTTTGTTGATGCAAGCGGAGAAGGGGATCTGGCGGCATTCGGGGGTGCGTCCATTCGTTATGGTAATCATGGTAAGGTCCAGGAAGGTAACTTGCTGTTCGCTTTGGCGGAATTAAGCCGGGCTCTGATATTTCAGCCAAACGTTGGGCTGAAGCAATCCAACAAGCCAAACAATCCGGGAATACTATTTTAACAAAAGTGAACGGATTAATAGTTCCTATGCCGGTCTCAGGAGACCTTTTAACCTACATCATTAATGCCGAGTACAGTGCACTTGATAGTGCAAGCATAACAAAAGCTGAACTAGATGGCCGGAAAAAAGCCTGGGCATATTTACAGGCGATACGAACTATACCAGGGCATGAAAAGGCTTATATTGTTTCAACCGGGCCAAAATTCGGTACACGGGAGTCACGGCATATTAACGGACGTTACCAGGTTACTGAACATGACGTAATTACCGGCACACGGCACAATGACGTTATTGCACTTGGCGCCTGGCCAATAGAATATCACCCGGGTTCAAACAAACCGCGCATCTGGAAAACCATCAAAGATGATCTTACATTTGATATTCCACTCAGAGCCCTGGAAAGCATAGATACAAATAATCTTTATGCGGCCGGGCGATTGGTTGATGGAGACGGCGGCGGTGGCGGGTCTATGCGCGTCATGGGTACCAGCTTTGCAACGGGTCAGGCCGCCGGCGTCGCAGCTGCAATGAGATCAAAGGGTAAAGGAAAAATACCTGATATCCAAAATGAACTGGAACGGCAGGGGGCAATATTAAAGGCTGATAACCTTAGTGTTGTAGAGACAGAAGCGCTATAGTGCATAACTACCACCCCAATTGCAGCCGCTGCCGTTGGCAGGTTTCCCTTTTCGCCCTCTAGTCCGCTTTGACGCTGGTACTCGTTACTATCCAGCTTTCCGAATCGCTGGAACGCAACTCGACGATCTGATCGGCGTTCTCCAGGGTAATGGAATAGTCAGGATGCTTCACTTTCCCTTCTTCCGATAGTTCGGTGATCCAGTAGTCCTTGTAATCTTTTTTGATATCCGCCAGCAGGGCCACGGGCAATTGGCCGGAAAGGATATTGTGCACGGCGTGGGGTTGACCGGTTTGCCGATCGCGGCCGGCGGCGGAGACGTGGGCAGCACTGATCAGCAGAAGAAGCGCAGCGCCGAGGAATGTCTTTTTCATATTTTTCTTGTTTAAACAGCAAAGCTATCGCAGTCCGGCAACGCCCCGTTGTTAATAGGGAGGAGCGGAGGAAACTGTTAATGTTCGTTAATGAATGGACATGGAAAGAGCCATTTAAAAATGGTTCCGGCCTGGTTTAGCGGCCGCAGCGGGAGGAAGACGTTGGGATGATCGGTAAATGGGACTAACGCTCCGAAATGAGGTCCTAATTGTTTTTATTTCAACGGGTTGCGATTTGATGGTTTTTCTTGTTCACCGTATTGGTCGCGCCCATATAGCAAAGAGCAGAAAAAACCTTGAAAATATCATTAGAGGAATTACCTTTGAGGGGAGTAAGATAATTGCACGGCAACCAGAAATATCTTATGCGCAAGCTTTAGAAACTGCTTATACTTCTTAGGATTTACAGAAAAAAATAATTCTTCCCAGGCTGTTTAGAAACAACCATTTATCACTTCTGACGTACCCGTTGATTTATTAGATGTTAAAAAATTATTGGCTGACAATGGTTTTGAAAACACAAAGAGAAGGCCCGAACTAACTTTTTTTTCAGTATCCCTTTAATTGGCTATGGCCGGGAGCCGCCTTAACTTTATCCACTTTCTCATTCCAGGCAGTAATAAAACAATTAAGCTTATGCCAAAGTATTCAATCCAGGTGAATGGTAAGACACATGAAGTAGATGTGCTCGAAGATATGCCCCTCTTATGGGTTTTGAGGGATATTCTGGGAATGAAAGGAACGAAATTCGGTTGTGGCAGGGCTCTTTGCGGGGCCTGTACCGTCCATTTGAACGATACGGCGGTACGATCCTGCAGCATTCCGGTTTCCACGATTGGTCAAAACAAGATCACTACAATCGAAGGCTTATCGGAAAAAGGCGATCATCCCCTGCAGCAGGCTTGGGAAAAATTCATCGTTCCGCAATGCGGGTATTGCCAGACCGGCCAGATCATGAACGCCGCTGCTTTGTTAAAAAGAAATGCCAAACCTTCCGAGGAGGAAATCGAGCAAGCTATGCAAGGAAATCTTTGCAGATGCGGAACCTATAACAGGATATTGCAGGCGATCCAAAGTGTAAGCGGACGGACCGTCATCGGATAGGGAATCCTGTCCGGCAAAGCAAATAGATCATCACCATTAAATAGATGGAGACACATGAAAATAGTACCACCATTTCAGAAAAAGTCAGGGAATGTCCGATCTGAGATATTCATGGCGAGCAGAAGGGACTTCCTAAGAATAGGAGGCCTGGCCGCGGGGGGATTTGTGCTGGGAGTAAGCTTCTTTAGCTGCAATGAGAAAGGGAAAAAGGTCGCATCGCTGGCACCCAGCGTGTATTTAACCATCCACCCGGATGGAGAAGTCATTATCGTCGCGCACCGTTCTGAAATGGGAACGGGCATCCGGACATCCCTGCCGCTTGTCGTCGCCGACGAGCTTGGGGCGGACTGGAGCAGAGTCCGTATTGTCCAGGCCGAAGGAGATGAAAAAAAATACGGCAACCAGAATACAGATGGCTCCTTTTCCATCCGGATGTTCTATCTGCCAATGCGCCAGGCGGGTGCAACGGCCAAATTCATGCTGATACAGGCTGCGGCACAGAAATGGAACGTTGCGGCGGCAGAATGCGACACGGATAACGGCCAGGTGGTCCATAAGGCTTCGGGGAAGACCGCTGCTTTTGGCGACCTCGTCGAGGCGGCCGGCAAAGTGGCGATACCCCCTCTGGATCAGTTGAAGCTTAAAGACCCCGGACAGTTTAAGATGATCGGACGTGCAACACCCATTATCGATCTGCATGATATAGTCATCGGGAAGGCCGTCTTCGGCATCGATGCGGCGGTAGACAATATGAAATACGCCGCGATAAAACGCTGCCCTGTCGTCGGAGGGAACGTAAAATCCTATAAAGCGGATAAGGCCCTGGCAGTGACCGGGGTCCTCAAAGTAATTGTCATCAAGGGAGGTGGCATACCTCCGACGATACATAAACCATTGAGCGGCGTCGCCGTGGTGGCCGACAATACCTGGGCCGCCATCAAAGCGCGGGATCTGCTGGAGGTGGAATGGGACCTGGGTCCCAACGCCGGATACGATTCGGCCGCACACATAGAGGAACTGAAAAAGGAGATAGTGAAGGATGGAACGGTAAGAAGAGTCCGGGGGGACTTCGGCATGGCGAAGAAAAATGCAAAAAAGGTTATCGAGCATACCTACATTGCGCCTTATATGGCACATGGGACGATCGAGCCCCCCAACGCGCTGGCTGTTGTAAAGGACGGCAATTGCGAAATTTGGGCATGTACCCAAAATCCACAGGGCGCACGCGACTCTGTCGCCGAGGCGCTCGGCCTGACTGCGGAGCATGTGAAAGTAAACGTAACGCTCCTTGGGGGTGCGTTTGGCAGGAAGTCAAAACCTGATTTCATCGTGGAGGCGGCGCTGCTGGCAAAGGAATGCGGATTTCCGGTAAAGGTCCAATGGACCAGGGAAGATGACATCCACCACGACTTCTACCATGCGTTAAGCGTTCAACGGATAGTGGCCACCATCGATACCAACAACAAGCTCAGCGGCTGGAACCACCATCTTGCCTATCCGTCCATCGGCGCCACCTTTGACGCGTCCGTCGTGCAGCCCTCCGATGGGGAGTTGGGTCAGGGCGCTTTGGACTTTCCCTATGATGTTCCGGCAATAAAAGTGGAGACACATGACGCCACATCGCATATCCGGGTGGGCTGGCTCCGCTCGGTGCGTAATATTCCTCAGGCCTTTGCCGTGGGCACCATGGTGGACGAGATCGCCGAGGCCAGGAAAATGGACCCTATCGCCAATTCGCTTGACCTATTGGGAGCGGACAGGTCGATCACCTTTAATTCCGAGATCCCAAAGGGTGCTTATCCCAATTATAATGAAGACATTGCCAAGTACCCATGGGAGACCGGAAGAATGAAGAAAGTGATAGAAAGGGTGGCCAAGGATGCCGGCTGGGGAAAAAAGCTCCCCCAAGGTTCGGCGATGGGCTTTGCCGCACATAAAAGTTTTTTAACGTATGTGGCCTGCATCGTAGAAGTAAAGGTCGAAGGTAATAAGATCAGTATTCCCAATGTGTACTATGCCCTGGACTGCGGTACAGCTGTTAACATGGACCGGATACGGTCACAGTTCGAAGGAGGTGCGCAGTTTTCGACAAGCATCGCCTTAAAAAGCGAGATCACCATAAAGAACGGCCGGGTCGAGCAAAACAACTTCGATAGCTACAAGATCATCCGGATGCCCGAATCGCCCAAAAATATCCATGTATCTATCATCGACAGTCAGGATAAGCCCACCGGAGTGGGAGAACCACCGGTGCCGGCGTTCACCCCGGCTTTGTGTAATGCCATTTATGCGGCCACGGGCAAGCGAATCTATAAGCTGCCAGTCGATCTGGGCGCGTAAATCCAACATATGGCGGAATCGAAATTAAGCGCCACTACTGCTTTTTCTTATTTGACCGCTGCATCCGCCAATGGCAATTCCTCGCTTATAACTACCTTTATGATACCAGTATCAATTAGCTCGGAAATTTTATTCAGCGCATTTTTGCTCCGAAACCCTGGCACAAAGGTCGCCCGGACCTGATGCGTTTCTGCTATTTTTTGATCGGGTAAGGCAACCACTGACATGAGCCGCCCTTGAGGTTTAATCACCTGATAGGATCGCTCAATAAGGTCCCCGCCTACCAAATCGGCAACGACATCAACATTTTTGACCACATCTTCGAATCGTTCAGTCTTATAGTCAATAACCTCATCGGCTCCGATGCCCTTCAGGAATTCTGCGTTGTATGACGATGCTGTCGCGATGACCTTTGCTTTCCTCCATTTGGCCAGTTGTACAGCGAAACAACCTACTCCACCAGCAGCGCCGTGAATAAGAATGGTTTCGTCAGGTTGTATGTCAGCATATTCCGGAGCGATTAATGCGCCCCATGCTGTAAGAGCAGCCAGTGGTACGGCGGCTGCTGTTCCTAACGGTATATTTCGGGGTGCTTGCGCAACCAACCCGGCAGGCACATTGACATATTCCGCATAAGTCCCGCATAGAGTTATTAGCGTTGCACCGTAGACTTTATCACCAACCGATAAATCAGTCACATTAGCGCCTAATGCTGTAACTATACCGGAAAAGTCAATACCTGGTGTAAACGGCATGGGTACCGGGCAGGGGGATAAAGAATGATGAAGTTTATACTGCGATGTTGCTTACGGCTGTTCAATCTGCACAACAGCCATGGTAGCGGATGCTTTGGCCACCAAGATTGCGTCTGACCACACCTCCGCTTCACAAAAATGAAACTGACGTCCAGACTTTATAACCTTTCCCTTGGCGACCAGACTTGCCCCGCGAGCGGCTTTTAGGAATGATATTTTGAGCTCAACGGTGACGACTTCCCTGTCATGTGGTGTCATAGAAATAGCAGCAAAGCCGGCGGCGCTATCTGCAAGGGTAGTGATCAACCCACCATGCGCCGCCTGCTGGTGTTGCATATAGGATGGCTGGAGAGGCACACTTGCCTCTACCACACCATCGCACACTTGGTGAAGCTTGATATTCAAGTGGTGGAGGAATTTGCACTGTTGGATCCTCTCCTTCATCTTTTCGTCGCCCTGTATTTCTGCTGTGTTCACCTTATTATTGTTTTTTCTTTTTTAGGTTAGTCGCCGATCAAGCTTAGTCCTTTGGTAAGCCTATTTAGCGTCTTTTTATCGGAAAGGACGGCAATGCCCAAGTAGTTTATCTCCTGCGCGTCGGCGGACTCAAGCGCCGAGCTGTACTCCTCGTAAGTTTTGGCCATACCGGCGAACGTCGTAAAGTCGGCGATAAAGTTGCTATCACCCTCCTTCGTCTTAAAGCTTTCCCGAAGGCTCTTTATGTCCGAGGCGGGTGCACCTAACACAGGTATCGGCAACTGGGTGAGACCAGGATGCAAAGAGCCCTGCCTGTCCGTAACGTCAGGACCCACGAGGCCTCTTATTTTGTCGCCAAGCGTTATCGAAAGTACGCTGGCAATATTCGCTATTATGCCAGCCGGCAGTTCCTCATTGATGATCAGCACACATTTCTTGTTTGTCAGATCCATTGTGGTAAATTTATTCCGCAAATATCTAATTTTAGATTTTATTTATCTTTATATTTAAAAAAATGGATAAATTGTATTGAATATGTTGTTGTATGGATAAAAAGTATCGAAAGGGATATAATATGAAGGAGGAAAAAAGAAATATTATCCCTGGCAACTTGGACAAAGTCGACCGAGGGATTCTGAGGCATCTACAGGCCAATTCGAAAATCGACATGGTCCGCCTGTGTAAGGTACTGAACATGACGAAGGCCCCGGTGTATAAACGGATCGCACGACTGGAAGAAGCCGGATATATCAGCCATTACGTGGCGTTGCTGGATCGAAAGAAGATTGGACTTCCTTTATTGGTTTTCTGCGCAGTCTCCCTAAATATTCAGAATGCCGAATATATAGCACAGTTCAATAAGAGCGTGCGGAGCATTGAAGAAATTGTCGAGTGCTACCTTACTGGTGGAGTATTTGATTTTATCCTGAAGGTTGTGGTGAAGGATCTTGACTCATACAACGAGTTTGCATCGAGGAAGTTGGCCACCATTCCTAACGTAGGAAAGATACAAAGCTCCTTTGTGCTTGAGGATATTAAGTACTCCACGGTCCTACCTATATAAGGCACTTTGACGGATCCGGGAAGCTTGGTCTAGGCCTCCTCACCGTATCATCATTATCCCATAAATATACAAAAAGAGAGCCAAGCATATGCTGCTTGGCTGCTTGAGTGAAGCAATCTCTGCTTCGTTGACTGGATGTACTTCCGGGCTTTTCAGGCCAGGCACCTAAGCGTTGTCATATGCCAGGGAGGTCGACAACTCACGATAGGCGTTGATTTGCTGCTGAAGCGTTGCGACTACCTGTTCTGCGCTGCCAATGGCATCGGCGCCGGCAAGGAAGCGGCGGGGCGGCTTTTCCTGGCCGGAGATCGTAAATACCATTTACAACATTTGACGCTTTACGAAACTCGTCGTATAAGTGTATAGCCATAGACGAGCAAGACAATCCCCTTTTTGTTGAGGCAGGTTTAACTATTATTCCAATAAATATTTTCTACACTTTCAACTACCGGATTGTTATCATTAAGAGGCGAGAGTATTATTTCAAAATGTGCAATATCGTATGTTAAGGCACTGCTAAGATTATCTGGATTAAACCTTTGTCTTATAATAGATCTATACCTTCCATTAGCCAGCTTAATTAAAAGATCAGCATTATGCTTAACCGGTTAGGTAAGGTCTAATGTAATCATTGAAAATTGTTTGGAAGAATTTGATGGAGATGTAGAAGTTGTATCTCAACAAAGATTCAATACAATAATAAGAAATTTCGAACAAAAAAGCCTTCAGAATCAATGACTTTTTGAGTAAGTACAGTCTGATATAATTAGTTTTTTTTTGTCTTACCACACATTTACCTGGCCTGGCCAAAGACACATTCCGGATTTATAAAAAACACAGACTTTATTAGCGATAAACATAAATTGATTCAAATTGGCTCTTATGCCAGCAATAAATAGACTTAAAGCCAATTTGATTGCCAATTTGGCTTTAAGTCATTAATTTTATACCTTTAGAGCCAAATTGACGGCATGGAAACTATTACAGGGAGAAAAAAAGAACTGAGTGTCCTGGAGAAGATTAAAACATCAGGCAAGTCCGAATTCGTAGCCGTATATGGAAGAAGAAGAGTCGGCAAAACCTTTTTAATCAGAGAAGCCTTTCAACAAGATTTTGCCTTTTATCTTACCGGTGTAGCGAATATAAACTTGCATCAGCAGCTGTCTAATTTTCAAAGAGCCATGCGGAAATATTATCCCAATGGCGCCAATATTACTCCGGATAACTGGTTTGCTGCTTTTGAGCAACTGGAAGAACTAATATCGAAAATAAAGAGTTCCAAAAAAATAATTTTCCTGGATGAACTTCCCTGGTTAGATACTGCACAATCAGGATTTATTCCAGCCCTCGATCATTTCTGGAATTCATTTGCCAGCGCAAGGAAAGACATTATACTGATTGTATGTGGCTCAGCAGCTTCCTGGATGATTAACAAGCTCATACATAATAAAGGGGGGTTGCACAACAGGGTCACTCATCGGATACGACTCGATCCTTTCACCCTGAGTGAATGCGAGGCTTTCTTCAAACATCGGAAAGGGGAGTTCAGTAGGTACCAGCTTATCCAACTGTATATGGTCATGGGGGGCATACCTTTTTATCTGGATCATGTAGATGTGGAAATGAGTGCCGCCCAGAATATCAATAGACTATGTTTTCAACCGGATGGGATATTAGCGGAGGAATTCAACGATCTCTATTCTTCTTTATTTAATAAAGCGGAAAAGCATCTTGCCATCATTGAAGCCTTAAGTAAAAAAACAAAAGGCCTTACGCGGACTGAAATAATTGAGGAAGCCAAACTGCCCAATGCCGGAAGTACAACAAGAATATTGAAAGAATTAGAAGAAAGTGGCTTTATCCGGAAATACCTTTCATTGGGTAAAAAGGAAAAAAGCGGACTTTACCAGTTAAGTGATTTTTATTCGTTGTTCTATATCAAATTCATACGCGGAAATCATAAGCTAAATGAGAATAGTTGGATCAATGGGCTGGGCACGTCTCAACAAAAGGCCTGGAGTGGTTATGCGTTTGAACAGGTATGCCTGATGCATTTACCACAAATCAAAGAGGCCCTGGGCATAAGTGGCATTCAAACTCAGAGTTCATCATGGGTCAATACCGGGGAGGGAAACAAAAAGCAAATAGATTTGGTAATAGACAGAAGGGATGATGTAATTAATCTTTGTGAGATGAAATTTTCTATTAAGCCTCTTACCATTGATAAAAAATATTATGCAGAGTTGCAGGACAAAATTGCAGTTTTTCAGACGGCGACCAAAACAACTAAGTCAATCTTTTTGACCATGATCACAACTTTCGGAATAATGAGGAATGAATATTCAATCAGTTTGGTACAAAAAAGTTTACGTATGGATGATTTATTTAAGTGATCAATTTGAAATTGACATAACACATTATAAACTTAGATTGTTTGAATCATATTTTTTTTCAAAATCTTAATTTTATCGAATGGTATTCCAGTTCAAGATCCAACTAAAAGATGTCACTGATCCTTTGGTATGGAGAAGATTATTAGTACCTGAACAGTTCTCTTTTCTCCGTTTTCATAAAACTATCCAGGCTGCTTTTGGATGGGAGAATGCACATTTATTCCAATTTTCGCCAAAATGATATAACTTCATCCCATTATTGCTGGGCATGGCCATTGCTGATATTATAGGGCCAAAACTGTACGTCGGTTCCTGGAGTGAATGGTCCAGAAGGGATTTGCCGATTGCCACAGAAGACAAATAGTGTCAACCAACCGCCGGTAATTTCAGACAAATGTGATAATTTCAGATAAATGATAAATCTGGACAAGGTCAAAATGATTGTTATTCAGACAGCTAAGAATGGAGTTGTGAATAATGACACAATTTTCACCTTTACACAAGACGATAATATTGTATATGGGGAATATGTCGGTGGGAAAATAAAAAAGGGATTTCTTGTTGGACAGAATAATAACAATGTTCTTAAATTCAGTTATTGCCAACTCCAAACTGACGGGACTTTAGACAATGGTTTATCATCCTGTGAAATATCAATTGATATGGCGGGGAAGATTAGACTGGTTGAGCATTTTGAATGGAAATCAAGACCTGGTGAACTTGGTGTAAATATTTTTCAGGAAATTTAATTTATCGATTATGTATGTAAGTCGGGAGACATTGGAGCAAACCGAAAAAAGACTAAAAGAGGTTATTCGTCAAGCTAATTTTAAAATTTATGATGGAGCTTATTTTTTCGAAGAATTTCCACTGGATAAATATAAATTCGATCGTAATGCGTTAGCCGCTGTCAGAGATGAAGAAGTTTGGAGCCAATTGGTTGAGGCTTCTGACGAAAAAAAGAACAAAGAGCTATTCAAGGTGTTTAGCTTTCATTTTAAGGATGGGGCTGATAACAGTGGATTTGTCGGGTGGTTAGCTTCAACCATAAAAAGTAGAGTTGGTTCTGGTGTTTTTGTTGTATGCGGACAAAATACAAATTTGGGTGGAATATTTGATTACTTGGGATGCCCATATGAAGTTAAGAATCAGGTGATTAACCTCATAAATGAATTAAGAGATATAAACTAACGTTTTCATGGGGCAGTTTTGGGACAGCCATTCCGGTATTTTGTGATGTCGGTGGGAATGACCGTTTATAGCGTCTCTGCACGCGCTTTATAATTTTTCCTACAATCAGTAATTTTGATCATAAAGTCATTTACAATGAGATCAGAAGGTCCATTGAGCGATGTCATTCTGATCAACTGGCAGGTTAATAACCGCGTCACTATCTCCCTGGCAAAAATTTTACCGAAAGCGATATGGGCGGAGAAGATCGAGGGTTATCTTCTCGGACAATGCTGACATTGTTGGAGACCGGCATTCACCAAGAGGATACTTTACTAGGATCTGCCCAGAGCGCGGTTCACTTCACGCATTACATGATCGCGCATGAGGCGCATCACAGGGGGCAGCTAATAATGGCGGCCCGTCAACTGGGGTATGCATTACCGTGAAGATAACGGATGGATTGTGGCAGTGGTCATCCTTTAAGGAACGCTTCTATCATAACCGTTGACGAACAAGTTCAAAAGCAATTGTTTCGCATTGCATGGGCCATTTTTCGCCTTCCCGCTACGATGTAAGCTTCCCTCATTTTCTGCCAGTATGAATTAGAGTTTCCGGTATAAAAAAAGCCCTCAGATTAATGATCTGAGGGCTTTTTTGGTGGGAATCCAAGGGAATCCAGTGCCCATAATTGCATTTGTTTGGATTCCCATGCCCAAAATTGACTTGCGGAGAGGAAGGTGTCTTACCCGGCTATAGCTATACACTGATGCCGCAAAGAAGCCGTTTCCAACAAAGCCAATAATACAAGATGCAACGTCATGATTGCGATCGGGCAGGTGGTCTCACCAGCAAAGGCAATATGACCGAGACAGCCGTCACCACCGCAATCATATGCAACCCGCTCGCATAGGCACCACTGGCCTGGCGCATATGCGCGATCAGCAAAGGCCCGAAAGCGCTTGCAAATCCCCAGGCCGTCAGCATGAGCCCGTAAATCGAACCCACATTGGCCGATCCGAAATAATCCGCTGCAAATGCTGGCATCGTGCCGAACCCGCCGCCATAGCACATCAGGATAAGGAAAACGAGGACGGTCACGCTGGTCGCGGAATGAAGGCTTGGAAGAATCCAGAACAGCCCAACCTGCACAATAAACATCACGGCAAAAGTCGTCCGTCGCCCCAGCAGATCGGAAGCCCAAGCCCAGAATACCCGCCCAAGCGCATTCCCGATGCTCACAATACCGACCATACCCGCAGCTACTATCGCGGTGATCTTTGCCAGCTCCTGAAATAGTGGAGCTTCCTGCGAAATAATCGAGATACCCGCTGAGGTATTCAGGAAGAGCAAAAGCCACAACGCCCACCACTGCCAGGTCTTCAATGCGCTGCCGAGCGTAAAGTCCTTGGCGCCCTGCTGCACTTGTTGCTTTTGTCCCGGCTGCCAGCCTTCGGGCTGCCATCCCGCCGGAGGATTTTGCATGAAATAGCCCGAGGCCACGGAGACGATAGTATACGCGATTCCCAGATATAAAAAAGTCTGCAGCACGCCCACACTTTGAATCAGTTGCGTCGCAATCGGCGCCGTTATTAGTGCCCCGGCTCCAAAGCCTCCCACTGCAATGCCCGTCATCAAGCCACGACGGTCGGGAAACCACTTCACCAGCACGGAGATTGGAACGATATACGAGAAGCCAAGTCCGATTCCGCCGATCACACCATACGTCATATAGAGCCACCACAACCCGTGATACGAATAGCTGGCGAGAAAGACGCCGGCGCCATACAGCACGCCGCCGGTCAGCGCGACCACGCGGGGGCCGACCTTCTTCAGCCAAAGCCCGCCGAAGAAGGAAGCAAACCCCAACGCCATGATCGCAATCGTGAAGGTAAGTGTGACCTCCGAGATCGACCAGTGAAACTGCGTTGCAAGTGGAACTCGGAATACACTCCACGCATACACGGCTCCCAATGCCGTCTGTAACAGGACCCCCGCAACGGCAATCCTCCAACGCTTTATCTTGTTTATCATCTCTCTTGCATTAATAATGAACTAAAAGATGCCTTTTTGAGGCTTGGCCAGTGATTTTGCCTGATCCAGGGTGAGGCCAAAGTGATCCGCAACCAGTTGGGTAGGGTTGGAATTAAACCAATCATTGATATTCAGTTCCTGGTATATGGGACTGTTGAAAAGCACTACAAGCTTCAAGGTCTCTTTTCCCGTATTTTCAACATAATGGCCATAGCCCTGTCTGATAAAAGCAATCTTGCCTTTATCATAATCCATAGTTTTTACCCGGCTGTGCGAACCAAAAATACCTACACGCCCCTGACCGCTCATTACATATTGCCATTCATCTGCATTAGGGTGCCAGTGCAATTCGCGTATAGCGCCCGGCTCAATGTTCAAACGAATGGCTGTTAAAGAAGTTTGTATCGGAAATTCTAACGAAGATACGATGATGTGGTATCCGCCTTTAAAATCTGTTCTAACACCATCCTTCTCCATGCGAAATTTATGAGAAGAAAAACTCACTGGGATATTTGTGTCCAAATTGTGTGGTTTTGCTTCCGGAGCGATCTTACCAGTACCTATATACAGTTCTTTTTTAGGGATAGAGGCAAAAGTATTGGCAGGTAGCCCTGAATTATGTGCAAGTATTTCAGGAGAGGTGTGGCTCATCCAATCTGTTAAACTAAACGTTCCAAACTCAGAAAAATGGCCATTGTCAAAAGCAAGCATAAAAAAACAAGGTTCATTGCCTATGCATTGTAAAGCGTGTCCATACCCTTTGGGGAAATACCATATGTCGCCCACTTCAAAATCATCAGTTGATGTTGTTCCATCGGGTGTGATAACCGTTGTGCGTACCCTTCCTTCCAAAACAAAAGCCCACTCCGCGGCTATGGAATGCCAGTGCAGTTCCCGAAATGCACCAGGGTTCAGCCTCATTATTACACCGGCGATGCTTTGTGAGATCGGAAACTCCTCCACTGTCGCTTCTTTGGCGCTGCCGCCAGGTCCTGTCCAACCTTCCTTGCTATTGGTAATATCATAAATAAAATCTTCCAATTCCGCCTGCGGGCCTGAAGGTAATTTGTTATTGGCCGGCGGCGCCGCCGCCGCTTTTTCAGGTGATAATGCAGTAATACTGGAAGCGGCTGTTATCATCCCTAAGGTTGACAGGGATGTGGTGGATAGGAATCCACGCCTTGTAGATTTTTTCATAACAATGATTTTTGGGGTTTGTTATTTATAGATCGAAGTTCTCTTTTTTTGCATCGTTTGCATGGTCATGAAAATCTATGTCAGGGGTAGTCATCGGCTAAAAGCTAATTCCCACTTGCCCGGATGTAATAAATGCTGCCGGCAAATTGTTGCCAAAACGAGCCCCTTCACTTAATGAAATATAGACCTGGTAATCCTTTGCGCGGAGAATTATTTTACTGAAAACGGGAGTGAATCCATATCGGCCGTCCGTTTGAAAAGCGAGCCTGGGGATAAAAGTAAAACCATGATCAAATCGGAACATGAACCCCGGATGAAAAAGCACGAACTGCAGTCTGCTGGATCCTTTTTGTGCGAATATAAAAGGCACCATCTCCATACTGTAACCCCAACGATTGCTCTTTAAAAGATTAAATCCAAACGGAAAAGCGATCATCGAAGTGTTTGAAAAGTTGGTTGTCGAAGTTCCATTACTTACAATGACAATAGGGACAAATACAGCGAAAAAGCCTGCAACGCTCGGATAAGTGGGGGTAGGGTGATCTTGCTGGGCAAAGCTATTTTTGAAAAAAAAACACAGTACCGCAAAAATAACCAGCCCTTTAATTTTAATAATTTTCATGATGATAAAAATTATTTCGTCAGGAATAATAAAATTAAAAGCACTGCTCTCTGGTTAATTGGTGCTTGAAATATTGAGATCAATGTTTTATTATTTATAGCTGCAAAGCTATTCTTTTCAACATGGTCGGTCAATCTCAATAGCACGGACAAAATAACCAATTTCTCTCTAATCGAATGCAGATCTTTTTCGTTTCGACCTTTGGGCAGAAGTCTACATACACCTGCCATTACCTTCTAAAAACAGGGTTTTAGCCACAAAGCTAATATTTAAATTCATTTGCCGGAAAATGCATATCAGCGGTACATCCAAAACTACTGCTTTTAAAAAATCGTTAGTACTAATCAGAACCCGCAAAAAAAGGCAAAAAGCGGCGCGAAGGTACAACCTGGGACGATTCGCGGCATGGCACATCGGGAAAGGCAAATGCTTCCTTGCGCTGGTTGCCCCCCTCGCCGAGCAACTTGTTTTTCAAGTTGGCCGCTGTTATTTCAATTCCTTTTTGGATAAGCTCGTGATATTCCTGGAACACTTGCTGTTCCATCGTTTTCAGATAAGCGTTGATCGTCCTCGCTTCCTCGGAGTTCCCGGTGACTTTTTGGGCGTTGGCATTCCATCTGCCAGGATGGACATTTTGCTTTGAAGATAGTTCGAAATGAACGGGCATGGCTTTAGGCGGAGAAGACAAAATGAAAACGCATTCCTCACCATGATGAAATTACTTGCTGCAAAACTCGAAATATCTAACCTGGGTAATTTCTCCTGAATCTTTGCTTTTTGTTATATAAATTTGGCTAATTAATTTAGTGAACATGGACTTCTCAGAGCTTATTTTAGCCCTTTCTAAAATTAATGAAGAACTTCGGGAACAAAGCATACGTGCGGTCAACATCTCGCTGACGCTTCGTAACTGGTTCTTTGGTTTTTATATTGTCGAATTTGAGCAAAATGGAAGCGATAGGGCCGGGTATGGCAAGGCATTATTAGCGAATATTTCTAGCGAAATGAAAAGCCGGGCTATCCCTAACACTGATGAGAGAGAATTACGCAGGTATCGACAGTTTTATATGGCCTATCCGGCGGCAGCCTCACTAATTGCAGCCAACGCCCCAATTCGGGGGTTGCTGCCCCCCGAATTGCTCCAAAGCAATGAGGCAATTATGAGACTTCCAATTCGGGAGTCAAAAACTCCCGAATTGCATATCCCTGATACACATTACTTTAACCTCTTCAATCGTATCTCTTATACGCATTTTGTTGAGCTTATCCGGGTTGATGAACCGTTGAAAAGATTGTTTTTCGAATTGGAATGTTTAAAAGCTAGCTGGAGCGTAAAGGAGCTAAGAAGACAAATGGGTAGCTTGTTGTACGAAAGGACAGGGTTATCCAAAAACAAAGAAAAGTTGCTGGCATTAGCCCATTCGAAACCATTCGCAAACTCTTTCCCTGAACTCATTCGTGATCCTTATATTTTTGAATTCATTGGGTTAAAACAGCAAGAAGTGCTCCCGGAAAAAGAATTGGAACAAGCGCTACTGGATCATTTATTACAATTTCTATTGGGTAAAGGCTTTTGTTTTGAAGCCCGGCAAAAGCGCATTGTCGTTGACAATGAGCATCATTTTGTAGACTTGGTTTTTTATCATCGTTTGTTGCATTGCAATGTGCTGATCGAGGTAAAGACAGAGCGATTTCATCACGCACATGCCGGGCAGCTAAATATGTATCTGGAATATTACAAGAAATACGAAATGGTGGAAGGAGACAACCCACTTGTAGGCATACTACTTTGTACCGACAAAGATCAGGAGCATGTCGAATTTGCTACAGCAGGATTGGACGATAAAGTATTTGTGTCCCAATACTTGGTAGCACTTCCTGATAAGAAAGAGTTGGAGCAATTTATAAAAAAGGAATTGCAGAGCAATCTGCATGGTAGTTAAAAGCCATTTTGCGGAACTCAAGTTCGCCTTTGCCAGATAGCCTTAATAGAAATTATCGACCCGATACCAGAAATAATACTGATACCTGGTATCCTAAAGTTAGTCTCCGATACCAAACCATTGCCAAAGGTCAATAAGGCAACAATTATGACAATAACCAGGAGAGTCAGTCCTATTTTAGTCAATGTTCCCATTTCAGTATGAGCAATGATAAATGCGCTAATATAGGCAATTTGACGATATGGAAGGATTAGCTCGCTTTCCGGCGTGGGGCTCGCTGAGCCCGGAGGATTGATTTAAGGTTCGCACTTTCCCGGTCCCGTAGCACTTGGGATTTAAATAAAAAAGCCTCCAGTTCGAACCAAACCGAAGGCTTTTCCTTTTCTTCCGCTGCCCAAAATTGCCCTTAATTGCAAATTCTTGCGGATAATTGACTACGCGGAGGGGAAGGGATTACCTCCGCCCGCTTCGCGGTGCTCCGCTGATCCCGAATGGGGGAGGCTTCAACAAAAGAGCAGAAGCGCTGCACTACGTGCATCGTTTTTCATTCCCGTCCGCTTTTGTTCGAGCTACGCTCGACAACGCTCCCGGAAATGAAAAATGCCCAGCCTTAGGGCTGGGCACTTCTGCTCTTTTGTTGGCGGGGCGGAGGGGACAAATTTCGAACTCTGCAGACGATGATTGGGTTATGGTGAGGCAATTTTTGGACAGCCATTCCAAACAATTATAATTCGGATTGGAACACGTTGCCTTGCTTTGCAATCCTTGCTTCGCGGAAAGT
>DASWFI010000084.1:0-43731 GCA_036394315.1 Patescibacteria group bacterium
TTTGATAGACACTGTGATTTAGCTTCCGAATTCTCATGTGAACAGCTTACCACGCCTTCGGCGTGGTGCGCCATTCATCCCCGGACTACGATTTCCTTCGGAAATCTTGTCCGGGGTTTTCTGTTAGGAAATAATAAAAGACTGACGAATTGAATCGTTAGTCTATTGGATACGGGAAGGACATGAGGGCGTCTTGTGGCAGTTTACGCAGATGCGATTCGAATTCCACAATAACCCATACATTTGAAGCGAAGCGTTGCAGCCTTGTTACGCACAAAGCACAGGGTGGGACAACGTAGGGGCTTTTCTTTTTGCCTTGACCGTCAACCCTTTTTCTGCTAAGATGTCTAAGCTTTAAAAACTTAATAATTAAGCTAAATATTCGGTAAGCAATAGACTTGCCGATAAGAAAGGGCGAGATCGCTGATCTCGCGAAAATCTTATGCCAAAATATGAGCTGATGTATATACTATCTTCAGCCGTCTCCGACAACGATGTCCCCCCTATCAGCGATGAAGTCAACAAATTCATTACTGA
The DNA here is from genome assembly GCA_036394315.1 of Patescibacteria group bacterium. Classification (GTDB taxonomy): domain Bacteria; phylum Patescibacteriota; class Doudnabacteria; order UBA920; family O2-02-FULL-48-8; genus DASWFI01. Next base: position 538 of record DASWFI010000084.1, read on the forward strand.
TAATGGTGGCGCTCTTCTGACCCAGGAAATGCTGGGCAAGAAGAAATTGGCATACCCAATTAAGAAAACCCGGAACGGTTTTTATGTTGTCCAAACCTTCAATCTGGAAGGTGCCAAGTTGCAGCCACTCGATGACAAACTTAGGGCTATCGAGTCTATCATCCGTTATTTGTTTGTGAACGTGGAAGATCAGGAACGCCGCGCAGTGAAAGATGCAAAGATCCAGGAAAAAATGCGCGCTTCCCGCAAACCTAAAGTCGAAGCAGCCGCTCCGGAAGTCAAGCTGACGGAAACCGAGCTGGAACAAAAAATCGAAAAGGCTTTGGAATCAGAGGACTTAGCAAAATAATCTTAATCTCAAATCTATGGACCTTAATAAAGTTCAAATCATCGGCCGCTTAACCCGCGACCCGGAACTACGCACAACTCCCAGCGGAAAAAATGTCTGTTCATTTTCCGTAGCCACGGGATTTACCTGGACTGACCAATCTGGACAAAAAAAAGAGCAGACCGAATTCCATAACGTGGTGGCCTGGGGCAAGCTCGGGGATATAATCAACCAGTATATGAAAAAGGGGCGACAAATTTATATCGAAGGCCGGCTCCAAACTACTTCCTGGGATGACAAAACCAGCGGCCAGAAGCGCTACAAAACTGAAATAGTCGCCGAAAATATGATCATGCTTGGCAGTAAGCCTGGTGAGGGGCCCGCAACTTCTCCGGCCATGCCACAACAACCCCGTGCAGAACAGCCTGAACCAGGCTCTAGCATTCCAGAAATCCAGATCGATAACGACGACTTACCATTTTAAGCCAATTATAAATTAGAAATTTAAACTATCATGCCTATCCCAACCAATATAAATAAACCTTGTCTTTTCTGTACAGAGAAGATCTCCTACGTGGATTATAAAGACACGCAATTTTTGCGCCGCTTTATGTCACCTCATGCTAAAATTCTCTCCTCCACCAAGACCGGCACATGCAGCAAGCACCAGCGCACAGTGTCTACGGCTCTCAAAAGAGCCCGACACATGGCTCTGCTGCCATTCGTGAGCACATAATCGGAATTAGGAATGCAGGATTATGAATTATGATTCCTAATTCCTTGTTCATTATTCTTAATTCACTTTTTCTATGGCTGTTCTAGATTTCTCCGACCTTAAAAGTACCGGTCATATCATCAAATACAACGGCGAACCATACCAAATCATCTGGTCGAATTTTATGCGCACAGCTCAGCGCAAACCCGTGATCCAGGCCAAGCTCCGCAATCTTATGACTGGCAAGGTCATGGAGTATTCGTTTAAGTACGGTGAAAAAATCGAAGAGGCTGATGTAGTTAAACGAAAATGCCAATATCTTTACTCTGACGATGAAGGCGCCCACTTTATGAATCCCGAAACATTTGAGACCACTGTGGTGCCAAAAAACCTGGTGGAAGATCAGGTGCGATTCCTGAAGGAAGGCACGGATACCACGATTATGTTTTTCGAAGAGCGACCGATTGCTCTGGACTTGCCAGTAAAAATCGATTTGAAAGTCACAGAGACCGCGCCCGGAGTCAAAGGCGACACTGCCACAGGAGGCACCAAGCCTGCTACTGTAGAAACGGGCCACGTGGTGAATGTCCCGTTATTTATAAAAGAAGGCGATATCATCCGAGTGGATACAAGATCCGGCGACTACGTCGAACGAGCTAACCAATAATTTTATAAAAATAAAAATGCGTACCGATCGGTGCGCATTTTTATTTTCTCTAATTCGTCACTGTGACTGATCCGCCCCTAACGGGATTCAAATGATCGTGGTATTTCCAGGTGCCCACTTTGTCAAAAACGAATGACCAACTATTTCCCGCCGCAATCGCGTTTCTCGGATCAAGCGCAGGGTAATCCGTATGGGACGGATGCGGTGCGGATGCTGGCCAGAAGTTTCCTGAACTGTTGTTCACAAAAATGACCTTAGTTCCCTTCTTCACAGTAACACTGGCAGGACTAAATCCGGAAGAGCCATAGGTAACGATCACAGTCGTAGAACTTACCGGCGGCGTAGGTGTAGGCGGATTTGTCACAGGTGGAGTTGCTACCGGAGGAGTGACTACAGGCGGAGTTACGGCTGGCGTAGTGGTCTGGTTGCAGGCAGCTGCGATCAAAATCAAACCTATTGATAGTGCAGTTAATTTTTTTACCCCATTAGAAATTTTTAGCATAAATTTGAGAATTAATTATTAATTTACTTTATTAAGTTACCGGTTTATTTTACTCCCGTCAATACGCTTAATGTCTACGGCCGATATTCATCCTATAAGCCAGAATTATTATTTTCACCTATAAATCTTTCTTCTGTAATGCTTGCGTAATACGATTAATGGCTAAAATAAACGCGGCATTGCGGAAATCGGTTTGGTATTGTTTGGAGATTTGTAAAACATTTTGCCAGGCCTCAGTCATATACAGCGTAAGCTTATTTAAAACTTCCTCGCGCGTCCAGTGCTTATCCTCCAAATTCTGCACCCACTCAAGGTAAGATACCGCCACGCCGCCGGAATTCGATAACACGTCGGGGATTATCCATACTCCCCGCTGCTTGAGAATAGCGTCAGCTTCGGGCGTAGTGGGACCATTGGCCATTTCTATAATGACTTTCGCCTTAATTTTTTCAGCATTATCCTTGTGTAATTGGTTTTCCAAAGCAGCCGGCACCAAAATATCCACAGGCAATTCCAGTAATTGCTCATTACTCACCTCTTGAGAATCCAAGAAACCCGCAAGGCTGCCTTTTGTTTTTTTATATTCCTGCACTTTTTGTATATCCAATCCTGCCGGATTGTAAATACCGCCTTTGGAATCAGACACGGCCACCACTTTAAATCCTGCTTCTTGTGCCAGCCGGGCAAAAAATGATCCCACATTGCCCAAACCCTGCACAGCCACGCTTGATCTTTTTTCTAATTTTAATTCGGCGGCGACCTGTTTTAATACTTCTACCCCGCCAAAACCCGTAGCCTCTTCCCGGCCCTCAGAGCCGCCCATGTCGATGGGCTTTCCAGTAATTACCGCTGGCACCCTCTGGCCGACTAGTTTGGCATATTCATCCACCATCCAGGCCATAATTTCCGGAGTGGTATTTACATCGGGCGCTGGTACATCCACCTGCGGGCCGATGTATTTGTAAATCAAATCAATAAATTTCCGGGATAATCGTTCCAGTTCGCCCCTGGAAAGTTTTTTCGGATCCACGGTAATTCCTCCTTTACCACCGCCAAACGGAACATTTACTACCGCATTCTTAATGCTCATCCAGAAAGCCAAAGCTTTAACCTCGTCCATATCCACTTGCGGGTGATAACGCAGGCCACCTTTAAAAGGTCCTCGAGTGTCATTGTACTGGACTCGCAAGCCTTCAAAAATCCGCAGCTCGCCGTTGTCCATTTTTACGGGAATGGAAACCGAAATAATCCTGGTGGGATTTTGCAATAGCGTTAAAACGCCCTGATCAAGTTTCAGGACATTTGCAGCGTTTTTTAGCTGCTGCATGGCAGATTCGAATGGATTGATTTTAGCCATAGCGTTTAGAGTGCGGTTAGGCTCTTACATAACCTTCTCCGGGCCTTTATTATGATAGGCGTTGATGAATTCTAAAATTGCATGCTCGTCGTATTTATCTAAATTTTGCAAATGCGTCCAGGCGGCGAGGGCGATGGCAGCGTCATCTTTATCCCGCGGCTCTACTATAATCAATGGATACCGCTTCGCAAAATCATTCAGGAGATTAATCGTATTTTTATCCACCCTACCCGGCTTATATGAAATCCAGATACCGCCATGTTCCAGATTATGAACCATTTGCTCATCCGCCTGCGTGGTCGAATAAGCTCCCCAGTTTGCGGGTTGCGGCCAGTGCGGACCGGAGGTTGGAGGGTTGGAATTATATGGCTTATGATCTGTGGAGGCTTGAGTGATGTGCTCCTGACCTAAGTTAGGGAAAGTTTGCCCCGGCAGATTGGCAGTTTGTTTTTCCGAGCTCTTAAACAACCAAAAACCAAGCGCCACCATAGCGCTGACAATAACAACATAAATTAATAAAATTCTGTATTTATTCATGGCTTTCAGATTATATCATTGAGCCTTTAAATAGCCAATTGTTATCCATGATCCATGCCGATGTATTTTTCCATATCCATGGCAGCCATGCAGCCCATGCCAGAGGCGGTGATGGCCTGGCGATAACGATAATCCCGCACGTCGCCAGCTACAAACACTCCGGGAACATTGGTTTTCGTCTGATCCACAGGCACTATATACCCTTTCGCATCCAGTTCGATTTGGCCTTTGAAAACTTCCGTGTTCGGTTTGTGTCCAATCGCGATAAACGCGCCTTCAATCGCCCGTTCTTCGATCTGGTTGGAAACAGCATCTTTGATTTTGACGCTGGACAGTTTTTCGCTACCCAAAAATTCTTCCACTGTTTTATTATTCTCAATCGTAATCTTGGGATTGGCTAACGCGCGGTCGATCATAATCTGGGAAGCTCGCAATTTATCCGTGCGAACCAGAACATTTACTTTTTTCGCAAACTTGGTCAGATACGACGCTTCTTCCATGGCCGCATCGCCGCCCCCCACCACTATGATTTCTTTTTCCTTAAAGAAAAACCCATCGCAGGTGGCACAGGAAGAAATTCCTTTACCGCGTAACCGCTCCTCCGATGGCAGACCCAGCCACATCGATGAAGCGCCGGTGGCGATGATCACGCTTTCGCTTTGGTATTCCTTCTCCCCGGTCCAAACTGTAAAAGGTTTTTTAGAAAAATCCACCTTGGATACATCCTCGTAGACTATTTCAGCGCCAAAGCGTTCGGATTGTTCTATCATATTCTGCATTAATTCCGGTCCCATTATCCCCTGCGGGAAACCGGGAAAATTTTCAACTTCCGAAGTAATCATCAACTGGCCCCCATAAGTAAGACCGGCCAATACTAAAGGCTTCAAATTGGCTCTCGCCGCGTATAGAGCTGCAGTTAAGCCTGCGGGCCCGGAACCGATTATTATAACTTTGCGAATTTCCATAGATTTGAATTATGAATTTAGACTACTTCACCTTCTTAATTTTCGTCCAATCGCTGGTTAATCCAACTCCGCCTTTTTGCCTCATTAGCCAATCATAACAAGCTAATGCTGCGGCAGCTCCTTCACCAGCGGAAATCACTGCCTGCTTGTAAAGATTACTCGTCGCGTCCCCGGCGGCAAAAATACCAGGGAATGAAGTGGACTGATCCGAATTCACGGCTATTTGCTCCTGGTCATCTAACTTTACTATATTTTTCACAAAATTGGAATCAACGACATAGCCCAGTTCCACAAATAAGCCATCCATAGCCAGATTTTTTTGCTTGCCTGTTTTTAAATCCAGTAATTGAGCGCCGGTAAGCCTGATTTCTCCCAGTAGTTGTTGGATTTGGATGAAAGGTACTAGTTCGACATTATTTTTCTTAAACAGAGCTTTGGATAAAGCCGGATGGGCTACAAATTTATCAGTTTTGGAAAGAATGTAAACTTTTTTGGCAAACTTGCTTAAAAGCAATCCGGCGTCCGCGGCCACATCTCCGATACCGGCCACGACCACGATCTTTTTTTTGAACAATGATGCATCGCAGGTAGCACAATAAGAAACTCCTTTGCCTTTTAATTCCTGTTCCCCCGGAACATTTAAGTCTCTGGGTGTTTTGCCATAAGCTAAAATTATACTTTGGGCTTTATACTGCTTGTCATAAGCCGTGACTACGAAAGCGTCTGAAGCAAATTTCAATTTTGAAACTTCGGCTTGCAAATATTCAGCGCCGTATTTCTCCGCCTGCCGCCGAATCGTGGATACCAAATCATAACCGCCAATTTCTTCAAGGCCAGGAAAATTTTCTATAGTATCGCTAAAATTCGCCTGGCCTGCAACGTCCTTGCCAATAACTAAAGTTTTAAGACCGCGGCGAGATGTAAACAGCGCTGCGGAAAAAGCTGCCACGCCGCCGCCGACAATGATTACATCAAACATAAGTATTGCTAACAGTATTTTCTAATAGTTTGGCTACAGTGATCGGTCCGACTCCGCCGGGAGTGGGAGTTACGATAGACGCCACTTTTGCCACTTCCTCGAAATTTATATCCCCGTGCATTTTGTCACCAACGTAAGAAAATCCGGCGTCAATGACGATAGCTCCTGTTTTTACCATATTGCCTTTGATCAAATTTGCCTTGCCCACGCCGCTGATCAAAATATCGGCGCTGCGCGTTACTTCAGCCAAGCTTTTGGTATCTTTATTGCAAATTGTTAATGTCACTGGCATATGCAAAAATAAATTAGCTAGCGGCTTGCCTATTAAATCGCCCATCCCCACCAGTACAATATCCTTGCCTTTCAAATTAACTTTATAATATTCCAAAATCTCCAGTATGGCGCCCGGCGATGGCGGCACTAAAATATTCTCACCAATCATTAATTTCCCCAAGGATTCCCAAGTATGAAAATCAACATCGATTTCAGGATTAAGAACATTAAGAATTTTCTTCTTATCCAGATTTTTCGGGAGTGGTAGCTGGACTATAATACCTGACAATTTTTGTTGCTGGATTTTTTTGATTTCACTGATCAATTCATCTTCTTTGATGGCTGATGGGAATTTATACAAAGAAAATTCCACGCCAATGCTTTTGGCCGCCTCTTCTTTTTTGCGAACGTATGTTGCTGAGGCCTTATCGTCCCCCACCAAGACCACAGCTAAATGCGGCTTAAGACCATATTTTTTGATCTTCGCTTTAAGTTGAGTTAATATCTTTTGGGCAATCAAATTGCCGTTCACAATAATAGCCATAGACAGTCATATTTTATCACATTAATGCTATAATAAGTAACGAATCTTGACCTTAATCGATATATAATGATGCAAGAGAGCGACGTGCAAAACCTCGTATCTTCGGCCCAAAAGGGGAATAGTGAAGCTTTCGGCCAGATCTACGATCTTTATGCCAAGCAAATTCATAATTTCCTGTTCAGCAAGATTCAGCATAAGCAGGCCTGCGAAGATTTGGTACATACCGTATTTCTGAAAGCCTGGACCAACCTTAAATCCTATCAGCCTCGCTCTAATGCCAAATTCTCCACCTGGCTGTTCCAAATCGCCAACTATACACTGATTGACCATTGGCGAACCAGGAAGTCCACCACAGAGCTGGTGGAGATAGAAAACCTGGCGGCCTTTGCCTCAGATCCGAATTTTTACGAGGAATATTCCTACCTTTGGAAAGCGATAAGTGAACTGTCGATTAATTATCAAACGGTTTTGGATTTAAGGTTCAGACAAGATTTGTCCGTAGAAGAAACAGCCGCCATCATGAATAAATCTAGCGTGAGTATCCGCGTACTACAGCATCGGGCATTGCGGGCCTTAAAAAGCAAACTGAAAAGTATTTTATAAATTATGAAGTGGTTTAAACCATCAAAACAAGACGAAAACCTGATCCAACTGCTGAAAAAATCCAGCAGCGACTTTGAGTTTGATCCCAACTCGGTTAAATATCGACTTTTGAACTCAATCACCCAAGCAGATCAAAAACCAGTTCCGCATTTTAAAATTGGACGAGTAGCGGGCTACTCTGTCAGTTTTGTTTGTTTAGTAATGGTGATTTCTACCACTTTCGCTTTCGCTGCAGGTGCCCGACCCGGCGATAAACTATTCGGTTTGAATAAATTCGGCGAAAATATGATCTTAAAACTGCCCTTGTCCGTGGAACAGAAAGCCACGGTTCAGGAATATATCGTGACCAATCGCTTGCAAGCCCTGGATCAGGTTAAAACTAAACAAGTTATTACGACAAAACAAGCGGCCGCAAAACTCCAAACAATAAAAGAATCGGAAGAAAGTTTGATGTCAGCCGTGGATAATATCACAAAAACCAAAAAGAAGCTTGAAGCTTCAGGAAAAACCCATGCGGCGAAAAAACTGGAAAATGTTCTGGATCAACTCCAGACCTCCGCTAAAAAAAGTGAAAGCAAGATTAAAGAGATCGAAGCCGAAACTATAGATTCAGCGGCTAAGGCGGAAATCCACGATCATCTGCAAAAAATCGAGGATAGCCGAAAAAAAGCCCGGTTGGAAATCAAACGATTCCAAGACACTCAAAATAACAACGACGATTAATCAGGAGGATTAGAGCAAATATTTCTCTAAATCGTTCAAAAAGTCTTTTTGAATTTCTAATTGACGCGTCACTCCCTGCCAGACCAGATCTTTAGTCTCGCGATCAAATACGGCTTTATCCAAAACGTGGCTGGTGGTTACCACATACTGAGAAGTATTGATGGAATTGGTCAGAATTTCCAAATCTTTTTCCGTAACAGTAGCATTGTGTTTTAAAAGTTCCATAAAAACTTTGTATTCTTCAGCAATTGAACGCTCCAGTGCCGCGAAGGCGCCGACCGCAGTCTCCCACTCTAAGGTGGAAAAAACATCGGACAGTTCGGCAATATAATTTCTGGTAGGTTCCTTCGGCTCTGCCCGGTCAATTTCTTCCTGAGAGATTTCCAAAGCTTTAAGCAGGCGCAACCAAAGATCTCTTTTGGCAGTTTGTACGATCCCACGCTCTACTTTATGCCCGACTAGTTCATCAGTCCGCCGTTTTTCCAAAATTTCCAGGGCAGATTCGGCCTGAGGATCGTCTGATTCTGAAAGGTTGGCAATAGCAAAACGTAAAAATCCCGGATCTCCGTCTCTGCTGCCCATAAATGCCTCGGCAGCTAAAAACATTTGAATCGCAAACTTCCTGACTTTTTCCGGTTTGGGATGAGCGCTCTGAATTTTGCCCATAATCGGCCAAGTTTGCATTTCGTTAGGAATATAATGTCCCAACCACTCGATAAACTGCTCCCCCATGTACTCTTCAAGCGCTTGTTGGGGGGTATTGATGGTATTTACATTGTGTGTCATTTCATTCATAGACTTAGTGTAAATAGGATTGGGATTTATTGCAACTGGTCTGAAAATAAATATTTGTCCAAATATTTATTTTATGGTATTTTAAGAAAGTTGTAATTAATAATATTGAAAAATGGCTGATGTCATAGCAGGGATTATAAATATTATCAAAAGCGGATTTATAGTTACAGGTTCTACAATTAGTAAAACCATCAATCAAGCGTTTCCCAAAGATAACTCTCATAAAAAACACGATCCTCACCATTAGTAGCTTTTACTAGCCCAGTTACAACTGGCTAAAGTTACAAAGCAAGAAGAAGCCCAAAGTCGCCGCATATCAGCGAGTGACTTTGGTGTCCATAATCTTCAAATCTGGGCAGTAGTTTTATATTTTACGATTATTTTCGTCCTAACCGGTTCAATTTAAATCCAAGGATTCAATAACGGCCGCATTGGTATCCGGCTTGTATGATTTAAGCGGCACTAAATTTTGTGCCCAAGCGCTGATGATGGGATCTATAAACTCCCACATGGATTTGACTTCGGAAGTGGAAACAAACAAGGTTTGATCGCCTTTAATGCTGTCGATAAGCAGTTTTTCATATTCTTCGATATATTGCATGCGCTCGCTGGCCTGTCGGAGCATGAAATCCAAACTGCGTTTTTCCATGTCATTAGTAAGGCCTGGTTTCTTGACCCAAAATTCGATCTTGATCGCCTCTTCCGGCTCCAAAGAAAAAAATATGCGGTTAGTATAATGCAAACCTGGCGGACAAATGCAATTTTCGCCATGTTTGAATGTAACGATTACATCCTTAATTTGCTCCGCCATTCTTTTTCCGGTTTCCATGTAAATCGGCACTCCAATCCAGCGCGGATGAGATAATTCGGTTTTGGTTTTAAAATAAGTTTCAGTCTTAGAACCGGGTTTAACGCCCGCTATTTCAAAATAGCCTTCGTATTGAGCCCGAAAAGTGTGGGTCCGGAGGTCTTCCTTGGCTAATGGTTTTAAGGTTTTCATCAATTGGGCTCTTTTGAGCTGAATGGCGTGGGCGGAATAATCCAATGGCGCTTCCATGGTGGTCAGAGCCAGCATCTGTAATAAATGATTTTGACCGAAATCCCGGAGAGCGCCGACGTTATCGTAAAAAGCGCCTCGCTGCTCCACGCCCAAAGTTTCCCAGGCCCGGATTTCTATTTTCGCTATAAATTGATTGTTCCAAATTTTTTCAAACATATCATTGGAAAACCGAAAAGTGAGAATATTCTGAACCATTTCCTTGGCCAAATAGTGATCGATACGGTAAATTTTATCCTCGGAGAAAAGACTGCCTAGAAGCAAATCTAATTTTTCCGCTGATTCCAAATTACTGCCAAAAGGTTTTTCGACTAAAATCCGGGTTTCCACGTCTGAATTTTCCGGAACATCGGACAGGCCGGAAGCTTTAAGATTTTCAAAAATAACCTGGTAAATATCCGGCGGCACTGCCAGATAAAATAACCTGTTGGTTTTCTGCTGCCACGGCTGCTGGATGCGAGTGAGCATTTCCTTCAAAGCCTGGTATGATTCCTTCGTTTCAAACAATCCCTGCTGATAACAAAATAGAGTCGTAAAGCCGGCCAATTCCTGGACAGATGCATCTTTGACCTTGGCTTTGACTAAATCCGCGATGAACGGCTTGATAGACTCGTTATCAAACGGCTTGCGGCCAAATCCGACAATACGGAATTTGTCGCCCAAAACACCCTTTTTATACAAACTAAAAAGCGCTGGCACGACTTTTTTGGCAGTCAGATCGCCAGTGATGCCCAGGATAATTAATATTGTGGGAATTTCTTTATTCTCTGTCATCTGATTTGACTGCATGGCCGCCAAATTGCTTTCGCAGCAGGCTCACGATTTTGTTGGAAAATTTATTCTGATGCACAGGATCCTGGGATTCTTGCCGTACTGCGAATGAATCTTTGATCACCCGGACATCTATGCCCAGCTCTTCCGCTGTCTTCACTGTCCATTCACCCTCCCCGGTCGAATCAATAAAGCCGCTGGTTTTTTCGATATTTTCTTTTTCAAAAATATTGCGGGTCAAATCAATCAGCCAGGAGCTGACCACGGATCCGGTTTGATAAATTTTGCTGACCTGGGCCAGGTCCAAACTAAATTTACTGGCTTTTAAAACTGCGTAGCCTTCGGCAATGGCTTCCATCATACCATACTCAATGCCATTGTGAACCATTTTCACAAAGTGGCCGCTGCCAGTGGGTCCTACCAGGCCGTAATTTTCGCCGGAAGATAAAACTTTTACAATTGGTTCAACCATCGGCCAGTGTTCCTTAGGCCCGCCTGCCATCAGCGCAAACCCGCGCTCTAAACCCCACACTCCTCCCGAGGTTCCTATGTCATAAAAAATAATGCCAGCGTCATTTAACTGCTTGCCACGACGGATGCTGTCTTTATAAAAAGAATTGCCGCCGTCAATCACGATGTCCCCGGCTTTAAGCAATTTTACCAAACCAGAGTTGCCCAATAAAAATTCATCCATGATCGCATGCGGCAGCATGATCCAGATTATCCGCGGCTGGCCAGTCAAAAAATTTATGAGGTCAACTTCACTGGCAAAAACTTTGCCTCCTGTATCTTGGAATTCTTTTCGCGGCCCCACTGAACGGTTCCAGGCCAGCACATCGAAGTTATTTTTTTGCAACCTCTCCGCGATCTGTATCCCCATCCGCCCTAATCCAAACAGTCCTATTTGCATGTGATTTGATTAATATATCCTCATCATAACAAAAAAAGTTTCTTCACAGAAATTTTCTTTAGTGATTTGGGCGAATTACAAAAAAAACCGCCTTTTGGGGCGATTTTTTGAAATCATTCTCAGTAATTTATACCTTACAGGCCATTCTGTCTGTTTGGAACGTACTTCGTGCTGATTGAGACGCAGTATTTTTGGCACTAAGGGCATCCTTACGAGCTTGATAAAAAGTCTGCCAGGCAGCCTTAATAGCATCACGTCTGGCCTTGCCCGGAGTTAAGCTTCGAGCATTGGCTAATGCAGTCTTACGGGCGTCCATTGCAGCATTTACGGTTGCCTGATAAGTAGCATTGGCAGCCTTAAGGGCTACATCTCGTTTACTCACAGTAGTAGCCACACAAGCCTTGTCGTACTTTGCTACTTTAGTAGCCGCAGAAACCGGAAGGGCTGCGAAGCTGAAAACAAATGAAGAAACAATTATCGACGAAATTATAGCTTTTCTAAACATTGTAGTTTCCTAATATTTTAATTAGCGTTCGACCTTTATTAATATAACGATGCTTTTATACTATAGTTACCTAATTATAGCATAGCAACAAATAACGATGTAGCTATTGGTCGCCTTCCAGCGACTCGACCAAGTCATATATTTTTCTTTCTTGGCGAACCAGTTCGAGACAGGTGGAAAACTTTTGAGGCTTTAGTTAAGGATATTTATGCTGTTTTGATCAGTGGTGAACCCAACTAGAGGTTAAGGGATTTTGGGACGTTTCACTATCCCTAGTCTTTGAAGCATCTCGGTAAGGATTTTGAGCGAAAAAATATGGATTTTTTTGCAGATTAGCGATATAATATAGTTATGACTATAGATGAAGTTAAAGTTAAAGCAATCCCAATTTTAAAGAAGTACGGCGCGGAATATGCAGCGGTCTTTGGTAGTGTTGCCCGCGGCGATGACCGGCCAGATAGCGATATTGATTTTGTTGTTCGTTTGAGCCGTCCCGTTGGATTTTTCAAGCTCAGTGCTTTAGAAACGTCTCTTGAACAAATATTGCAGCGACCGGTGGACTTGGTGGAAGAAGAGGGCCTGAGTCGGCACATGAAGCCATATATCATTAAAGATCTTGTGACTGTATATGAAAAATGATCAGGTATACGTTGGGCATATTACGGATGCGCTGAATAAAATCGAAGCATATACGACAGGCGTATCGTATGAGCAGTTTATGTCAGATGAAATGAGGATCGATGCCGTGCTTCGCGAAATGCAGATTATTGGAGAAGCCGCCAAACGATTATCCCCTGAATTTAAAGACAGCCATAACTCAGTTCCGTGGAAGGCCATTATTGGCTTTCGGAATAAGGCCGTTCACGACTATTTTGATGTGAACGTCATGACAGTATGGGAGACGATTGAGATGGATTTGCCGCAACTCAAAAAAGCTCTCTAATTTAGAAAAAAGAGGCTAATTACGAAACCATAGCTGAAAGCCTGGGTATAATAGGTACCTACTTTACGTCTATCCGACCTTGGCTTCTTCATATGTCTCTGGTAAGAAAATTGAATTTAACGGAGCAAAGTTTGGAACCGCACAACTGTCTAGTATTTACAAGCTGAATCAACAGTATGGCGGAAAAAATCTAATTTGGTGATGCAAGTCGAGACAGGTGGAAAACTTATTTGGCTCTGGTAAAAGAGATTTATGACACCCTTTTACAAACAATCACGGCATAACCATCTTTTAACTTATTTGCAGTAATTGTTGTTTCAATTCAGGCAAATTTATTTGGACAGTATTCCAAACATTGTCCGCATTGACGCCAAAATAGTCATGAATCAAAACATCACGCATGCCTGCGGGTTTTTTCCAGTCAATTTCAGGGTGTGATTGTTTGGTCTCAACACTTATGCGCTTGGTCGCTTCGCCAATAATTTCGATTTTTCGGATAACCGCGCTTTGTAACAAATCACTGGCTTTAAATTCTGTTTCAAAAATTCCATCGAGAAATTTTTCTACCTCAGCAATCGCATCTAAAATATGACCGATATACTTCTTATCTTTGTCGTTCATCATACAAAACTTGCATGGAACTTAATATTTCATCTTTAAGTCTATGATTAAGCCCTCCCGTGGTAATCACATCCACCCTTGATCGCAATATTTGCTCTAAGCCATCTTTCACTTCCACAATATCATAAAGCGTGGATTTGGCTGTAGGATTAAATTCCACTAAAAAATCATAGTCACTATCAGCCTTAGCCAACCCTTTTACGCGCGAACCAAAAATCGCCGCAAATATAATATTGTTACGTCTGAGTGAATTTATGAGTTCTTCTTTTGGTAAATTAATAGGTATCATATGAATAATTTCGACTAAATTATAGCATAGACAAGGTTAAATTGAAACGAGATGTACTAATCTCTTGGAATGACCAACCGGGAATTAAAACCATTATTTACACCTAACCTAAGCCAAATAAATTTAAAAGGCTTCCCAAGTTCACTAAAATAATGAATTTGGAAAACCCTTAAAATCAATGCCTGTCGATCGATTATTCTATCTTGGAAAATTTTTGAATTTTGGTGATCCCACCGGGAATCGAACCCGGATTACCAGGATGAAAACCTGGCGTCCTAACCGTTAGACGATGGGACCTTTCGTCGCAACTGGGAGACACTTCGCAAATTACTTCGTAATTGTACTACGGTCTGGTCGTTGCTCCTCTCAAATCAAACAGGTGCTCGGCTTCGCCTGCGCCTCAAGTTTGATTTGTAATAACTCAAACTACATACTTTAGAACTTACGTATTATACAGTAAAAACGACCTTATTTCAATATCACTGTTTTGATTTTTTTGGCATCATTAAGGGTATGGAAATCTGGACCATTCTGCTTACAATTGCCGATTTAAAGTTTATTTGGCGTCATTGGTTATTTCTTTTTCAAATCTAAACGATTAATCCACCTTAAGCAATTAAAAATTCTGTACATTTTCACAATTGCTTCGGCGTTTTATACAAACGAAAATTATATGGAATAAACTAAACAAGGAGTAATCATGGCCACTCCAGCTTATTATTCACCAGGCAGCGTGAAGCCTTTGTACCGAGGCACGCAAGTGGTTTGGTACATTCTTAGTATTATAGAGGTACTCTTGGGGTTCCGATTCATCTTAAGACTGATAGCGGCTAATCCGGGAGCGGGATTTACGAATTTCATTTATACCATCAGTCAGCCTCTGATCCAACCATTCATTAACATCGTGCGCGTCGCCAGAGTCGAGGGCTCGACTGTGACCGCGGTCGTGGATTGGAATATCATCCTCGCCATGGCAGTGTACTGGCTGATAGCCTGGGGTATAGTGCGCATGTTCTTTATGGGCCGGCCGGTTTCCGAAGCAGAAGCAGACTACGAAATCCGCAAAGAAAATAATAAATTATAATCGTATCCTCAAAATCCGCCCTCGAAACAGGGCGGCTTTTGTGTTAAGCTGTTTTCATGCTGAAAAATACCATTCTTGCCATTGAATCCAGTTGTGATGAAACAGCCGCAGCCGTGATAAAAAATGGTAAAATCAAATCCAATATTATCGCTTCCCAAGCCAAGCTCCATGCCCCATACGGCGGGGTGGTGCCCGAAGTGGCAGCTCGCAGCCATATCACGGCGATCATTCCTGCGATTAATCTGGCGCTCAAAAAAGCCAAAACCAAACTTAGTGATTTGAATTATATTGCCGTAACCCAGGGCCCGGGATTGATGACCTCGCTCATGGTGGGAGTGGACACAGCCAAAGCTTTGGGAGCCGCTTTGAATCTGCCGGTGATTCCGATTAATCATCTGGAGGCGCATATCTATGCCAACTTCATAGACAATACTGTGAAGTTCCCTGCCATTATTCTTATCGTTTCCGGCGGACATACTTTGCTCGTGGAAATAAAAAAACACGGCGCCTATCGGATCCTGGGTGAAACCGTGGATGACGCGGCCGGAGAAGCTTTTGATAAAACCGCGAAAATGCTGAAACTTGGCTACCCTGGCGGCCCGCAAATTTCCAAGCTTGCCAAAACTGGAAACCCGACAGCTTTTAATTTTCCCCGGCCCATGATAAATTCTGGAAATTTTGAATTCAGTTTCTCCGGCCTCAAAACCGCTGTATTGTACAAAGTCCAGGAATTTAAATCTTTAAACTTAAACCTTAAATCTGATCTGGCAGCATCCCTTCAACAAGCGATTGTCGATACCCTGATCAACAAACTGGAAAAATCCATTGTGCGCTATAAGCCCAAAGCCATAATGCTCGGCGGCGGGGTGGCGGCGAATGGTTTATTGCGCGAACGGTTTAAGCAGTTGGCTATAAAATATAAACTCAAGGCTATGGTGCCGGAGTTTCAATACTGCACTGATAATGCGGCTATGATCGGCCTGGCTGCGCATTATCGAATTAAGAATAAAAAAATCAATGTCAAAAATTTCGCCGTTGATCCAAACTTGAAACTAAAATAAAATTTTGGCAAAAAAAAGAGGCAATCATCGGATGATTGCCTAGCAACGAAGGTCTGCCAGATCTCCGCCGGGACCTACTTCCACACACTTGGACCAGATGGTGGGGGACTTCTGACCCTTCGCAAGGTACATGAGCTCATCGGCGCAGTGTATCAAGTCTGCCGCCACGCGCCGCACATTTCCATAACGCTTGGCCGTAGCTGCACTCCGTCGCAAACAGACCACGCCTACATCCACGTTGACTCGTCCTACCAATCTCGGATCTACTTCCGCCCAATCAATATCGCGAATCGCGTCCAGAAAACGCTGGGCGATCACGACTGCCTGGTCTTTATGGTCCAGATCAGGTATAAGGAAACAAAATTCGTCTCCGCCATATCGGGCATGCAGATCCTCTCTCCGCCGGTCGACATCTACGTGCACTTGTTGCTGACGTCGTTCGTGAGCCACGATGTCTTCCGACCGCACCTGTTCGGCCAATTTCTTGGCAGTCCGCTCTATGACTTCGTCGCCGATGGAATGACCTAAATTATCGTTGATCCATTTGAAGTCGGTTAGATCTACGATGCCGACCCCGCACCAAGGTGCTCTCTGGCTTCCACCCAAGTGAAGTTGAAGTCGATCCTCGAAAGTTCGAAGATTGAGCAGTCCCGTTTTGGGATCCAGTCCGGCTTTCTGTTGGAGTTCTGCCACTACCTTCTCGAAGTGTGCGCCGATGTTTGAGATAGCGAGGTCCCTAGTTGCTACCTGTTCCTGAAGACGATGAGCCTGCTCGGTCATGCTTTGAGCCTGAGCCAAGAGCGCTTCATTTTTCGATCTGTCAGCGGCTCGACGCTGACCTTCGAAAACACGTTTGATGACATCGATCACGTGATGAAACGAAGATGGAAGTAACTCGCGCAACCAATCCATCAGGTCCTGTGGCGTTTTTGGATCTACTGACTCCAGAACTTCCGGCTCAACAGCCGAAAGATCGTCTTCCGGGCCGCCTAGTCGCAAGTCCATGCCCATGTTTTTTCCCCCTTAGGCTCGTTATAGGAACCATCCTGTTGACTCAAAAATCGGCTTTAACTATAATTTAAGCAGGTTTTCCAACCAACAAAAGCACATGAGCAAAGCTGTCACTTTGCGAGCTGCGGGCAGAAAATAGCCCCTAATAAGCTATTAATAGATCCCGTCGGATGCCCTATCCGTAAATAGGCACAACCAAGCGTCTAGCCCCAGTCTAACCTAGACAGGGGCTGGAAATCAAGATGGTACCTCTCCTTCCAATTGGGAGATCTTGAACACCCATTCAATGGTGTTTTATTTTTTTAAATTTTTATGAAAGAAGAAATCTCAAAAACCTACGACCAATCTAAAGAATCCGAAATATATAAACTATGGGAAGAATCCGGTTACTTTAATCCTGACAATTTAAAGGGTGAACACTTCACTATCATCATGCCACCATCCAATGCCAACGGATCAGTCCACGTTGGCCACGCCTTGGGATTTACCTTACAAGATATTATGATTCGTTACCATCGTATGCTTGGACGAAAAACGCTATGGCTGCCTGGTACAGATCATGCCGGATTCGAAACTCAAGTTGTATTTGAAAAAAAACTAGACAAAACAGGACGTTCCCGCTTTCAAATGACTCGCGAAGAATTCTACAAGGAAGTCTGGGAATTCGTCCAGCAATATAAAACTCTCACGGAGCAAAGTATTCGTCGTATGGGCGCGTCTGCTGACTGGTCAAGGAATATTTTCACTCTTGATCCTCGCATCATCAAAATCGTCTATGAAACTTTCGAGCAGATGTATAACGACGGGTTAATTTACCGCGGCAATCGGATATCCAACTGGTGCACCAAGCATCAAACTGGCTTGGCTGATCTGGAAACTACCCGCGAGGAACGCACAGATCCGCTTTATTACATCAAATATGGCCCTCTGACCTTAGCCACGGTGCGGCCAGAGACCAAATTCGGCGACACGGGGTTAGCGGTCAATTCTAAAGATCCTCGATACAAAAAATATATCGGCCAAGAAATAGAAGCGACGGGGCTATTGGGTAAATTCAAAATCAAGGTGATCGCAGATGATTTAGTGGACAAAGATTTCGGCACTGGCGTGGTCAAGGTCACACCGGCGCACGATGCCACTGACTATGAAATCTGGCTCAAACATAAAGATGAAATTCCTGGTCCTAAACAGGTGATCGACAAACGAGGCAAAATGGATTTGCCTGGGACTAAATATCATGGCTTGAAAGTCGCGGAAGCCCGAAAAATTGTTGCTGAAGATCTGGAAAAAGCTGGCTTGATCGAAAAGATTGATGAAACTTACAAACACAATGTCGCGCTTTGCTACAAGTGTAAAAATGTAATCGAGCCTCTGATTATCCCGCAATGGTACGTGGCTATGACTAAAAAACTGGCTGATGGCCGGCCTTCGCTCCGCGATATCGCAGTTGAAGCAGTGAAATCAAAAAAGATAAAAATCAATCCTCACCGGTTTGAAAAAGTTTATATGCATTGGATGAAGAATATCAAAGACTGGCCGATCTCGCGCCAAATCTGGTGGGGCATCCCCATTCCCGTATGGTACAAAGGCGAGGAAATAAAAATTTCTGAAAATTCCCCGGGGGTCGGCTGGACTCAAGATCCAGATACATTCGATACTTGGTTTTCATCCGGCCAGTGGCCTTACGCTACGCTTATGGCGCAAGGCGAAAAAGACTTTGAAACTTTCTATCCTACCCAGGTCATGGAAACCGGCTGGGACATTATGTTCTTCTGGGTAGCGCGCATGGTTATGTTTGGACTTTATAAAACCGGTAAAGTCCCCTTTGAACATGTTTACCTGCATGGATTGGTGCGGGACAAAGACCGCCAAAAAATGAGCAAGTCAAAAGGTAATGTTATTGATCCTTTGGGTATTACCGACCAATACGGCGTGGATGCGCTGCGCATGGCTCTGGTCGTGGGCAACTTGCCAGGCAATGATCTGCCGCTTGCGGAAGATAAAGTCCGCGGTTATAGAAATTTTGCCAACAAAATATGGAACGCCGCCAGATTCGTCATGCAGAACACCGAAGGATATGATCCTGAAGCTAAATTGACTTCGGCTGATAAAAAAATTCTCAAAGACTTACAGACTATAGTAAAAAATAATACTAAACGCCTGGACAAATTCGACTTCGCTCACGCGGCCGAAGATCTCTATCATTATTTCTGGCATACATTTGCGGACAAAATCATCGAGGAATCGAAGCCCAAACTCGCTGATGAAAAAACTAAAGCTTCGGCACAACGAATGCTAATGGAAGTGCTGGAAACAAATCTCAAACTGCTCCACCCCTTCATGCCATTCGTGACCGAAGCCATCTGGCAACTCAACCACAAGGATCTTTTAATGATCCAAAAATGGCCTGAAAAAGTATAAAGGCTGGAATTAATCCGGCCTTTTAATTTCTTGTGCCTTTTATACTTGCTTTTGTATTTACTTAAATTTCACTGGGATAGCAAACGACGAATCCAAATCCGGATTAGCGGAAGGGTTGTCTTTGTTTATAATTAACACTCCGAATTGGGCGTCCTTAGGATCGAAAACAAGCGTTGTGGAAAATGGAACATAATCAGTAGTCATCCAGTCAGATTGCGCATGCCCGCCGGTTTTAATTAAGACATTTCCCTTATCGTCTTTCAGCGTCACTGGTACGTTGGCTTCAAAAAACCAAGTACCCCGAGCTTTGCCTACGATTGTCAGGGGACTTTTCACCACATCACCATATTTGGGATAATCCAAAACCACTTCGGGTGCAGGACTCTCTTCCGCTGTAAATGTCCGACCATCCGGAAGGCGGCAAACAGCTGGGTGAGATTCCTGAATCAGGCCGCCGGCTATTTGGCAGGAACCGAAATCACTGACAGTAGCGTATGGTTCTTGATTTTTCAGCTTCGGCCACAACAACCAAGCGATACCGATAAGTAAAAGTATAACTATAACTTGTAAAATTCGTTTAGTCTCCATATTTAACTCAAGTATAAAGGGATTGGGATAAAGTATCAAGCGAACAAAAGGACCTGGCTTTCCAGGTCCTTTCTGCTAAACTCTTGCCCTTTTATACTTCTAAATAACAGAGTTGTCCGCCACTTCGGCAGCTTCTTTTTCCGCCAAAGCATCTGCCCGATACCCAGTGCCGGCTGGAATCAACTTTCCGATAATCACGTTTTCCTTCAAACCGCGCAAGTAATCCGTTTTGGCAGTGACAGCCGCTTCGATCAATACCCGGGTTGTTTCCTGGAAACTCGCGGCAGCCAGGAAGGATTCGGTGTTAAGGGAAGATTTCGTAATACCCATGAGCAACTGCTCCACTTCGGCTTTACGGCCCTTACCTACTCTTTCATTGGCCAGTTGCAGACGGGATTTATCGATCAAGTCCCCGACCAGAAGATCAGCGTCGCCGGGATCCGTGATCCGGACTTTCGAGAACATCTGACGGACGATAATTTCAATGTGTTTTTCATTAACATTCTGTCCCTGGGAAGAATAAATTTCCTGTACGTCTTTGATAATGTAATCCTGACAGGCTTCAATGCCTTTCAGCGCGAAGAGCTGATGCAGATTCAAGTTGCCTTCAGTCAGAGGCTGGCCTTTGTAGACCAGTTCTTTTTCTTTCACCAAAACGCTGAAGCCGGCCGGGACTGTGTATTCCTTAAAGTTTTCTGCTTCGCGCACCACCGTCAGTTTATCGCCGCCCAATTTTACGATACCTGCGGCCTTGGCTTTCACAATCTCGCCCTTGCTGTTGGTAAACAGCGGATCGCCTTCATCAACTTTTTCACCGTCAGTTAACTGCAATTTTGGCGCATCAAGCAGATATTCATCAGCAGCCACATCTTTAGCTTCAATTCTTATAGTGGCTTCTTTGGAAGTAGCTTTGATGGACGCTACGAATCCGTCTAATTCGGAAATAACAGCTTGCCCTTTCGGCTCTCTGGCTTCCAGTAATTCTTCCACGCGCGGCAAACCCTGAGTGATGTCCAAGCCTGCCACACCACCAGTGTGGAAAGTTCTCATGGTCAGCTGCGTGCCCGGCTCCCCGATAGCCTGAGCGGCCACGATGCCCACAGCAGCGCCTTGATCCACTGACTTGTTAAAGCCCAAATCATAGCCATAACATCGGGCACACACGCCACGAGTCAAAGTACAACGCAAGATTGTTCGCACTTCCACTTCTGAAGTCGTGGATTTTTCAATTTCCAAAGCCAATTGATCATCGATCATAGTGCCAGCACTGGCCACGACTTTACCGGAGGCGTCTTTGACATCGGAAGCCAAAACCCGGCCGAAAATTCGACGGGAAAGAGGTCGGCCCAATGCTTCGGAAGAAGCGCGGGTGATGATCCGGCCTTCAGTCACACCGCAGTCATCAGCGTTAATCACGATATCCTGGGCCACATCCACCAAACGGCGGGTCAGATATCCGGCGTCAGCAGTTCGAAGAGCGGTGTCAGTCATACCTTTGCGGGAACCGTGAGTGGAGATGAAGTATTCCAAAATGTTTAAACCTTCTTTAAACGAATCCTTGGCTGGCAATTCGATAACTTCTCCGGCTGGGTTCGTAACCAAACCTTTCATGCCGGACATCTGCGCGACCTGGGATACGGAACCTCTGGCTCCGGAATTGACCATCTGATACACGGTGCCATATTCATCCAGGGTGGTGGTAATCGCTTCCGTCACTCTGTCGCGCACACCGGCCCAAATTTCAATAACGCGGTTGCTTCGTTCCTGGGCAGTAAGCAAACCTTCCTGATATTGTTCAAATGTCCGGAGCACTTCCTCATCGGCGATCTTGATCAAGGAAGCTTTGATTTCCGGAACTTTCAAATCATCCATGCCCCAGGAAATTCCGGATTTGGTGACGTAATGAAAACCGACTCCTTTAATATCATCGAGCAGCTGCGCGGTTCGATCAATACCGAAGTCCCGATAACAAATTTGCACAACTTGCTGCAAATGTTTTTTGTCCATGACATCGTTGACAAAGCGCATACCTTCCGGCAAAACTTCGTTGAAAATTATTCGGCCAACACAGGTTTCAAGCCTCTGGCTCTTGCCCCACTGGCCAGATAATCGCACGGTGATTTTGGCCTTAAGACTGATAATCCCTGATTGATAGGCCAATAATGCTTCATCTGCTGAACCAAAAAATTTGCCTTCTCCTTTTTGGTTTGGGTGGACTCTTGTTAACCAATAACAACCCAAAACCATGTCCTGGTTCGGGCCCATGATTGGCTCGCCGCTTGCTGGCTTGAGCAAGTTTCTAGCGGATAACATGATGTTGCGCGCTTCGTCTTGCGCTGCGGCAGTCAAGGATACGTGCACGGCCATCTGGTCGCCGTCAAAGTCAGCGTTGAAAGCGGGACATACGAGCGGATGAATCTGAATAGCCTTGCCTTCGATCAATACCGGCAGGAACGCCTGGAACCCCAGCCTATGCAAAGTTGGAGCGCGGTTGAGTAAAACATAGTGACCTTTGGTGACTTCTTCTAAAATATCATAAACGGCCGTAGCGCCTTGTTCGATCAATCTGTTGGCCGAGCGGACGTTATGCGCGTATTCTCTGAGGATCAGTTTGGAGATGACAAACGGTTTGAATAATTCCAAAGCCATTTTCTTCGGCAAACCGCATTGATGCAATTTCAGTTTTGGTCCGCCGACGATGACGCTGCGACCGGAATAATCCACGCGCTTACCCAAAAGATTTTGTCGGAAACGGCCCTGCTTGCCTTTCAACATGTCTGCCAAAGAGCGCAGTTTGCGCTTCTGCCCGGTGGAGGCTGTAACTTCTTTGCCATGGCGGATGGAATTATCAATCAACGCGTCCACTGCTTCCTGGAGCATGCGCTTTTCGTTGCGGGTGATAACTTCCGGCGCGCCGATTTCCAAAAGCTTTTTCAGACGGTTGTTGCGGTTAATCACGCGTCGATACAAATCGTTCAAATCCGAAGCCGCGAAACGGCCGCCGTCGAGCTGCACCATCGGGCGCAGATCCGGCGGGATCACGGGCAAATTGGAAATAATCATCCATTCCGGACGAATACCGGCTTTGATCATGGACTTTACCAATTTCAATCTCTTGATAAGTTTGCGCTTATTAACGCCTTCAGCCGTAACGATGTCTTCCTGCAATACCGCGAACAGTTTCTCCAGATCGATTTCTTCCACCAACTGCGTAATCGCAGCAGCCCCGATTCCGGCCTGAAATACCGGACCGTACTTCAAAGAGAGGTCGCGATATTCCAATTCGGAAATAATCTGATATTTCTTGATGGACTTCAATTCGGACCGGGCCAGATCACGGATGGATTCCAGATGCTCCAGTTCCTTGCCCCACATATCTTTTACGCGCAAAACTTCCCCCTCATCCTTGTCTTTATTCTGATTAATCAAATTTTCATAGCGGCCGTCGATTTCTTTTCTCTTGGCTTTGAATTCGCGTTCAATCTGCTCCATGGTGGCAGCCCTCGCCTCTTCGTCAACGCTGGTAATAATGTATGAAGCGAAATACACGACTTTTTCCAGCTCCTGCACTGACAAATCCAAAACTAATCCCAGGCGGGAAGGAACGCCGCGCAAAAACCAAATGTGAGCCACAGGGGCGGCCAGTTTGATGTGGCCCATGCGCTCGCGGCGGACTGAAGCCCTGGTAACTTCGACTCCGCACTTGTCGCAAATAATTCCTTTGTAGCGGATGCGCTTGTATTTACCACAGTAACATTCCCAGTCCTTGATCGGACCGAAAATTTTCTCATCGAAAAGACCGTCTTTTTCCGGACGTTGGGTGCGGTAGTTGATCGTTTCCGGCTTAGTGACTTCTCCGTAAGACCAGTTCAATATCTCGGCAGGAGAGGCCAATTTCAGCCGAACGGCTTTAAATTCTTCAGTTTGCTGCACCATGTTATTTCTTTCCTTTTCCGGCAAAGCCGGATCCGCCTTTAGCGGACTTTTTCTTATTGGACGATTCTTTCGCAAGCTCTAATTCTTTTTCACTTTCCAGTCGGGCATCAGTGGTGGCCAGTTCTTTCAGTTCCACGGAATCGTCGGGTGTCAATTTTTCGCCCACCAACTCCACGCTCAAGCAAAGGGATTGCAGTTCTTTCACCAACACGCGGAAGGATTCCGGAACGTTCGGTTTTTTGATGGGTTCGCCTTTTACTATCGATTCGTAAGTTTTCGCTCTGCCGACCACGTCGTCCGATTTGATAGTTAACATCTCCTGCAAAGTATGCGCGGCGCCATAACCTTCCAGAGCCCAGACTTCCATTTCTCCAAACCGCTGGCCGCCGAACTGAGCTTTACCGCCCAAAGGCTGCTGCGTGATCAAGGAGTATGGACCGGTAGAGCGGGCATGCATCTTGTCATCCACCAAATGGTGAAGTTTCAGCATGTAAATAATGCCCACCGTGACTTTTTCCGTAAACTGATCGCCAGTTTTACCGTCATATAAGTTAACTTTGCCGTCTTCCGGGAACCCAGCGCGTTTAAGCTCAGCTTTGATAGTTTCTTCAGGCACGCCGTCCAGAGCGGGGGACGCCACTTTGTATCCAAGCTTGTTGGCGGCTAATCCTAAATGCGTTTCTAAAATCTGACCAATGTTCATACGACTGGCCACACCCAGTGGATTTAAAATAATATCAACCGGCGTGCCATCGGCCATGAACGGCATGTTTTCAATTGGAATAACTTGAGAAATAACTCCTTTGTTACCATGGCGTCCGGCCATTTTATCGCCCACCTGGACTTTGCGGAGCACCGCCACTGAAACCTGGATCGACTTAATGACACCGGAAGGCAATTTATCGCCCTGTTCCCGTGAAAACTCGCGGATATGCACAACTTTCCCATACTCGCCGTGAGGCAGAGTCAACGAAGTGTCTTTCACGTCGCGGGATTTTTCGCCAAAGATGACGCGCAGTAATTTTTCTTCGGCAGTGAGATCAGTTTCACCTTTGGGAGTAATTTTCCCCACCAAAATATCGCCGGCCTTGACTTGCGCGCCAATGCGGATCACACCCAACTCATCCAAATCTTTAAGCTTTTCTTCTCCGACATTCGGAATATCGCGGGTGATAATTTCAGGACCCAGTTTGGTATCGCGAACATCAACTTTAAAATCTTCGATGTGAATGGAAGAATAACGATCCTCTTCCACAACGCGGGAAGAGATCAAAATTGCGTCTTCGTAATTGCCACCTTCCCAGGACATAAACGCGACAAGCACATTCTGTCCTAAGGCAAGCTCGCCATTTTGAATGGCAGCACCGTCGGCAATTGGCTGACCGGCTCTGATTTCCTGGCCTTTGCGGACAATCGGATGCTGGTTAATAGAAGTGGAAGTGTTGGAACGGATGAATTTTTGCAGTAAATATTCTTTTTTCTTGCCGGTCTTTTCAGAAATCACAATCTTCTCGCCGGTAACGCTCAAAACCGTGCCTTCATTTTCGGCAATCACGACCTGGCCCGAATCATAGGCCGCCTTGGCTTCAACCCCGGTACCCACGACTGGAGAATCAGGCTTGATACAGGATACTGCCTGACGTTGCATGTTCGATCCCATCAAGGCGCGGTTGGCATCATCGTGTTCCAGGAAAGGAATCAGCGAGGTGGTTACTGAAATAATCTGTTTGGGAGAAACTTCCACGTAATCAATTTCCGCAGTTTCGGCGATGGACGGCTCGGCATGCACACGCACCGAAGTTCGGGTTTCTTTAAAGTAGCCGTCTTCGTCGAGTTCGACGTTAGCCTGGGCGATTATAGTAAATTGCTCCTGGTATGCGTCCAAATACACGATCTCATCCGTGACGTGAGCGCGGCCGTCTATTTTTTTCACCACTCGGTAAGGAGTTTCGATAAATCCAAAATCATTGATCCTGGCATAGCTGGCCAGAT
This sequence comes from Patescibacteria group bacterium, assembly GCA_036394315.1. Lineage (GTDB taxonomy): Bacteria > Patescibacteriota > Doudnabacteria > UBA920 > O2-02-FULL-48-8 > DASWFI01. The sequence continues at coordinate 26,715 of DASWFI010000084.1, forward strand.
GCGCTACGAGGCCGATGTTTGGGCCTTCTGGCGTAGTAATCGGGCAAAGTCGGCCGTAGTGAGAACGATGCACGTCCCGGACTTCGAAGCCGGCGCGTTCTCGGGAAAGTCCGCCTGGGCCCATGGCTGACAATCGGCGCTTGTGTTCCAATTCTGCCAGAGGATTGGTTTGGTCCATAAACTGGGATAGCTGAGAAGATGAGAAAAACTCCTGAATGACAGCCACGATCGGTCGGACGTGAATTAACTGGGCCGGGGTCACGGTTTCGATATCTGCCAAGCTCATGCGGTCTTTGGCAATTCTGCTCATACGGGCCAGGCCGATGCGGAATTTGCCCTGGATCAACTCTCCGACTGATCGCACACGTCGGTTGGAAAGATGGTCAATGTCATCCCATGGTCCTTGAGAATTGTTCATGCGAATAACTTCACGGATAATGTCAGTCATATCTTCCTTGGTCAAAATCCGGTCTTCACGGCCTTCGATGTTTAAGCGCTGATTAAGCTTGTAGCGGCCGACTTCGGACAGATCATAACGGTCAGCATGGAAAAACATGGCTTCAATCAAGGATCTGGCGTTATCAACGGTAGCCAGGTCCCCTGGTCGGATACGCTTGTAGACTTCCTTAAATCCTTCATCAGCGCTCTTGGATGGATCTTTATCCAAAGTATTTTGCATGTAGCGCATGTCCGGGTTGGTATCGATGTCGGCAAAAGCCGAGAGAATCTCTTCGTCAGAGCCGAATTTAAACACGCGCAACAAAGCTGTGATGGGAATTCTGCGCTTGCGGTCGATTTTAACGCTGATCACGCCGTTGATGTCAGTTTCCAATTCCAGCCAAGCACCGCGGTTCGGAATTATCTTGGCCCCGTACCAATTTCGGCCCCGGGCCATCTCACCAGTAAAAAACACGCCTGGCGATTTCACTAACTGGGAAACTACCACGCGCTCCACGCCATTGATCACAAAAGTGCCTCTTGGGGTCATCAATGGAAAATCACCCAAGTATACATCCTGGGTCTTAGTCTTGTTTGTAACTTTATTTACCAGTCGCACGGAAACGTAAAGAGGCGCTTCGTAAGTCGTATTGCGCTCTTTAGCAGTTTTTTCGTCGTATTTGGGTTTGTCTAAAAAATATTCACCAAAAAACAACTCCAAGTTCTTACCTGTAAAATCCTTAATCGAATTAATTTCCGCGAACAGCTCCTTCAATCCCTTTTCCCAAAACCACTTATAGGAACGAAGCTGGGCTTCGATCAGGTTCGGCATATCCATGACTTCATGGAAACGCGTAAAGAACTTCCTGCTGCCTTTTTCCAAGCGGGGAGCACTCAAATCTAGGCTTAAATTAGCCATTTTCTTTTTTAAAGACATAAAATAATCCCTCTTTTTGCGCATATACAAAAAGAGCCGGGTTTGGCTATACTCTTATTAAATTAAATATCACTATTATATTTTAGCCGGTTTAGAAATGTTGTCAAGTTCAAATCACACAAAGGTGTGTTTTCGCCGGATATACAAGCCAAAGACCAGGAGCATGCATCCTAATATGGTCATTATGTATGTGATCGGCAATTTGTCCGCCAATAGGCCGATAAGCATTGTGGGCAGGGTCGCTGCGATCTGAAGAAGCATATACAGGGCGCCGTAAATACGTCCGCGCAAATTCGAATGGGCATTACTCTGGAGAATGGAATGGCTGGGAGCAAAAATATGTGCATTGAAATATCCCATGATCAACGCCCAAATTGCATAGTATAAATACGGCTCCGGGAAATGCTCTATAAAAGACAGGGCAAATAAAGCCAGACCCATTCCCAAAAATCCGCCCAAAATTAAATCGCGTTTGGAAAAATATTTTTCTTCAAAGCCCAGGGTAAGAGCGCCTATCAAAATTCCAAATCCCAGAGGCGCTACCGCTAAAATGGAACCTGTATATAAATTTATCCCGATCGCCTCTTCCATAAACACCGGAGCTATGGTGATGATCATGCCGTTGACGATCTGGATGCAAATCAGACTCAATAAAGGATAATGAAGTTCCTTATTCTCCCAAAAATGTTTCACCCCTTCTTTAAACTCCTGCCAGACTTTGGAAAGTGAATAGGGATTCTGGTGAACCGATTCGGGTCGAAGCGACGGCAAAGCTAATGTTGCCAGTCCTGCAATACATAAAAGAATGACTCCGGCCAAAAATGGCGCTCCCTGCCCAAAAGCGCTGGAGATCGGACCAGCAATGGCGAAACCGATGATCAAAGCCGCGCTGTTAGTAAAAGCAAAGTAGCTGTTGGCAATAAGGATCTGTTCTTTGGACACCAGCCTCGGGATAGAAGGAGCTTCTGCGGGGATATAAAACTGATTCAGGGAGGAGTATAAAAAAGTGATCAACACCAAACCCCAAAAATCGCCCCCAACCACAAAATACAAGCCAATACTGGCTGCCTGGGCAAAATTAACTATGGTCAGGAGCCAGCGGCGATCAAACCGGTCGGAATAGACTCCGGCTACAGTGCCAAAAAATAACGTGGCCAGACCGAAAGCCGTGATGATTAAAGACACGGAGAATGTGGAGTCGGTTATTTTGAAAACTTTGATCAGAATCGCAAAGCTTAAGATGTAATTGGTCAGCTGCGACGTAACCTGGGACAGCCAAAGCTTGGCGAAATCAAAATTTTTAAGCACCGAAAGGTAATCTTTAAATTTCATTTATTTAAAATTTGCTCCTGGAAATAGTTATGTTCGGCTGTTTGCCATAGCGCGGTTCCACCATTTTTTTAGTAGGCAAGACTTTCAAATCTTCCAGATTTTTTGGCACTTCAGGCTTGTTGACTGCGGCAATCGGAATTTTCAGAGCGAAGGCCAGAGCGTTGGCAGTGGCCACCGCGGTGCGGATGCGCGAAAATCCCCCTGGCCCCACGACCACGGCGATTTTTTCTATCTGATTAAATCTAATTTTCTGTTTATGAAAAAAGCTTTTTATTTCAGGCAGTAATTTTTCCGATAAGCTATTCGATTGAAAACGATGAAAAATCACCTGCCGAGCCACCAAAGCCAGTACTGCCTCATTATTCTCTGAGGTGTCGATATTCTCTGAGGTGTCGATAAACAAAAGCATAAACTAAGAAACTTCTTCCTGCTTGAGATGTTTTTGCTTGTCGTTAATCCGAATCAGTTTGATAACTTTTTCCACCAAAGTTTGCGGGTCGTCATCAAACACGATCCGCTTTCTGCCGCGCTGGGCTAACTTCAAAATATGATCAATGTCCTGCTCGATCCCGCCGGTGTTGGTCAGCACCCCGACCACCCGCTTGTCTTCGAAAGCGGTCGTAAATTCATTCAGCGTGCCAATGCGGCCGCAAATCACTATTATCGCGTCCGAGGAGCGGGTCATGAGCATGTTCCGGCCGGAATAATCAAACCCTGTATAGATAATCAAATCCATATACTTCGTGGGCAAACGGTAAGTATGGACGTGAGCTTGTTTGGAAACTGCCGGCGATAAGCCGATGGACACGCCCCCGACTGACTTCGCTCCCCTCGTCGCCCATTCCGGAACCCCGATAGTAGCGCCCGTCACCAGCACACTTCCTGCAAGACCGATCTGGCGGCCGACTTCGTAAGCTTTTTTAAAAGCCCCCTTGGAACAATTATTGTTGGCAGAGCCGGAGACAGCTATTTTGTATTGCATTATTTATTTCTTAATAATCGAGTTAACTTTCGCCCTTGCGCATAAACATTATACCAGACAGGAGAGTAAATCAGATCATAAGCGCCAGGATAAACCACTTCGAATCCGCCAAAACCTTTTTTGAAACGCGTAATCCCCGCCCAGGCGTGGCGTTCCTGGTTGTGTGGCGCGATCCCGCCAAAGTCGTAATTCTTAAGTCCCAATTCTTTCGCAAGCTTTATGGCCTCCCAATGCAACACATACGGCGCCATGGCTACTTTCATCAACTGACTTGAGCCGCCATGCAGATAGGTGGCCGTGTCGCCAAACATCGTTAAGATCATCGCGGCCAGAGGCTGGCCTTGATACTCGGCCAGGACAATTTTTAAATTATTATCAGGCGACAATTGGTCCCACATTTGAAAATAATAACTTTGCGGATGCAGGCGAATCCTGGTCCGGGTCGCAGTCTCTAAAAACAATTTCCAAATCGTTAATAAATCTTTCTGCTCACCCACCCGCACCGTAACGCCCTTGCGCTGGGCCAAATTGATGTTGTACCGGGTTTTCGGCTTCATGCTGATCAATAATTCCTCTTCAGTCTTTTCCAAATTAAGCAGCCAATTGTTTACCGGCTGGATATCCTTAATAGCTCTGGGCAAATCCACAGGGTGATGCGGCTCGATCCTGGTAAAAATTAAATTTCGATCTTCCTGTAAATATTTTAAATCAGGTAAAGCTGCTTTTGCGTCTCCCAAAGGTCCTCTGGGAGAATAAATATATTTTTTGCCAAACGGCAACGCCGTTTCAATTGCCAGATTCGCAAAATTCTGATCGGAAAAACGATAAATTTTATGCCCCAGCGCTTCATTGAATCGCCCCCAAACCCAAGATTGCAAAATCGAGCCCCCCAGCTCGATAACTTTTTTATCCCAAGCGTCTTTAGAAAGATTTGAAATCATTTATTTATGCAAAGACTTAAGCGCCATTTTAACTTTTGTCTGCAAATCCTTAATATCTTTAGGAATATTTTTCAAAGCTGCTCGTGCTTCCTGCTGTGAATAGCCAAGGGCCAGCAAGGCATCCACAGCATCCGAATGCTGTTGAGCCATGGGTCCGGCCTGGACTTCATCTTTCAGCTTTTCTTTCAATTCCACGATGACGCGCTCTGCCGTTTTCGTGCCGATACCCGAAACTTTTTTAAACACCGTGGCGTCCCCCGAGGCAATCGCGGATTTGAGCATATCGATGGCGGCCAGCGACATAATCGCCAGGGCAGATTTGGGCCCGACTCCTGACACAGTTAAAAGTAATTCAAAAAATTCCAACTGAGCCAAAGTTTCAAATCCAAAAAGAGTCAGCTGATCTTCGCGTACATAAGTGTGGATTACCAGGCTTACCACATCGTCTATTTTTTGAGTCAATAAAATCACTTGCGGCAAAAAAACCTTGTATCCAACCCCACTGGTTTCAACAATTACATAACTTGCCGATTTATGACTAATTTTCCCTTTAATCGATCCGATCATATATCTATTATATGTGGCTTTACGCAAAATGCCAAAAGTAATATACTTTTCACATTGCAAACGGAGGCATACATGTCTGAATTGTTCGGGATCGGCGACGTGATCGATTTCAAGAGCGAAAGCGTACGATATGATTTCATCATGGAACACGGCCTTCTCAACACACCAACCGGACCATGCCGTGTCCAACTGGCGGAGGAGGTGACGAGACAGAATAGCAACCACAGCCAGGTGATCAAGATCACTGGCCCCCGTGTTCGCGGCCAGGTCGTGACCGAAGCCAAATACTTCAAGCTGGTGCGTAAAGCCCTTCGTCCCGGAAGTCTGATCCGGCACCCCTCTCTTCCGGTTCTGACCAGAGTGATCGCGGTCGGAGAGAATGGCGAAGCAATCGTCGAAGGCCCTCGAGGTTTCCCGCGCCTGTCTCCGGCCGAAGTGACCATCATCGCGCGTTGAACCTGAAGGAGATCCCATGGAAAGATTTGTGAGCCGAAAAAAGGCTCTTGAGCTAGTGCATGGGAGGAGGAAGTCCTGGACCGCATCTGCTGCACGATCGAGGATGCCCCCGTCGCAGGAGGTATTCTCACAGCCCGAAAGATCGAAGACCGTTGGCACTACATCGTCCGAACGTCGGACCCGCAGCGCGTTGAACTACTCGACGCGTCGCCTTACCGCTGACAAAGGAATATATGACCAAAGACGACGTGGATATTATCGAGTCCCAGATCATCGAAAAACTCGATTACCTTCTTCTAAAAGGTGGTTGGGATACCCGCGTAACCGTAGGTTTCATGATCGAAACGGCCAAGACCGAAGTCAAGCTCGTCTGTACATTGCAGCGACTGACAATCGATGGACAGGGGGCCTAAGCACTCGCAAACTCCCGCAGCGTGTTGAACCAATCAACACGTTTTCTTTTTGCCCAAAACTATGTACAAAACCGGTCAATGTTTGCTATGATTAAATTTACTATGCCCTTCAAATTACAATCCGAATTCAAACCCGCAGGTGATCAGCCACAGGCTATAGAAAAACTGATCAGGGGCTTGGAGAAAAAATACCGGTACCAGACCCTTCTTGGAGTCACAGGCAGCGGCAAGACTTTTACCATGGCCAATGTCATCCAAAAAATCCAGAAACCGACTCTGATAATTTCACATAATAAAACCCTGGCCGCGCAGCTGGCGAGCGAATTTCAAGATTTTTTCCCGGACAATGCCATTCATTACTTTGTTTCTTACTACGACTATTACCAGCCGGAGGCATATATTCCTCGCTCCGACACTTATATCGAAAAAGAGACACAGATCAACGAAGAAATCGACAAGCTCCGCAATGCCGCCACCCAAAGCCTGCTTTCCCGCAAAGATGTTCTGATTGTGGCTTCAGTTTCCTGCATTTACGGCTTGGGTAATCCTGCCAACTATCTCAATCTTTCCATTCAATTGAAAGTAGGGGAAGAAATTAAGCGCGACAAGTTCCTCCGCAGGCTCACTGATCTGCAATTCTTGCGCAATGACATCAATCTTACGCGCGGCACCTATCGCGTGCGCGGTGATGTCATCGAATTCATCCCGGCTTCCGCGGACAAAATCACCCGTTTGAATTTTTACGGCGACGAACTGGAAAAAATTTCCGAACATGACCCTCTGACCGGCCAGGATTTCGGCGATAGACAGGAGCTCACCATCTTCCCGGCCAAACATTTCGTCACTCCCCGCGAAAAATTAGTCGCAGCTGTAGGTAATATCCGCGACGAACTGGCTGATCAGATCAAATTTTTCAAATCCCAAGGCAAGGAATTGGAAGCGCAACGGATAGAGCAGCGTACCAACTTTGATATCGAGATGATGCTCGAAACCGGCTTTGTCGCGGGCATTGAAAACTACTCGCGTCACTTGGATTTCCGCAAACCTGGCGACCCTCCTTCCACCCTGCTCGATTATTTTCCGGATGATTTTTTGCTTTTTATCGACGAGTCGCATATCACCCTACCGCAAATCGGCGGCATGTACCTGGGCGACCGGTCGCGCAAACAAACTTTGATTGATTACGGCTTCCGACTGCCGTCTGCCGCGGATAATCGGCCACTGCAGTTCGAAGAATTTGAAAAAAGGATCGGGCAGACGATTTTTGTTTCCGCCACGCCAGTGAAAGACCGCGAGGTAAAAATTTCCAAGCAAGTCGCGGAGCAATTGATCCGTCCGACTGGATTGCTGGATCCGGAAATTGAAATTCGGCCCACGAAAAATCAGGTCGACGACCTGATGGAAGAGATCCAAAAGCGCGTCAAAAAGAAACAGCGCGTGCTAGTGACCACATTGACCAAAAATATGGCTGAGGAACTTTCAAATTACCTGACTGAATACGGTATCCGTGGCCATTATCTGCACGCAGATATTGAAACACTACAGCGATTGGAGATTTTGCGCGACTTGCGGCTGGGCATTTACGACGTGGTGGTGGGCATTAACTTGCTGCGGGAAGGTTTGGATTTGCCGGAAGTATCATTGGTCGCCATTTTAGACGCGGACAAAGAAGGATACCTGCGTTCGGAAACATCACTGGTGCAAACCATGGGTCGTGCTGCTCGACACGTGGAAGGGCACGTCATTATGTACGCGGATAGAATCACCGGCTCTATGCAAAAAGCCATGGACGAAGTCATCCGGCGTCGGAAAATTCAGGAAGATTACAATAAAAAACACGGCATCACACCTATGGGCATACAAAAAGCCATCAAAGCAACTCTATTAGCCGGCAAAAAAGCAGAAGAAGAAAAAGCCGAAATGCTGAAGGAAATGGACCTGACCAAAATGACCAAGCAAGACATAGCTTATGCCATCGAAGAATTGCGGGATCAGATGGACATGGCCTCCCGCAATCTGGACTTTGAAAAAGCGGCCACCTTGCGCGACCAGATCACCGCAATCCGCGCCAAAACGCGGATGAAAAAACATAAGTTTAAATAGCTCTTGATTCTATGCCGGATTTCTGCTATCCTTTGTTGGCTAATCAATTGCGTGTCGCGTTGAAAGGCGCCACTTCTATTATTTACCAATTACATGCCCAATACTAAGTCCGCCATGAAGGCTGCTCGACAAAATATTAAACGCCGAGTGACCAATCTCAAAGCTTTGGAAACTATCAAGAAGAGTGCTAAGCTAGTTCGCAAGTCTGTCACTGCTGCGAACAAATCCGAAGCTGCCAAAGCGCTTTCTGCTGCTTTCGCCGCTCTCGATAAAGCTGCCAAGAAAAACATTATTCATAAAAATAATGCTTCCCGCCATAAATCCAGATTGTCCGCGATGGTGGCCAAGCTGAAATAGATCAAACTAAAATCGCCCTTTTCGGGCGGTTTTTAAATTTCTATCTTCTCCATCTCCGACCAGTTGTCGCCAACTTTGGCGTCGACTTCCAGCGGAACTTTCAGCTTATAAACTGATTCCATGATCGCTTTAATTTTTTTAGCGTATTCGGCAGCGTCTTTTTTATCAACTTCAAAGACTAATTCGTCGTGTACCGTCAACAGCATCCGAAGGTCAGGATATTTTTTATCGATTTCTATCATGGCTAATTTGATTATATCCGCGGCCAGAGACTGGATCGGCATATTTACTGCTGCCCGTTCGGCCGCTCCCCGAATGGCAAAATTTGGTGCATCGATTTCCGGAAAATACCGCACACGGCCCAGAGGATTCCTCACAAATTTTTGCTCGTGGACTTGTTTGATGAGTCCATCAATATATTTTTTGAGTTTTGCGAAGGCTTCATAGTAATTTTTAATATGCTCGGCGGCTTCCATTCGGCTCATATTGGATCGACTTGAAAGGCCGAAGGCAGACACACCATATAGAACCGAAAAGTTAATAGTTTTCGCGTCTCGGCGCTGGTTCGGTGTAACTTTTTCCTCGGGTATGTTGAAAATCCTGGCTGCCGTGGCTTTGTGGAAATCCGTGTCCGAAGTAAAAACTTTAATCATCTCCGGATCTTCGGAAAGTGAAGCGGCGATTCTCAATTCAATCTGCGAATAGTCCAATGACAGCAAGACCTTGCCTTTATTGGCCACGAACGCTTTGCGGACCTCGTTGCCGAGTTCAGTGCGGATGGGAATATTCTGTAAATTGGGATTGAGCGAAGAAAGCCGCCCGCTGGCAGAAATCGTCTGGCTATAAGTAGTGTGGACTCGGCCGTCTTTGGCGACTAATTCTGGCAGCGCGTCGACATACGTAGACTTGAGTTTCGTAAACTCCCTATATTCAAAAATCAAATCTATGACTGGATGCAAACCACGCATCTTCTCCAGTTCCCCAGCAGCTGTAGAAATTCCGCCCGATTTTTTATTTTTCTTCAAATTATCAGTTGGAATTTTCAATTTTTCAAACAGGACTTCGGAAAGCTGTTTGGGTGAGGAGATATTAAATTCCATACCTGCCTGTTTGTGAATTTCTTTGATCAGTTGTTTGATTCGCTTATCCAATTTTTTCGATAAATCCGCCAGCCACTCCAAATCCAGCTTGATTCCACGCTCCTGCATTTTCTTCAACACCCCAATCAAAGGCACTTCAATTTCCTGAAAAATTTTCAAGACATCTTTTTCTTTCAATTCCGCCGCCAGCTCGGCCCAATCACCGACTTCATAACTACGCTGGCCTGGGTTTACCAAATAAGCCGCCACAAGTGCTTCTTCTCCAGTTTTAATTATTGAGTTCGGTTTGCCGATAATCGTGGGTTTCGAAATAGTCGGAACTTTTTTTCCACCCGGCAGGCGGTCATCTAAAGCTCGTATTCCCAAAGCGTGAAAAAGTTCTATAACTTTCGTTTGGTCATATTCGGCCATGACGCAAGTCTCGAAATCGAAGTCCAGCTCATTTTTTTGATTGATATGCGAAAGTTTATAAGATAGATAAGCCTTGGCTTTACCCTCGATTAATTTTTTCAGAGTACCCAGTTTGATTTTGCTTGATTGCTTCTCCACGGCTTCATATACACCATCTAGAGATCCGAAGGTTTTGATCAATTCGAGTGCGCCTTTCTCTCCTATGCCAGGTACTCCCGGAATGTTATCCGAAGTATCACCTTTAATTGCCTTCAAATCAACCCACTGGCTGGGATGAAGTCCGTAAATTTCTATCATTTTATCGATGTCGAAGATTTGGATGTCGGAAAATCCGGTTTTAAATCGATAAATATGCGTCCGGTTATCAATCAGTTGCAATAAATCCAAATCGCCGGTGACAATAATATTCAAAACATCTTTCGGTGTTTTGTGCGCGATAATACCGAGCAAGTCATCTGCTTCAAATCCCTCTTTTTGATAAATCGGAATGTCCAAAGCCTGTAAAATTTCTTTGATCTTCGGCAGCTGAATCAGCAACTCGTTCGGCGTGGCTTTACGCGTGGCTTTATAGTCAGCAGCCATCTTGTCGCGAAACGTGGGACCTTTGACATCGAAGGTTACCAAGGCATGAGTGGGTTTGATATCGACCAAGGCTTTAAAAAACATGCTGAAAAATCCGAAAATAGCTCCAGTGGGAAATCCGTCTTTATTCGACATCGCCGGCAATGCATGAAAAGCTCTGTGAAATAAAGCATGCCCGTCAATCAATAAAAGTTTTCTCTTAAATTCTTTCATAAAGTATTCTAATCATACCAAAAAACCGCCCAGTTTGATAGGCGGTTTTAGGCTAATCTTTAGCGATTGTTCGATTCTCCTCTAGTATACCAACCGGGACTCAAACTTTAGCGAGCAATTATGAATTCAATTTTCAAATCACGCTTAGTTGCCTTGGCAATCCTATGTAAAAGCTCAACCGTAACATTTTCATTCCCCGACTCAATTCGAGCAACGTTACCTTGACTAGTTCCGATTTTTTTAGCCAATTCCGATTGGGACAGCTTCGCTTTTTTTCTCAACTGTAAAATCGCATAAGCTACTTCTAGTTGCGTACCGAATTCATCATAATACTTTTTAAACTCTGGGTCCTTCAATTGTTCTTCCAAATGCGTTTGAAAGTCTGTTGCTTTTTTGAATTCTTTTTTAGTTAACATAAGATTCTGGATTAATGATGACTTGGTTTAGATTATATTCCGCTTTGATAATATCTGATTCTGGAGTTTTAGACGTATTTTTACGAAAAGCATGAAGTAAAATAATGTTTCGACCGACAAAAGTGAAATAAAAAATTCTATGTCTGTTATTAGCGAAATCCACTCTTAGTTCTCGTATCTTGCCTCGAATGTGTTTCGAATATGGTTCGTCTAAAATACCTTGATTTTGTCTCAAAAGTTCGATGTACTTAAAAATTTTAACACGGTCTTTCACTGGGACCTGATTGATATATTCTCTGACGGAGTTCGTCCAGATCTGTTAGTAAAATATTTAATCTTATATTCTTCACTTTTAGAATATATCATATAAGATATAATGTCAAGACTTATTTTCTATAAACTATTCGAGTACCCAACCCCGAACATCCGGAGTTTTTATGCTAATCGGTGTCGTCTGTCGTCTCTTTCTTTTTGTTCTTTCTCTCTTCTCTCCTGGTCGTCATTATGCCGCTTTCTATTTTTGAGATCCTGAACATCTCTTTTTTTCAAAACCAGCTCTTCTTCTATTTTTTTTACTTCAGCTTCAGTTCCCTCGTGCTTTTTCAAAGCCAGACTCTCTTCCAGTCTCCTTACCAACGACTCCGCATAAGAAATATCACTGTCTGTTACCATAAATTTATTTTTTTAATTCTTTATTCTTCCGTGACTCTAAAAATTTCTTCAATATCTGTAATGCCTTGCAGGGCTTTTAAAATTCCATCCTGCGCCATATTCAGCATACCTTCAGCAACTGCCTGATTTTTAATTTCACTGGTAGTCGCCCCTTTAGTGATGAGCTTTTCCATTTCCTCGCTAATGTTGAATACTTCATACACACCAATTCGCCCTTTGTATCCGAGATTATGGCACTTCTCACAGCCTTTGCTATGATAGAAAACCAGGCGTTTCGGTAATTCGACGTTCGCGCTTTTCGGGATGGCGCGCAGGATCATCTCCACTCGCGATTGGAGATTGACCGATAATTTATATTCCTCCTTGCACTCCTGACAAATCTTGCGCACTAATCTTTGGGCCACGATCGCGTTGATGGCGGGAGCCAATACAAAAGGCTTAACTCCCAAATCCAGTAATCGTGGCAAGGCGCCAGGCGCATCATTGGTGTGGAGCGTGGAAAGCACTACGTGACCAGTGAGCGCTGCCTGGCAGGCGATCTCCGCCGTTTCCAGATCGCGCATTTCACCCACCATGACTATGTCCGGATCCTGCCGCAATATCGCGCGCAGCGCTTCCGCAAAAGTCATGCCAGCTCGAGCATCAATCGGGGTTTGGGTGATACCCGCAATTTTATATTCTACTGGATCCTCGATCGTAATAATCTTGACCCCGGTTTCATTTAATTTATTTAAGATCGCATAAAGGGTGGTGGTTTTGCCGCTGCCCGTAGGACCGGTGGTCAGAATCATGCCATTAGGTTTTTCCATTTCTTTCAAAATCCGCTCCCGGGCCAGCCCCATGATTCCCAATTCATCAAACTGCAGCGATCCTTTATCTTGGCGCAGTAGCCGCATAACTATGGATTCGCCAAATGCGGACGGCAGGACCGATACGCGGACATCCACTTGCTGGTTATCATAAGTTAAGCTAAAGCTGCCGTCCTGCGGGGTCAAGGTAATATTCAGTTTCATCTTGGACATGATTTTGACCCGGGACACGAACTGGTGGTGAGCCTCCATGTTCAAGCTCGCCACGTCCTGCAGCACGCCATCAATTCGGAATCGAATTTTGAGCATAGTTTTTTCCGGTTCTACATGAATGTCGGAAGCGTCGATGTGTAACGCTGAACCTAATAATTCTTCGACGATCTCCGTGGCGGAAGCCGTGGTAAGATGCTGGCTGATACTCCCAATGCCACCGATTTGGTATTTGGGATTGGAACTTTCGAGTTTGATGTTATCAAAGTGCTGCGTTGTTTTAAATATTTTATTATAACCTTCAAAGATATGCTTAAAACTGCTTAGAGAAATCAAAAACGGTTCCACTATATACGCCTGCTCGGTCAGCTGGTTTAAAACTTGCATCACGGAAGGGTTGGAATCAACAATACCGAGTTTTATATTTTTTCCTTCTCTATAAAACACGATCGCGTGAAAAGCTTCGGCTGTTTCTTTGGGAAGCAACTGCAGGGTCTGCGCCTCCACTGGAAATCCATATAGGTTGAGGTACGCTATTTTTTGTTCTTTGGCTTTTCGTTGTGTTTCTTGTTCTTCGAACTTGCGGTTTAGATCAGTGTAGACCTGATTTACCCGCTGCGCTCGAGAGTTTGGATCATATATCATAGATCAGTATCAGATAACATATTACCTAATTTTTGTTACCTATTTACTGACCTAAGTATACCACAATTTACTGTGCTGGCTTTATTTTCCCGATTTGGTTCTTTAACAATTCCACGAGATTATTTTCCGCCTCTGCCAGCGGCATATTTACCAAAAATTTAACTGTCTGCGGGCCGGTGGTCTGGGGTGAAAAGTTACTGAAAATCATGGACAAATTAATGGGCAAAATACTATGAACATAGGCAACGGTGTTGTTTGTCGGGCCAGATGGTTCTTCCTTTAGGAACAAAAAAATCTTGGCAAAACCAAGCTGTGCCGCCATCTCTTTAATAATGGCTTCGACATCGGATGCGCCGGCTTGTGATCGTTCCAGATCATTTACATTGATAGCGGAATAGGCTAATGAAAGATCAGCGTCTTGTTTCAGTCGGGCCAAAACTCTCCCCCACAATTTCAGAAGCCCCAAACTTTTGGTTTTATAAAGATTATTAATAATTTCCTGCTGCTTGGCGCCCAAACTTACCAGTTGTGAAGCTTTCAGAAAAATTTGGGGAGTAGTTCGCACGTGCTGGAAACTATTGGTCTCCGAGATGATGCCGGTCAGCAACTGAGTGGCGATATTTTCATCGATCAGACTGGATTCAAACTTATTGATGAGGTCCAAAACAATTTCCGAGCAAGAAGTGGCGGAGAGAGTTACTAAATTATACTGGCCATAATTTTCATTGCTGGCGCGAAAATCCATATTGATCAAGGGAACGTCAAAAAATAATTCCGCGTGATTGCTGTAAAGTTCGCCTAATTGTTCCAAGGACGGCACGCCGATTAAAATTACCAAATCGTAAGGAAACATCGAGGAACGAAAACTTACGTCGGGCGCGCTGAATTCACCTTTGCTGGGCTTGAGATAAATTGAAAGTTTTTCAGCATCTTTTTTATAACTCAATTCTTCAACTGCGCTTTTTTTAGTCGAGATATCAATCACGAAACTTTTCGTCAGATCGATCCTGTCTTTGATCTCGTTAACCTCAGGCAAAAAATTAAATTTCTCTGACACTTGCTGCTCAGATAACAAAACCACATCCTTCTCAAGTTTTTTAAGAAAAGAACGCAAGCCCAAGGCCGCAGCCACGCTGTCGCCGCTAGCCCCACTACTGATGATCAAAATGCTTGAAACCTGTGATATTTTCGCGATAATCTGCTGAATAGTGTCCATTGAATAAATTGATTAAACCATTTCAAATAATCATAGTAATATAGCGATTCAGATACTGTCCGTCAATAGCCAATAAAGATTTCGCAACTGCAGCTCGATCTTGGTAGTGTTCCCGTGTTTTATCAATCCCAAATAGGAAGCCAAGTTTGATTTATTAATTCTTCGAAGCATCCGCCTTTTCGTCGCAGTGCGTAAAACTCTATGGTGAGAAAAATTCACCCAACCCAAAAAATCAACTCCGGAAGCAAAAGACTTTAAAATTATCTTGTTTGGATGAAGTGTGAGCTTGAGCTGTTCCGCAAGAAACTTTTTGATTTGTCCAATTAAATTTTCCAGCTCAGTCTTGCTGTGCGACAAAATTACAAAATCATCAGCGTAACGAATATAGTATTGGGCCTGGAGTTTATGCTTCACAAACTGATCAAATTCATTCATGTAAATATTTACAAACAGTTGTGATGTCAGATTGCCTAGCGGCAGACCACTTCCAAAGCTATTTATGATCTCCTGGAGCAACCGGATAATATTTTCATCCGGTATATATTCTTTAAGAATGTATAATAAAATTTCGTGATCAATATTAGCAAAAAACTTGCGGATATCCAATTTCAAGACCCAGCAAGTTCTGCGGTTATAATTGCTGACTTCCAGAAACATCGATCGAAATCTCCTGATAGCTTTATGTGTGCCCTTATTAACTCGGCAAGAATAAGAATCATGGATAAATGTCTGGTCAAAAAATGGATACAAAATTCTGTAAATTGCATGATGCAATAACCGATCCCGAACTGAAGCTTTACTGATTTTTCGGGGTTTTGGATCCGAAATATTAAACTCGCGATACTGACCATGCCGGTAATTGTTGTTTACAAGATCATTGTGAAGCTCTAAAATATTATCAATCAGGCTTCGGGCAAAAAGTTCCACGTCCGGCTTATTTTTCTTGCCGCGAATAAACTCCTGCCAAGCAACAAATAAATTTTCTAAAGAAATAATTTTTTCATATGCCAGTAGCAACCCCCCCCCCAGCCGAATTTTGAGACTTTAAATCTGCCCGTTGTTCAAAAATTGTCATCTGCATATAAACTTTGGAGTGTTTATTTACCCCGAATTCCCCGATTAATTAGATACTCGTTGGGAGAAAAAATTACCAGTTTGTTTATTGATCTTACTGAATTAATACTAATTGCCGGATATTCGGACAGACAGCAAAAATTACAAATTTTGCAAAAAGCCAGCGTAAAGCTTGATTTGCTAAAATACTTCCTGCAAACAGCTTTTGAGCTTAAGGCCATAGATAACCAAAAACTCTCTGAACTTGTGGTACTACTCAGTGAAGTCGGACGGCAGCTTGGCGGCTGGCAAAAACAATTGCTTAAACAAACTCCTCTGCAATAAACAGAGGAGTTTTCTATCCAAAGAAAGTTGCGGCCGCCGAACCAGTTGTTGTCGTTCCAGTCGTTGGCATTGCGGTTGACGTTCACGTACCGCTCGTCACCATTACGGTAGAAATTAGCGAATCGTGCGAAATATCATCCGATCTGCTTTTAAAAAACCGTGATTATTTTGCGGGGATAAAACCCGACCAATATTCCGCACCAAGTTTCTTTGGAAACTTCTTGTCAGACGGCACTCTGTTTTAAACCTTAGTCGAAAACATTCTGGCGATCCGACAATGCGAGACAAACAATCTGAAAGCATACTCGCAGATATTTTAAAATTTATCTGAATTTATTTTACTAAAATTTTACGCAATTGAAAACAGGGCTCTTTCTTCCGAAAGAACCCTGTTGTGTGTAAGCACCAAGCGTCCGAGAGTCCAAGATCCAATAGAACCAAGGATCTTAGAATCCAAGAACTACTTGGAAACCTTGCGGCCGCCGAACCAGTAGTCGTCGTCCCAGACGTAGGCATCGCGGTAGACGTCCACGCACCGCTCGACACCACGACGGCAGAAATAAGCGAAACACCAGTTACTGTCGGCATCCTGCCAGCTATCGCCGTTGGGATGCTGATCCGCGAACTCCGGGTGCAGAGCGTTGATCAACACCTGGACTTCCAGGTCGCGGGTCAACAGACGCTTCGTGCGCTCTTTCTCAACTTGCGCGTCGCTGATCTGACGGCCGACCTTGAACATTTCAAAGTCGAACCCTTCCCACTCCTCGGCATCGCCCCCGATCAACGGCATGGTCGAAACCACGTCGCTGTTGGTGTATA
>DASWFI010000085.1:0-27379 GCA_036394315.1 Patescibacteria group bacterium
AAGTGGTATAACAAAGTTCACAAAGTTGTTTTATCGAAAACAATGAAAGACGCGGGTTTGACTGATACAACAATTATTAGCGATAACCTTTCGGACAAAATAAACGAAATAAAACAACAGGCAGGTGGAGAAATCCTGCTTTTTGGTAGCCCGACAGCCACACATTCACTTATTCAACAGAACTTAATTGATGGCTACTGGCTATTTGTTAATCCAATTATTCTTGGACGAGGCATTCCATTGTTTGTAGACATCAAAGACAAAATAAAACTTAACCTATTGACTACCCGACAATTTACTTGTGGGGTAACTGAACTGAATTACACAGTGGACAGACAATAACAACGAACCGCTAACAGGATATTAGCGGTCATTGAAACAAACGAAAATATAAACATTGACAAAAAAATTATAAGAGGATTTATAATTTTGACATTATTTTTTCAACAATATTCGTTTTCGGACAATCAAGTAAGCCAAAAGAAAAAGACAACAGCAAGCCATTTATATTGGGCGTAATTTAAAAATTCATAGACAAATTGCCAATTCAGAATTAGCTATCATTCCAGGTGTACACGGTGAACATATTGGGGAAATAACAACATTACAAAATAAATCTAACGAATCAAGTTTTGTTATACCAATGATTGAAAGTTTCCTTAACAAATCATCAATAGATTAATGATCCGGACTGATATATAAAAGCTAACGGTCGGCAAATTCAAATCCACTATATGAAAAATGTAACAATCACTCTGTTATTTATAGCACAGACTTTTTCTGTAAAATCGCAGTCCGTCCTGGATTCCGTAAGGCGACTAAATTCAAATGAATTCAGAAATGACATTGCTATACGCGAGTTAATTGACAGTTTTGCATATTACGCGGACAGGACTAAAGCTCAACGGCAGGCGGCTCTTTTTGTTGAAAATGGTACGTTGGAAATTTATCGGTCAGAGCCCGATACAAGTAAGCCTATTGTCGTATTGAAAGGGCGCAAAGAATTAGAAGAAGCGTTCAAGGGCCTAGAAAAATACAATATGACGTTTCACCTTAACGGGCAGAACTCGATCAAATTCGGGGATGATACAACCGGGATTGTCCAATGTCTTGCCCATCATATCTTTTTTGAAGATGGAAAAAGAATATTACTAACCGAAGCTATTCGCTATTATGATACTTATACCCGTCAAAATAATCAATGGCTATTTGTAAAAAGAAAACTAATTATTGATTGGGAAGACAAAAGATTGTCAACACCGTAAATCCCTATTTAGATGAGATGTGATGAGTGTTTTCGGCCTCTAAGCAAAGAAAAGGATGACATTCATTACACATTGTCTTATCTATTATTTGAGCGGGCAAATGCCCTTGATCAGAATTTTTGATGCAGATAATAATACAGGCGAAGTAATCAATGATTTATTTGAACAGGTATCACAAGAAAAAGAACGAACTTTTCAGGTAGGCACTCATACCTTTAGAGCCTATATAACGTCAACTCAAAGTTTTAAATTGTCAAATGGCGCATATCTTTACCTGGCCAATAGCTATACAGCCGACAGGAATAAAAAGATATATTACAGCAAAATTCAACCAGACATTTTAACGTCTAAAGCCACTAATGTTGAGGATGAGGACATTAACGAGGCAAAATTGTGGATCAATAATTAATTTCAGTCACTTTGTCCAAACATAAATTATTTCGAACTTTTTTGAACATCTATGAAAGCAATAAAAGGCATCGCATTACATCAGAAAGCCTTCAGATTCATTCGAACTGAAGGCTTTTTTATTTAAGAAAGTCTAATTTTTATGGATCGGGAAAAAGGGAATCTTACATGCCCTGCTCCTGGACGGGAAGCCGATTGACCAGCTCTTCGTAATCAATCTTTTCTGATTATCCTTAGCGGAGAAAGCAAGGCACTTCGGGTGGCGTGATAGGCAATGGTCGCCAATACGATCACCAGGAGGACACTTCCCGTGTAAAGAAAGATACCTGCACCGGGATGGATACGGTATGCATAATGATCCAGCCAGGATCGCATTAACATCCCGGCAAGAGGAGCGCCTATCAGCAAGGCGAGAAGGATCGGACGTAAAAGATCAGTGAATAGCAGCCGGAGAATGGAGGGGACTGAGGCACCCAGCAGCTTGCGAATACCAATCTCCTTATGTCGCTGCGACAGCTCGTAAGCCGTAAAGCCCAGCATCCCGACACAGGAGAGGATGATGGCAAATATTGCGAAAATACCAAAGAGTCTGCCGAAGGCGGCTTCCGAATCATAGAGACGGGCGAAGTAATCGTCAAGGAAAAAATAGTCGAAAGGACGGTTAGGCATAGCAGCGGCATATGATTTGGTAAGCCCTGCCAGGGAAGCGGCCAAGTTACGGGTAGACAGGCGGATCGAAAGATACTCGTCATGATCCTGGGGTTGCAGCCAGAGGACCAACGGGGCGATAGGTTCGCGAAAGGAGCGCGTGTGAAAGTCCCTGACCACCCCGATCACCCTTGCCGACAGACCATTGCGTATACAACGCCGGCCAACAATGTCTGACGCTTTGGCATAACCGATGGAATGGGCGGCGGTTTCGTTGACCATGACAGCCTGCATAGTATCGGTGGACAGGCTCCGGGAGAAGGGCCTTCCGGCGGCCATCAGGATATCGATGGTCCTGAAATAGTTGAAATCCACTGAGCATCCGGCCCACCTTATATCGATCATTCGGCCACCTGTCTCTTCCAGCTTCAGGGGGATGATCGCATTGACCTCAGTTCCGGGAATATCAGAGGAAAAAGCGGCGGAGAGGACGGCAGGCAGCCGTGCAATATTTTGCTTGAAAACAGTAGCTCTTTCATCGGTCCGCGTATCAATGACCAGCACTTGAGACGTTGTAAAGCCCGGATCGGCATTGCGCATATAATGTAATTGCCTATATATGACCAAGGTCCCCAGGATGAGGATAAAAGCCAGGGTAAATTGTGCGATGACCATCGATCTCCGCAGAACAAAGCTGCTCTTGCCTGGTTGAAACGATCCCCGAAGTGCCGTCAGCGCCGGATACCTTGAAAGGAACAAGGCTGGATAAATGCCCGCTGCAATGCCTGCGAAAATGCTTCCGGCGAACAGAAGGATCAACTGGTGAAGATCGTAGAATGGGCCGATACTAACGGCCTTGCCTGCCAACTGGTTGAACACGGGTAGTAGCAATCTGGCTGTGACTGATGCCAGCAGGAAGGCCAACAGACTGAGGAGCAACGTTTCGCCCATCAACTGTCCGAACAACCGGCGCCTGGATGCGCCTAATAATTTATAGGTGCCGATGGTCCTGATCCTGTCCACCGCCTGGGCTGTCGCCAGGTTGGCAAAATTAAAAGTGACGATAAGCAGGATAAAAACGGCTATAAAAGAAAACAGGCGCAGATTGTCGATATTCCCCGACTCGAAACCACCTGGGCGACCGGAATGCAGATGAACGCTGGTTAGGGGTTCCAGAGACAGCGTGTATGTGTTATCGCCGCGTATTATAGCAGGTATCTTTTGCAGGGGCCTGAGATCGCTGCCAGACTTCATCAGGAGGTAGGTGAGGTAATTCAATTGAGACCAGTTAATGCTATCCGGGGCGAAATTGGCGGTAAAGAAAAGATCGGCCTTGATCTGAGAATTTTCAGGCAGATCTTTCAAGACGCCGCTGACCTTGGTAGGCCAGGCATTCGGACCCAGGTAGACTGTCTGTCCAAGTGGGTTGGCTGTGCCAAAATATTTACGTGCGGCAGAGGTTGTGAGCACAACACTTTGAGGCGTTTTGAAGGCCGTTGCCGGATCGCCGGCCAGCAGTGGAAAATCGAACACCTTCAGAAAATCGGCATCGACGACGACTGTCCGTTTTTCCTGGAATTTGACCGTCCCCCGCCGGATAAGCAGGTTACCTTTAAATAACCTGACAACGGATTCGATCTGCGGGAAACTGGCCTGGAGCATATGCCCCATAGGAGCAGCGGTCAGGGCGCTGGGAGTAATGCGAGAGCCGGAGTCCGCGACCATTCGGGTATCGCAAACCAAGCGATAGATGCGGTCGGCTTTTGCATGAAAACGGTCATAACTATATTCGAAATCAATGTAGCAGTAAATAAGAAATGAAGCTGCCAGCCCGACAGACAAACCCAGAACATTGGCGACGGAAAAGAAGATATTTTTACGCCAATGGCCAACCATAGTTTTGAGGAAGTGTTGCAATGCCGGTAATTTAAGTAGTAGATGCAACTATATAAGATTTCCATAAAATGCGGAGATCATTTCGAACTTTTCACGGCAGCGGGGGGTACAATAAAAGACACCGCATTCCCATCCATATCATGATCGTTTGGAATGGTCTTCCCAAAAGTGACATACTTGTTCCAAATCGGCCACCTGAAAGTTCGAAAGTTGTCCCCTCCGCCCCGCCAACAAAAGAACAAGGGTGCCT
The DNA here is from genome assembly GCA_036394315.1 of Patescibacteria group bacterium. Lineage (GTDB taxonomy): Bacteria > Patescibacteriota > Doudnabacteria > UBA920 > O2-02-FULL-48-8 > DASWFI01. Next base: position 4,468 of record DASWFI010000085.1, read on the forward strand.
CCGGCTTTGCCGGGGGCATTTTTCGTTTCCGGGAGCGTGGCAAGCGCATTTGCATGCATTAGCCGAAAGAAATCATTGTGCAAAATTTAGAGGGCAAGCTTGCCAAAGTGAACGGGAATGAAAAAGGACGCACACAGTGCGGCGCAGTTGTTCTTTTGTTGAAGCCCCCCACTCGGGATCAGCGTAGCGCCGCGTGAGCGGGCGGAGGTAATCCCTTCGCCTCCGCATAGCAATTATCCGCAAGGATTTGCAATTAAAGGCAATTCTAGGCATCGGGTTACAACGTAAAGCCTTCAGAACCATTCGAACTGAAGGTTTTTCCAATTGTCCACTTTTTGGAGCAAAATCTTCCCATCAGGTAAGTTTTCGGCGCAAAAATCTTAGCACCGGTGAGATAAAAAGTCGCCGATCATTTAAACAATAATACTTTCCGATCTCTATCGGTATAAAGTTCAGTCAGGACCTTTGGGTGTCTTTTTTCAAGCTCATTGATTCTTTGTTTACAAAATTTGTATACCACTGAATCTTCATTATAAAGCCATGTATAATTTATTAGCGCGGAATCCCGTTTACCTATTACTTCATAGTAATTCCCCAAATTCCATTTATAGTCATAATTAATTTCAGCAGCCTTGATGAGGTCAACAAAAGCGCTATCAGGCATCTTCCTTTTAAGATAAGCTCCAGCTCGAGCAGCAAGATATTTCGGTCCTGCTTCATAGGTATTCCCTGCCGAAAATGCTTCCACCGCCCGTTGAAAGCTATCAATTCTATAATAAATATTTCCCTTAAGAAAGTAAAGGTCCGAAAGTTGCCCCCTCCGCCCCGCAAAATACATTTAGAGCCTTCAAATCATTGAATTTGAAGGCTTTTTAAGTTCGAATGTTTTGTTGGCAAAGTTTGTAAATTTCTGTAGTCAATTTATTACCAGCTATTAAGAAGGTTCGAAATCCTCGGTTTAATAAATCCTTTCCTTTTCTGAAAGACTTTTTTCCTGATGTCCTTCCTATTCCATAACAGGAGGTGGAGAACCCTTTCTATTCTTCTGTCTCTAGGTCTTCCATTATTTTTTTCAGTTCTACCAGGTGCCTACCGTATCGGGTCCGGACATACAGCTTCAAAAGAAAAAAAGAAATTATTTGAGCAACCCCTAACACTATGAAAATAACAAATAAGGATGTCGCCATACTGCCAATAATAATCAGGGCAACTAATGGCGCAACGAAATAATTAAAGGTCTTATATATTTCAATATTTAGCTCTAATTCATATGTGATCTTATAAATGCTTTTTCTCAAACTAAGGTCATAACGGCCGATGGCTTTATAAAAAAGATAAAATCGGGAAAAATAGTACACCGACTGTACCAGAAGAAGAAATATTGCTATGCTGACAATAAATACAGACAAGGTATTTTTTGGAGACCGAAGAACAACAAGGATCAGGAATACAAAACCTATCACTTGTGAAATAAACTCCAGCTTCATGTTTCTCCTCAGCTTCGAAACAACAGAAGGAGTTCCACCTAGTGGAACCTTTCTAACTGGCAAAGGGATGTCGTCTGTCTTATCATCTGCCCAGGCGCCCTTCAAGTTGTCAAAATTCATAACCCAATGTTTTAATAATGTACTTTAATTTATCCCTGGTGCGGCCCAACCTTACCCGCACATTCAAAGGTGTAATACCTAAAATAACTGCGATCTCTTTTCCTGAATGTCCTTCCATAAAAAGAAAGATCAATGCTTTTTCCACCTTATTTAACTTTTGTACAGCCTTGTAAAATATCCTTAATTGTTCGTCCTGGTCCCTGACTGTATGTAATTCTTCCGGAAGCTGTTTATATGGAGCGGTGGTAAAAGTATCCTGCCTTCGCCTTTCCTTTTTGAAGAAGACAATCGCTGTATTGAACGCTACACGGTACATCCATGAACTGAACTGGCTGTCACCCCTGAAGGAATCGTAGGACAACCAGAGCTGCAACATGATCTCCTGTAATAAGTCATGCTGATCAGCTGGATTATCCTGATAAATGCGGCATATCTTATACAATATCCCGTTGTGCGCCTCCACTTGCTGTAAGAAACGAGCTTCTTTTGTACTCAACTCTTCAGATTATTGAATTAATGATGAAGGCTTTGCTCATATTCCTCGATGGCCTTTTTAATGGCAAGACTTGTTTCGTCATCTTTCGCGACCTGGAATCCGCTGTCACTTTCGTTTAGCCACTCCCCTTCCTTTGTTCTTAGCAGACGATATAGCTGTCCTTCTCCAATTTTGACAATATAACCCCTCCTTTCTTCCCTTTTAGGTCCCTTCTTTCTAAAGAGGTCAAAAAGATTTACCGATACGAGCTTTCTCATTACTTTTCCAAATCTCACTTCTCCCTTTATTTTACCGGGAAGATCAATTGTAAAATACCCCATAAGTTGTAATTAAGTTAGGAAATTCAAGATACACCGGGTAAGTATCTAACTCCGGGAAATTGTTACATACAAAGACGATTTTTCTTAAATAGTGAAGGTAATCTTGAAGGGTAGTAATTAGAATAGGTCATATTCGTTTAAGAAGTTATTGATTTTCAACAAGTCTTCGACAAAAATGTTCGAAAGTTGTCCCCTTCTGCCCGCAAGTCAATTATCCGCAAGGAACTGCAAACAAAAGCAATTCTGGTCGTCTCATTCCCCGGGATTCCCATGAAAAAGCTAGCAGGTCATTGAATCTGATGGCTTTTTTGCTTACTCAGAATTTTTCTGCTTATTGTTTCCTCATTTTGGGAAAAGATCAATAATTACTTATCTATCATCCAAGATCACCGGAGCAAGTAGGATAGGAAGAATATCTTCAATAGAACCAATTTGCCACTTTCATTTCGAACTTTTTAAAAAATGGGGAATGGCAATAATCGGCATCGCATTCCCATCCACGTCATAACCGCATGGAATGAATGTCCAAAAATTGACATGTCTTCTTGAAATCGTTCTCCACAAAGTTCGAAAGTTGTCCCCAACGCCCCGCTGGGACGTTATCAATTTTTTTCAAAAGCCTGTAAAACGTAGTGTTTACGGGCTTTTTGATTTTTGGGGCTTACCGTTTAATCCTGTTAAGGGACGTTTATCCGGTGCGCAATACGATACCAACACTATCGACAAGAAGTGCGCACCAAAACCTCCACAAATCACTGACCGTCAACCTATACAGAATTGTTAGTGGTCTTTCCCGGGAAAGGTGCAATTGCTAATTTTAATCACTTTTAAAGCAATTGTATGAGCACAAAAAGTTTCGGCGTTTTGTTCTATTTAAAGAGCCGCTCCTTCCAGACTCATGAAGAAAGTGAGGTCTATCTCCGCATCACCGTCAACAAAGCAAGGCTGGATCTGTATAATATTACCAGCCAAATCTGGAAAAAAGTATCGATATGCCTGTAGGACAATCTGAAATAGGAAAAGCTAGGCTGCTGTAAAGACAAAAAATGACGATTTATACCTAACCCAAATAGGGTGTTTTCACGGGTAGTTTCCTTAACTACATGATATTATATTTATTGCATCAAAATAAGATAATTTAACCCCTTATAATGAAAATAGTTCTTCTGATAATCAGCCTATTGGCGTTTTTCATTACAGTCCCTCTCATCTGGATGTTCTTCTACAACAGGTATATGAAAAATGCCAATAAATACTATAAAGAAAATATATTAGACTTAGAAAAGATCGATTTATCCTCATCCAAAGTGCAACGCCTATTAAAATTATATTTCAACAGGCAACAGACTTATGAGTTTTCGGGTTATGCAATCTTGTTGCTTTGCATAGTATTCCTGGGTGGATGTATTTTAATATTTATTTTTTCCAATAAGATCACTGTAGCTGCAGGAACCAAGCCTGAAACCAATGATTACTGGATTGCACTTTTGTCACTTCGTGTTGGTATTTCACTTATCGTTTTTTTTGTTTGTCAAGTGTTATTGCGATTATATAGATATTGCGTAAAATTTGCTGTTTTCTACATTGGCATGTTTGATGCTTTGCTGATGTATGACGAGCTAAAAAAAGATTTGAAAGAAGCGGTAGACCTGTTTACCCCCAACATAGATATAGGAGATACACCGGCAAGTCCTTCAACAGATCTTATCAAGATATTAGAGAATCTCAACAAGGCAAAAACACCTAGCTAAAATAAAACAACAATTCTTCCTGGTTTGCAGCATAACTCAAAAATGTGGAGGGGATTACCTACGCCACTCTATCGAGAGTCTCGGTGATCCCTTTAGGGGGGAGACTCAATCGAACCCCTACTCTCCTTTCCTACCTTAATCCGGGAAATTAAAATAATCTGACACTCAATTCGGCGTGTTACGGCCTAAAAACTAAAATAATTAGTGTCTCCATGAACTAAATAAAAATTCGTCGGACAGTTTAATATAAGCTACATTTATTGTCCCTACCTCCTGTAATACTCTTCTTTCCCTGCCCTTTTATTTATTAATCATTAAAAGCAAAATCAATGAAACAGTCAAGATTTACCGGCTTGCTTTTTTATGTCATGGTATTCTTTTTGATCTCCTGCGCCGGAGGCGGAAATGAAAATAAGACCGGCATCGACTCTACCACTGTTGACAGCACCAAAAGCGCAGTTGCACCGAAAATAAATACCATTATTACAGCACCGCAAAATATGATGATAGCAAAACACAAGGTGTTCAACTATGCAAAATGGAAAACCTCCTACGATGAACATGATTCTCTCCGGTTGGTTAATGGCATTCATAGTTATGTAATTGGCCGCGGTTTGCAGGATTCCAATATGATATTAGTAGCTGTGAAAGTAGATGATATGGCCAAAGCAAAAGCATTTGCAAAAGACCCTGGCCTGAAAAAGGCCATGCAAAAAGGTGGCGTAACAGGCACGCCTTTGTTTGCCTTTGTTACGATCACCTTTCAGGACACCGCTACTGTTAGTTCAGACCTCCGGTCCAGAACCACGTTCACTGTTAAAGACTGGGGTACCTGGCAAAAAGCATTTGAAGAGGGTAAGCAGGAAAGGATAGATAATGGTATAACCGTTAGGGCTTTTGGTCATGATGCCGATGATGATAAAAAGGTAGTGCTCGTAACGGCTCTATTGGATACTGTCAAAGCCTATGCCTATTATAAATCAGATATGTTGAAAAAAAGAAGAGCCGCAAGTGGTGTGATAGGCGAGCCGGAACGTTTTCTGTACCGGGTTGTGCAGCGGTATTAATATAAAATTGGGATAAACAGTTTTTAATCCCCGCTGGGTCGGCTATGTCTGGACCTTTTCGTTCCGGCCAATGCCTTCTTTGTGGCTCTGGGTTGCTGCAGCTTTTCGTGTTCCAAATAATCATATCATTCAATGAAAACCTCAGCCCGACATATATACCTGTTCTCAATACTGCTCCTTTGTTCATTCGCGGCACACACACAGGATAATTATATAGAAGCTTAACTTGGGACCCTTGCTGGTTAAAAATGAGAACCAATCCGAGATACAAATTCAACGCCCCCAATCCGACCGTCTTTCAAAATGTCCAGGACAATCGTGCCCTCGTCTTCACTTTCAAGAATAATATTTTCATCGAACTGCCATTCCGATCCTTCCTCATTTGGACGGCTGGAATTCACAAAATGTACATAAGCGGGGCTTTCCCATTGCCCGTTATTACAGACTCGTATTACGGGAATCAAATCCTCTCGTTCCGGGTATTGCTCGCTGATCAAGGCAATAATATGGTCGGCGGGAAAAGAGTAAAGGGGTTGATCCTTGCTTTCTTTAGGCATTCAGTTTTATTTAGAGCACGTTTATTCCAGGTCTTGCTCCCTTGACAGCCAGGTTATCACTTTTTCCAAGCCTCCTTCCACCGAACAAACTCCGAGGGGCTTATATAATAACGTGCAAAATTTCCTTCATGCAAGGATAATAGCTCCGTCTCTACATATTCAATGAACTTTTCTCGCTCTTTCTCAGGGATACTAGCTGCACGATGATTAATGAACGTACCTGCGGCAACTTGGTTCATGGCAGAAGATACTACTGCAGTTATCAACTCCCGCATAGCTTGCCGGTATTTCATTCGGAAAACATCCGGCTCACCAATGGACTGACGAACTGTTGCATAGCGCGCAGAGGATCGTTCATAGGCCCAAACAAATACATCTCTCAATAGCTCAACCCTGTTCAATTCATATACTGCAAGCATTCCCCGGATGTAAAGGTCGTCGGGAACATCAACAAATGATAAGGGAATTAGGTTATGACTATTCAGTGGGATATTGGCTGCCAGCCGGGAAACGCGTTTGTTTACATCCTCAAAAGGCTGCAAGTAGGGCAAATGCACCATCAAAAAAAAAGCCTGTTCAAACGGGTTCAATATTTGGCGGGCTTTGGACAGCATTAATTCAAACATTTCCTCGATGAGTTGGGGTATTGCAAGCGGGGTATATACAGATCGGCCAATACCAATTTCATGAGTTCTTAACCGACCTGGAGCCGCAGGGTCAGGAAGCAGGTTGTTTGCTAAAAGAGCATGCAGATTTAATATGGTATATCGGTTAATACCGATCTCTTCGGCCGATTGAACAAGAAATTCAATAGCATCCTTATGATTGAGAATCATCTGTGCCTCCAGGGCTGATTTATTCTCAGCTTCCTCTCCAAGCCTAATCAGTCGTTCGGTATCCAGCAGCGAATAGGTGTTGCCTTCGAGCCTGCTCGAATTGAAAGAAAGATCGATCAAGAGACGCTGGAGAATTTCCTTGGCATACGTCCCTGCGGTTTGATTCCTGCCTGGTGTTTGTCCCCATCGCAGTAATTGATCGGTCTTTTCAACAGAGAGATAGTTGGTTATATTTGGCTGGTACAACTCAAGGAATTCACGGTTGTATCCTACCGGCGTTCGTTGCTGCTCGGGTAGGTAGACCAGCGAAAGAATATGCTGACCTTCTTCTGATAATGGCAAAACCGAGCCATTAGTCCCCGTTTCCTCTACCTTGATTGGCGATGTTGCCAGGTAATACCGGGTCGAACGCGTATCCCCGGAAGAAGTCACAGCCCCCGCATTCCGCAAGTATTCTAATCGTCTTTGCAGTGTACGATGAGGAATCTCTACTTTGATTGTGCTTTGGATTTCTTCCAAGGTTGCTCCTTTCAAGGCTGATTGCCTTAAAACATCCTTGATAGCGTTAATCTGCGATAATACTTTGGCGCTTAGTTTCGGATCCGCCATATGTTAGATTTACGCGCCAAAAATACACCTTTTTTGGCGCGTAGAGGAATTTCGCGCCAAAATATTGAATTACGCGCCAAAAATGGATGTTTCGCGCCAATCTGCAAGGAGCTTAGGTCTAGCCATATTAAAAAATATTTACAATTATATCAACTTTGTGCCAACATTCAATATACTTATAATCAAGCCTTGCATCCAAATATCAGCCAAAATTTGCATTTTTTGGCGCAGATTTGAATTCAAGATGAACCAAAATATAGCAATTTTTGCCAATTTAGCTGATGCATAAGGTCATTTCGAAGACCTCAGGCAATACCATCTAAGAATTGAAAAACATGACCTACTTTTATTCCAGCAAAATTGCACCACTTTCCGGCCAGAGCGCAATCCATAACCACAACATTCAGTCTTTTGTAAATCATTGATAAAGAATTCAGAACGAGAAGAGTTCGAATCCCCCTCTCTCCGCGTAGCAATTATCCGCAAGAAATTGCAATTTTCTGCAATTTTGGGCAGCGGAAGAAAGGGAAAGCCTTCGGTTTCGTTCGAACTAAAGGCTTTTCGTTAAAAACGTCTAATCCCGATTTGACCGAAAACAAGGGGAGCTTACATAATGGCTCCGCAGGATATGTTCTGGGGCGCCTATTGGGGAACTTGCCTCGACAAATTCGGGATACGCTGGATGTTTAACTTTACATACAAGAAATAAGAACAGGTTAACAACCGATGTCTCCGGCAATTAGTCGAGACCCTTTTCGTATAGCTTCAGTACTGAAGATATGCGATGATCCAAATAAATATAACGACCATTGCTGCTTGATAATAACCCCAGATAGGGCCCATGCCATTATCCTTATCATAATTCACCAGACTGATAAACACCCCAACTATGGGTATCCAATATATTAGCTTATTATTCATAAACCAATCATTCCTTAAGGTCAAAGTTACATCAATTACCAGTTAGCGATCCACATTCCGACAGAATGATTTTATTTATGCCAGCCGTAATAATTTAGGAAATCGGTGATTTTCAATAAGTTGTCCCCAACGCCCCGCAAGTCAATTATCTGCAAGAAATTGCGTACAAAAGCAATTTTAGGCAAGTAAATCCACTGAATTTCCACGAAAAAGCCCTCAGATTCTTAGTCTGCGGGCTTTTTGGTTAAATACAAAGCTCTAATTTCGTTTCGGAGCGGAAATATGGGGAGCTTAAATCACCAATCTCTTTATAGCCATAATAACGCCTGAATGCAATCCCTCATGAAATGAAAGAAATTTTATACCATCGTCTATACTGACCAGCTCCACACCGTTGCGCGTTACCCAGGTGGTATAATTACCAAAGACTTGTTTATTGTAGTCTGTTTCTAATTGATCCAAAGTGATAATTAGCAATTGTTTGATAGATACTATTTCGTCGTCGCTAATAATCCCTTTTGGTTTTGAACCTGATTTAAACCGCTGCCAAAAATCATCACTAATCAATGTTGGCAAACCGGCTCTTTTGTAGCATATTCCCTGTTGCACTGCTATCATATGGCCCAGGTTCCAGATAATGTTGTTGTTAAATCCTTCAGCAGTTCGATTAAATTGTTCGGTGGTCAGATCTTTTAGTTGTTCCAGGAGGAAAGATCGTGTTTCTCTAATAGCCGCTATTTGACTGGTCATGGTTGCCAAAATTTTACTTAGCCTTTATTTGCTGCAATTTCCTGAAAATGGTAGTGTGCAAGAACAATATGGTCGCCGGAGCAAATGCGGGAAACCACACGAACGGAAATATGGTCATTTCCTGGAGACCAAGCTCACCGGCGACGACAGGATTTTTTGCATTAATTACGGCAATAACAAGTAGTGTAATGATGTCCAGTGTTCCAAAAATATTCCAGGCATAAGCGATCTTTAAACTGCCTGGCTTCCCTTTTGAAACCATTTTCGCTACAGGCAAAGCGAGAATGGCTGTTATAATATCCCCCATTCCCGCTGAAAAAGCAAAATCTCCGGGAAGCAAGTGATAGAAGTAAAGAAGAATGTCGAACACACCTAATAGCCGAAATACATGCAAGGCAATTAAGGATTCCAAGGTGATTGACCGGAGTAATTTCTTGAATAATTTTGTGTTTCCGATAATTACAAATAGTATAATAGTCAATGGTATGGCAGTAAATACCATTACTTTTGGCGGTATTGAGTTGACGGAAAAGACACCTTTTAAAGCCAATATTGAAGCATAAGCAAGGTAAAGAATATAAAAACCAAAAATACCGAGCTGGATATTTCTCGCGCTGGCCGGAGTCATACCGGCATCCAGGGCCGCCTGTTTTGCCGGGTTGGCGATGAAGGCAATAGAATAAAGAAAACCTGCGATAAATAGCGTTATAGCCCATATGGGCATACCTGATATGTAGCTTGCCATTTTGTTTGTCGATTAAATTGATAGTGCAAAGTAAGATCAAATATCCTGGCTTGCACTTAGCAAATGGCAAGAAATGGAATCGGCTATTTTTTTACAAATTCTTTTCTTATCCTGCTCAGCGAGGTATCAGTGATACCCAGGTAAGTCGCAATGTATTTTAAAGGAGCGTGTTGAAGGATCTCAGGGTTAGCATAAACCAAGTCTCTATAACGCTGTTCTGCTGTTTGCTGCAACATTGACAACATTCTTTGTTGCAGAATACCGAATTGATTAATGATGTTAAGCCGGCCAAATTCACGAAACTCCGGGATTGCGTGGAAGCTTTCCTGCATATCGTCGTAAGTGATATACCAGGTTTGGCAATCTGTCAATGCCTGAATATTTTCTTTTGAAGGGATCCTTTTAAAAAACGATAAAAGGTCGCTGGCGAACATTTGTTTTGAACAAAATGTTGTCGTTACATCAATGCCTTCAAGATCATAAATGTACGACCTAATGATACCCTCCTCAATAATATGAGACTCGCTGCAAACAGATCCCTCTTTTAATAAATACTCGTTTCTGGCAGTTTTCCTCCTCTTAAATTTCTCCGCTATCTGTTCGGCTTTGGCATTGCTCATTGGCAACACACTTTGAACAATCTGAATTAAATTATCCTTACTCATCCGTCAATTTTGCATTGCTTATTAATTAAACTAGCGTACAAAGCGATAAAAATAGCAAACTCCGCTAAATTTTCAATCTGCCGCCCAGGGTTTGCTGAAATTATTTATTTGCCCCCATAAATACCGGTTTATCTAAGGGGTGAAATGGAGAACTTTTTGTGATACACAGGTTGCAAGAAATGGCGTTGTATTCTAATCATCATCATAAGTCTTTGGAATGGCTGCCCAGAAATTGTATCATTTTGCCTAATTCTGCCTCCCAAAAGTTAGAAAGTTGTCCCCTGTATTATTATTTACTTCATTGGAAAACGTTGTCTAATAAGACTTTGCAAGGAATACGCGGTTGACTATAAATAAATTCACGCATTTACTATGCCGACGCGGACGATCAAGGTCTTAATGAAGGTGAACCCTCATACAGAGAGAGGTCTTCGTTGATGCCCACGAGCCGAAATACCTGCCCACCTGGAGCCTGAAAGTAGAGGTGGGGGTCCGGTACATCGAGTACCTTGACGCCGAAGGTGACGATTTTCTGCCTCATTTCTTCGAGGTTGTCGGCCTTTAGCTCCAGAAATATCGCTTTCAAAAATTCGTCATCACTCAGAGCGTCGTCCGCTCCGTAGTTTACGCCCTTATCGGCTCCCTGCCCATCACCCGCTCCGTAGAGAAACCCGATGTAGAAGTCATCTCCCATTCGAATGTCGTCCTTGTCGTCGAACTCTCTCATGATTTTACAGCCCAGAATATCACAATAGAATTTACGAATTCTGTCCCTTTCCGTCCGGGAGACTCTAACCGCACAATGATTTCCAAAAATTACCTTTGCCATGATTAAATATAAAGTTTAACTATGGGAAATGATCTCACATGCGTGAGAAAAGATGGATTACGCCACTCAAAGCCGGATCATACGATCCGGCTATTTTTTGTGGAATCAGGCTCCCCGACCTTTCCGGTCCGATGCTCCGACCTATTTGACTGCCTCCGCAGTCGCCATTTCTTTTTTTTGCGGGAGTCCCTTGCCTTCGTTTATCAGCTTGGCCAAACTGTCTTTAAAATATTGGTCCCAGCCTTTTACACAGTTATCATAACATTCTACCTGGGGCGCTAACCCGACATGTGTAAATTGGATCCTGGTTGAATCCCCTTCGGCCGATATTTCAAAGACGATCCGGGTGTCCTTCCACTCTTTCTTGTCAGCGAACCAGTGGAGGTAGCAGTCGGTAACAGTCCATACGACCTTTTTGTCCGGAACGGATTCGACTATTTTCATCGTTACAAAGGCTTCCCCGAAATGGATGGTAAAAACATCGTTCAGTTTTTCGGAACTGCCTTCTATATTTTCTGTCCACCATGCGGTAACCTGGTTAATGCTTTTGAATGCTTTGTTTGCGGTGGCCTTGACCAGGATGGTGGCCGTGTAGTCTTGCTTTTTCATTTTGTTTTAATTTTTAATTTTGTTGTCTAACAGTGATTTTAATTTTTCCAGTTTTGACAGCCAGAAATTATCAAAGTAGTTTATCCATTCCTGCAACTTTTCAAACCCTTCCTGTTTGAGTATGCAATGTCTTTCTCTGCCGATGTCCTGGATAGAGATAAACCCGGCCTCATGCAATATTTTTATATGTTTGGATACGGCCGGCCGGCTCATGTCAAAATGTTCGGCCAATGAGTTTATCGTCAGGCTGTCTTTTAACAGCAGCCGCAATATCTGTCTGCGGCTGGGGTCGGCGACCACCTGGAATACATCAAAGCTTTGATGTTTCACGGTTTGCAGCTTTTATAAGTTCAGCGATCTTTTGTATATTTTTGAACCACCCGTCATTCATGGCCGAGAACATACTAAAATTATCGAATCCCCTGAAGCCGGTATGTTCCAGCAATAGCTCCGTGCCATTGTCTTTCGGGATCAGTTTCCAGACCACTATGGAATCCAGCTCGATCTTTCCGTTGCCCGGACCGGATTTCCAGGAATAGGAAAGCGTTTGATGAGGCACTATTTCCAGCACCTTACAATAGACGATGCCGTCGAAATCGAGCTGAGGCATGGGCTTTATCCTGAACTGGAAATCGTGCCCCAGAATGGGCAGGAAATCGTTGGGCATTAGCCATAGCTCCATCAGTTCGGCCCTGGTCAAATATTCCCAGACCTGTTCGGGCCGGTGGGGGAAGAAGAATTGGTGTTTGATGTTGTCTGCCATAATAAGTAACTTTTAGGTTACACAAACATAAAGGTAACTTTTGAGTTACGCAAATTTTTTGTCGATTTTTTTCAATTTTTTTTGACCCTTCCTAATTGCTTAATAGACAATGTTTAGCATCATTCCGGTCATGTAATGTCTTTAAAGATTAATACACACTCTCCATTAAGGGTTTTAGCCGTTGCAGCGTCTTCTGACCGGCAACCAATACAATCGGATAAACACCGGGGTCGCTTACACCTGTAATCGTTCCCATTCCTTTGTGAAATAATTGGATGTCTACTATTGGTTCAATCAAAGCTTTTTTTCTCTTCTTCAGCAGTAGACTTACAGCTAATGACACGCAAAAAGATCCGTTAGAAAAATCGCAGAAAAATTTGCGTAGTTAAATAACTACATTTATATTTGTAGTCAAATAGCTACGCAATGAATTTAAGACGAGATGTATTTCAAGCCATAGCAGACCCGACAAGAAGGGCCATACTTCTATTGGTAGCCTCACAATCCATGACAGCAGGTGCGATAGCCTCAAACTTTGACACAGCAAGACCGACCGTTTCAAAACACTTACAAATACTCACTGAGTGCGAATTGCTTAAACAAGAGCAAAACGGCAGGGAGATTTACTATCACATCAATGCAAAAAAAATGAAAGAGGTAGCCGACTTCATTGAGCCATTCCGCAAAATGTGGGAAGACCGATTCGACAAATTAGAAACAATAATGAAAAAATATAAAAGCAAATAACATGGAACAAAAAACAAAAATCAATGCCGAAGACGGCAAACAAGAATTAGTGATAACAAGGGAATTTGATTTGCCATTGGAATTACTTTTTAAAGCGTATGTAGAGCCCGGCATTGTTGAGCAATGGATGGGAACGAAAGTGCTGAAACTTGAAAGTAAAAAGCACGGCAGTTACCAATTTGAAACAGTCGATGAGAAGGGAAACGTGGTATTTCGGGCCAATGGGGTAATCCATGAGTTTAGCCCGAACCAGAAAATAACACGCACATTTGAAATGGAGAATACGCCTTTTGGCGTTCAGCTTGAATTATTAGAATTTGAAAAACTTACTGACGACACCAGCAAACTTAATATGCACGTAGTATATGAATCGGTTGCACTAAGGGACCAGGTGCTGCAGTTACCCTTTGCCCAGGGCATAAACTGGGCACATAACCGATTGCAAGACATAGTAAGCAAATTAAAATAATATACTATGACAAACGGAAGTAGATTTCATTACACATTTAGGCTATCCTGCCTATTTTCTAACAATATTAGCTATTTGGAAAATTTTGGGCGTCATAACAGTACTTATTCCTAAATTTCCTTTACTAAAGGAATGGGCTTATGCAGGCTTTTTCTTTGCCATGTCCGGAGCGGTATTTTCACATATCGCATCGGGTGATCCCGTGAATGAAATATTTCCTTCGTTGTTATTGCTAATCCTGACTGTGGTATCGTGGTATTTCAGACCCGTGGATAGAAAAATCATTTCAGTTAATTTTAATAAATGAATAGAATGAATCCTAAGGTTGATTTTTATTTTAGCAAAGCCCAAAAGTGGCAGGAAGAACTGGAGCAATTGAGAATGATCGTTCTTGACTGTGAGCTGACCGAAGAGTTAAAGTGGGGTGTCCCTTGTTACACATTTCAGAAGAGTAACATAGTTTTAATACATGTGTTTAAAGAATACTGTGCGCTTTTGTTTGTCAAAGGCGCCTTGTTACATGATGCCAAGGGTATTCTAATCCAACAAACGGAGAATGTGCAGGCGGCGCGCCAGATTCGGTTCACCAATGTTCGGGAAATAGTTAAGCGGGCACCCATCCTGAAAACCTATATTTATGAAGCCATTGAAGTGGAAAAAGCCGGTTTGAAGGTGAATTTTAAAAAGAATCCAGAACCTATTCCTGAAGAATTTCAAAATAAATTAGATGAAATCTCTGGCTTGAAAACTACTTTTGATGCATTGACGCCGGGACGGCAAAGAGCATACATTCTTTATTTTTCTGCACCCAAACAATCCAAAACCCGGGCGTCAAGGGTTGAAAAATGTATAGAACAAATTCTCGATGGAAAGGGATTAAATGATTAGTAGTTTTTTCAACAGAGATAATATAAAAGCATGAATAGCAATAAAAAGAAGTTGTCGCCAGAACAACGTGAAGAACTACTCAGCGCATTGAAAGCCCGTTTTGAGAAAAACATCAACCGCCATAAAGGCCTTGAATGGGCTAAAGTACAAGCAAAGCTGGAAGCTAATACTGAAAAACTGTGGTCGCTCAATGAAATGGAAAGAACTGGCGGTGAACCGGATGTTGTTGGTCATGATAAAAAGACGGGCGAATACATTTTTTATGATTGTTCAGCGGAAAGTCCTAAAGACCGCAGAAGTCTTTGTTACGACCGTGAAGCGCTGGAGGCAAGAAAAGAACATAAACCAAAAGATAGTGCTATTGGTATGTCTGCTGCCATGGGCATTGAGCTTTTATCAGAAGAACAATACCAAGCGTTGCAGAAACTTGGAAACTTCGATACGAAAACGTCGAGCTGGATAATAACACCTTCTGATATCAGAGAACTCGGCGGCGCCCTCTTTGCTGATCGCCGCTACGACCATGTCTTCGTGTATCACAACGGTGCGG
This sequence comes from Patescibacteria group bacterium, assembly GCA_036394315.1. Taxonomy (GTDB): domain Bacteria; phylum Patescibacteriota; class Doudnabacteria; order UBA920; family O2-02-FULL-48-8; genus DASWFI01. The sequence continues at coordinate 19,647 of DASWFI010000085.1, forward strand.
AATCTTACTATGCCGCCAGGGCATTCCGTGGCTCGCTAAGGGTGTAAATTTTGCACAGAGAGCGAAGTGGATAATTATACCCTATTTCTTATACATTTCCATCAATTTTTCTTTGTAGTTGACTCCAACTGGCAATGATTGATTGTTCCCGATAACAACGTTGTCTGCTTTCACCATTCTAATCAGTTGAAGGGAAACGATATAGGATTTATGTATTCGCACAAATTTCACGGCGGGCAATTGTTTTTCCAAGCTTTTCATGGTAAGGTGTACAAGATATTGTTGTTCCGGCGTTACAATTTTCATATAATCCTTTGAGGCTTCTATGTAACTAATTTTGTTGTAGGGAATTTTTATCAGGCCGCCTTTTTCTTTTACCATCAGATGCCCGACCTCCTCTACTGCTTTTAGCCCTGATTCTTCCGCCGGTTTCACTTTTGCCAGAGCTTTTGAAAACCGCTCAAATGAAAAAGGCTTTAAAAGATAATCCACTACATTCAGTTCGTAGCCTTGCAATGCGTAATCAGCATAAGCAGTAGTCAGTATCACCCGCGGGGGATTGGATAGTGTTTTCAGGAATGTCAGTCCATTAATCAGCGGCATTTCAATATCCAAAAAGATTAAATCCACTGCCTGTTGTTCCAGTTTCGCAAAAGCTTCGAGGGCATTACGGCATTTAGCTACAAGTGTAAGGCCGGGTGTTTGTAAAATATATTGTTCCAGTATCTGGTGAGCTATCTGTTCGTCATCTGCAATAAGGCATCGTATCATCCTACTATTATTTAAACGATATTTTTAATTCTACTTTATAATGATCCTTATCATTTGTAATCTTTAGTTCATGCTGACCCGGGTAATACAGTGCTAGTCGCTTTTTTACATTTTCAATTCCCACACCGCCGTATTTTTCATTTTCCTTCACGGTATTGAAAACGTCATTTTCTATTGCAAACTCCAGTTCTTTATCACTTACCAGCAATTCGCTATTTACAAAGCCTTTATCATTCAGCCGGTGAGCCCCATGTTTAAAACTGTTTTCCGCAAAAGGTATCAATAATAATGGCGCTATTAAGGAAGAACTACTATGCCCTTTCACAGAAAGATGAATATCTGCATCCGGATATCGTTTCTTTTCCATTTCAAAATAATTCTGCAGAAATTCCATATCTTTTTCTACCGGCACTTTGTTTTGACGGCAATCGTACAAAACATACCGCATCATGTCTGAAAGCCGCAAAATAAAATGAGGCGTTTCCTTACTGCCGGTAATACTCATGCCGTAGATGCTATTGAGTGTATTGAATAAAAAATGAGGGTTAAGTTGTGCTTTCAGTGATTCTAACTGTAGCAGAAGATTATCTCGTTCAAGCAGTCGTTTTCGTTGTTCGTTTTCAAATGCATAACGCATAGCAGCCACTGAACTGAAAGCCACAAAATCAGTAAATAAGATCCGCAGGTCCCAGCCAACCAAGCGAGTAGCCTGCTGGTGATAAACAAAATATTGTTGAGTATAAAAGCCTGTCAGTACATTACCCGGGTTAAAGTATAGGAAAATAGAGCTGACTAACCAGTTATTGATTTTTGGCACGACCCATAAGAACAAAATAGTTAAAAATATAAACCATCCATATTTTTTGTCATTCAAAAATTTTGGAACCAGCCAGCGGTAGAAAGGTAGAATATATAAAGTAAGCACGAATGCATACAATAAAATTTGAAGGTGTGGAAAGTTGGTCTTTTTGTCATTACCGACCCGTAACTGATCCAGATAATATGAATATTTATAGATACCTGCATATAAAACCCACACTATAAGTTCATATGTGAAGGGAAACCTGCTTTTATCCTTTATAGCAATTGTTTCATTCATCGATTAATGTAATAATAATGCAAGGTTATAATAAAGCCGCCAGCTACCCAAACATTCTTCGATATAATAGCCTTTTTCTCGACGAAACCGGGCATTGCAAATTACATAGAAAAAATGTACGATTCACAGAATGAGCGTTTGAAGTAGGTTTAGATCATTATTTCTTTGCGGTACAAAATAATTTCATATGAAACACAGGTTTTTATTTTTCACTATTGCTGTATTCTTCATTCAACATGGTTTTGCACAAATTGGCGGCAAGAACGTATCGCCGCTTAGTTTGGATAATCAAATAAAATTAACGGTGCAACTAAAACCGCTTGTTGACGAAATGGGAAAACGAAGTATCGTTGGCCTGGGTGAAGGAACCCATGGAACAAAAGAGTTTAACGATATCAGGATTGCTATTATAAAGGAGCTTGTTGCCAAAAAAGGGTTTAACACGATCTGCTTTGAAAACGCCTTTGGAGATAGTTATTATTTAAATAAGCTGATAAATACCAGGGAAGATATTACAACCGGGATGAAAAAATACTTATTGGCTATCTGGCAAACAGCTGAAATAAGAGATTTTTTGTTATGGATACGCCAATATAATAAAACCCATAGCACCAAAGTGAGTTTCTCGGGAATGGATTTTCCGCTTATGGCTAATACAGCCAAAATAATTAAAGAGGAGTTGAAAGGAAAAGACAACAATAATTTAGAGCCATATGCCACCATGTTGTATAGCAATGCCTCTTATTATGATTCTATCTGGACAAACCAGAACGATACCAGCTTTCATTTTAGCTTTGATACCGTATTTGCTAAAATGAAAGAAGCCTATATCGCTTCCGTTACAATTGATAGCTTGTCTTCAGTCGCCGAACTAAAAACTTCTGATGATTTTAAAACAGCACTGTTAAATATTCAATATTGGTACAAAGGAGCATTGGGTGAAGAAGCTACACGGGACCAGTACATGGCTAACATGGCGATGCAATTTGCCAAAAGAAAAAATTGCAAGCTAATTGTTTGGGCACACGAAGTTCACCTGGCATTAAAATCTCCTTATGACAACAAGAGTGTTGGCGGCACCGGCGGGTATATTAAAAAACAGTACCTGGGATACTATGTACTCGGTCTGGGAACTGCCGCAGGTACTTTTAGCGCCAGCACTGATCATTATGATACCCGTATCAATATATTGCGTCCATATCCTTTAGCTACTGTAAAAGACGGCACATGGGACGAGGCCTGTGAAAAAGAAACATTTCCGGCTTTTTTTATTCTCTTCAGTCAGGTTAAAACAACATTACCCCGGTTGCCTTTGCGGGTAATAGGCTACGGTACCGGCAGTGATGGCTATTCCGATAAAAATGCCCTTAACGAACTATTCGACGCCTATATTTTTATCAGGAAAACAACAGCCGCAGATCACAATCTATAATAATAGCGGAAAAGTGTTTTCCAATTGTAATGCTGCAATGAGCAAATTTGCAATTGTAATTACGGCTCGATGATGACTTTCATTGCCTGTTCTTTTGACGCATTGCCAAATACCTCGTATGCTTGAAGTATCTCATCCAATTTGAAATGATGGGTTATCAATTTGTTGGGATCTATTTTTCCAGATGAAACCGTTTTCAATAACATAGGAGTTGTATTGGTATTTACAAGCCCGGTAGTTAGTGTTATGTTGCGAATCCAAAGATCTTGAATTTCCAGGTTTACGCTTTTACCGTGCACACCTACGTTAGCAATATGTCCGCCTGGGCGAACAATATGCTGACATATATCGAAAGTAGCAGGAATTCCAACGGCTTCAATGGATACATCTACACCATCTTTTGTTTCTGACATAATCTTTTTTACGACATCTTCTTTTCCTGAATTGATGGTGTCAGAGGCCCCTAATTTCTTAGCCAGCATAAGACGGTTATCATCAAGATCAATCATATAAATTTTTGCAGGTGAATAGAATTGTGAAGTAAGTAAAACGGACATGCCTACAGGCCCTGCACCCACAATAGCGATTGTATCGCCTGGCTTTACTTGTCCGTTCAATACGCCAATTTCATGTCCTGTCGGCAATATATCACTTAACATCACCAATGCCTCTTCGTCTGTTCCTGCGGGAATATGATGAAGGCTATTATCAGCATGTGGAATCCGCACATATTCCGCTTGGGTACCATTTATCAGATGTCCTAATATCCAACCCCCATCTTCACAATGAGAATACATTTGCTTTTTACAGTATTCACAAGATCCATCCGAAGTAATACAGGAGATGATCACATGATCGCCTTTCTTAAAATTCCTTATTGAATCTCCAATCTCTTCAACGATGCCAACACCTTCATGTCCCAGGGTAGTACCTTGTTTTACAGTAGGTGTTTTCCCATGTAAAATGCCTAAATCAGTACCACAGATAGTGGTCTTCAGTATTTTCACTAATACATCTGTCGACTTTTCTATTACAGGTTTTGATATTTCTTTTAATTCTATCTTACCTGGACCACCGTACACAAGCCCTTTCATTGTTGTTTTCATATACTTGCTTTTTAGTTAAAAAAATTAGTCACGTAATATGTATATCAATATGTTCACCATCTTTGTTTCATTTATTTGAATTATTAATCCATTTTTAATCTCTAATGCATCTGGTCTTCTGTTACTATGACCGATGAAGGGCAGGGGGTAGAAATTCAACTCTATGCATGCACTTCCTCGTCCACCAGCTCCAGTTTCTTTAACTCGCCGTCAATAAATGCGATCTCTTCGTTAGTGAGTACCAGATAGGCGGCTTTCGCGTTTTGTATTGCCTGCTTCTTATCCCGGGCGCCTGCCAGGGCGATGGTAATACCGGGCTGTTCAATGGTCCAGCGGAGGACTAATTGTGAGAGCAGTGCATTCTTGGATTTTGCCAGCGGTTGCAATTGATCCAGAAAATTGTCTATGCGTCGAATGTTTTCCGGCTTAAAGAAGGAAGTGCCGGGGCGATGGTCACCGGGAGCAAATACATGATCGGGCCTGATTTTTCCCGTGAGCAATCCTCTTTGCAGGGGACTATAGGCAATAATGGCCTTATTATGTTTGAGGCAATAGGGCACCAGTTCTTCCTCGATCTTCCTTTCCACCATACTGTAGGGGACCTGGTTGGATGCCAGGGAAAGGGTATTTTCCGCTTCTGCCATCAGAGCCGCCGAATAATTGCTTACACCGGCAGCCCGGATCTTACCCTGTTGGAGCAGTTTTGCCAGTGCTTCCATGGTTTCTGCCACAGGGGTTGTGATATCGTGCCAGTGGAGCTGGTACAGGTCGATATAATCCGTCCCAAGTCGGCGGAGGCTGTCCTCACATTCTTTTATAACGCTGTTTTTGCCGGCATACTTGTAGATGTCTATGGGATTTCCTGCATTGTCGGCACTCTTAAATGCCAGGTCGCCCTTTTTCTCATCCCAACGCATACCGAATTTGGTCAATATCTGTACCTTATCGCGGGGAAGACTACGCAGCGCTTCTCCGACGATCTCTTCGCTGAGTCCCTGTCCATAGATAGGCGCCGTATCGATGGAGGTAACTCCGTAATCGTAAGATGCCCAAATAGCTTCCAATGCGTCCTTTTTTTCTGTGCCCCCCCACATCCATCCTCCGATAGCCCAGGAGCCGAAGGTGATCGTTGAAACTTGGAGGTCTGAATTACCTAGTTTTCTGTACTTCATGATTTATGTTTTTTCAGATTCTTAGCCAAAGCTATTTTTCTTATGAAGCAGGGAATTGGGCGAGTCGGTGAAAAGGCGGAACCTGTCGCTCGAACGGGAAAATCAACTGGTGATAAATAAAGGAAAGATACCTGCCATTTGTCTCGGCGACAACTCTTGCCGTATTAACGACAGTTCCGACCTGTTAGCCGTTTAGCGACATAAAGGTCAGAACTGCGCTAGTACCTTCGGGTTGAAATGAATGCAACGATTTTAAAAATATTATTATGAAATCTCTTCTTAAAAAAATAGTATTACTCAGCTGCACTGCTTTCCTTTATAATATTGTCAGCGCACAGGAGGATTGGCCAAAAACCATTTCGGCGTCCGACGGTACAATTATAAAAATGTACCAGCCCCAACCGGATTCCTTTGCAGGTGACCAGCTCAAATCACGGTCGGCTATATCAGTATTGGAAAAAGGCAGTTCGGATCCTGTATTCGGCACATTGTGGTCTACTTCCAAAGTGGAGACCGATCGCGATACCAGGCAGGTTGCTATCGAATCCATTACCATATCAGCTATAAAAATTCCGGCCGATACCAATAAAAATAAACTTAACTATATAAAAACAACAGTGGAATCAAAACTCCCCTCGATAGTAGGTCAAATTCCGCTGGACGAAATACTTGCCTCGCTGGATCAAAATCTTGATGAGACCAGGTTATCCAATGACATTAATACCCAGGTTCCCAAAATGATCTATACCACTCACCCATCTGTTTTGGTGGTGATAGATGGCGTCGCGAAACTTAAAAAAAACAAAAAATGGGGTGTAGAAGCGGTAATCAACAGTCCTTTTACCATTGTAAGAGACCGGGATGGCAGTTTCTATCTTTATGGCGGACAACACTGGTACACCGCTGCTTCGCCAACCGGTCCTTATTCTTATATAAGTGGGAAGGTTTCAAGGAGGCTACGCAAAATTGAAAAGGCGTTTGCCAAAAACAATTCCAATCAAATCAATAATGACGGGGAGGCCCCTGCCGCCGATACCGTTATTCCTGCTATTATTGTAAGTACGACACCCGCAGAATTGATCCAATCAAATGGCGAGCCTGACTTTTTGCCGATTACAGGAACATCTTTGTTATACGTAGGGAATTCGGCCAATGATATTTTCATGGATACTCATTCACAACAATATTATGTGTTGATATCAGGTCGCTGGTACCAATCGAAAACATTGGCAGACAATAGTCAATGGCAATATATCGCCTCAGACAAATTGCCGGCTGATTTCGCCAAAATCCCCGAAGGTTCTCCAAAAGACAATGTCCTGGCCAGTGTTGCCGGAACGGATGCTGCCAGGGAGGCTTTAATGGATGCACAGATACCTCAAACAGCTAAAGTGGATCGGAAAAAAGCTACTACCAATGTCGTCTATGATGGCGACCCACAGTTTCAAAACATTAAAGGGACCCGGCTGCAATATGCCGTTAATACTTCCTCAACGGTATTGCTGTATGAGGGACGGTATTATGCAGTGGATAATGGAGTTTGGTTTGTGGCAGACAGTCCTTCCGGACCCTGGGCTGCGAGTACTCAACGTCCCGGGGACCTTGATCTGATTCCTCCTGGTTCATCCGTTTACAATACAAAATTCGTCGATATTTACGACGCAACACCCGACTATATTTATATGGGATACACTCCCGGATATCTCAATAGTTATATTTATGGACCCACAGTCGTTTACGGAACCGGATTTTATTACGAACCCTGGATCGGTAATTATTATTATCCCCGGCCATGGTCATGGGGATTTGATATGGGTTACAATCCGTGGTATGGCTGGAGTTTTGGCTTAGGCTATGGTTTTGACTGGTTTAATATGGGCTTTGGATTTGGCGGGTACGGCGGGTATGGCTGGTATGGCGGCTGGTGGGGCCCCTCCTTTTATCATCCCGCCTGCTGGGGTTATGGCAGAGGTGACCGGCCCCATAGCTTCTACGGCAGAAATGTGACAATTAACCGGAATACATATGTACATTTCAATAATAACATCTATCGCAATAGGTCAGGTATTGCAGCCAGGAATGGTTCTGCATTTGCCGGTGGCCGGAATGATAATAACAGGGCTGGATTCCGGAATGGCATCAGCGGTGGACGG
>DASWFI010000086.1:0-3260 GCA_036394315.1 Patescibacteria group bacterium
GTAATGGCTTGTGCCTTAGAATGCCCAACCTTCATCTGCCAAGTTCAAATGGGTTGGGACTGTTTGTCCACAAGAATGTAGCACCTACTTAGCCAATGTGAGCAAGACAGCTTTTGCGGCACTGGAGAATGTAGAGAGACATTTCTGTGGATGGGACATCCTCAACATGTCTGGTGAGCAGGTGCTTTCGATTATTAATGACATATATGTGTTTATATCTTGTCTCTTCTATAGATGACATTAATGAAGGTGGTGCGAGTTTGCCTTCCATCCACAATGGCCTCAAGGTTACCCATCTAGTTCACTACAGGGATGGTATTCCTTACATCCATGTGCAAACTCCTGCTTTTGCTACAAAGCTTAAGGGTAAGTTTTTATTTAGGTTTTAGTTAAAAGTTGCATGAAGAATATATTGATGTATGTATGCATGGTTAGGAGGCATGAAGGCAGACCCACCTACCATGGACTCTTTTGTTGAGAGCAGGAAATGCTTTCAGCATCTGGATGTTGAAGAACGCAAGTCTACACCCTATAAGCAGCCTGCTGCATTTGACCAGTGGGGTCACCAAGTGGATGTTGGAAATCTGAAGTCTGTTTTTGACAATGGATGTGTTGTTCTGATGAACATCAATGTTATAGTGTGAGTATTCAAACTTTATTATATATGGTTGTACATGAGTTCATTGCCATGCAGATGGAAGATCAAGGGCTCTAAAACTTGGTCAGCTATCCTCAACTCGATTCAAAAGGTAGATTCCCTTGACATCCCTGAGACCCCAATCAAGAAGAGGGTGCAGGACACATTCCTTACTCCAAGTCCAACAAAGAAACCCAAGCTATTCACTGCATTGAGTTTTACAGGCCAGTCATCATCTTCAACGTCAGGGCCTTCATGGACTGCTATGGAGACAAATGAGTTAGATAAGGACACGGATTCTCTTGATGACAATTTGCCAGAGTCTTCAAAGGAAGTGACTGGATTTAAAAAGAGGAAGAGCAGCAGGGGTCTATGGGGTGGAAAGCAATGATGTAAACCCATCTCCACCTGTTTGTGTTTGCAAGGCATGCTTGTTACTATTAGTTCAAACAAATGTATCATGGGAAACAATTGCAGTGTAATGCATGTTAAGTTATATAACTTTTCACCTGGTTTGCCAACATACTGCTGTCAGAACTAAATGGTCAGTATATGTCAGAGGTCAGGAGCTGGTAGTGCACCCCCATCATAAGCATGAGTTTAATTTACCACATCCAATTTGAAGGAGAATTGGCTGAGATATGATAGTTGGGGAGGATAAATGGACTTAATCATGTATATCTTGAAGAAATCTTCACATTGTTCCTTGAAACCCAAATGAACAAGTCTGCAACACCTCCATGAGCATTATGAATATTATCCTATATTTTCCGGACCCTGTGGGATGCCTGAGTCCAACTATGACCCAGACTTTTTGAGACCAAGTTCCCACAGTCAGTTAATATCAGATAAACCTGTGATGTGTAGAACTCTGACAATTCTTCTTATTTCTTCTTTGTGTAAATTGCACTGTAGTCATATGATCAACTGCAACTTGATGTCTTATTGGAACTAAGCATGATTCCTTCTCCAATCTCTATGGTTCCTGTGGTACATATTCTTGTGTGGTTTTCATATGTAGCATAAAATTATGTAAAAAGAGTGGCATATGATACACTGCACTATCCCACCTACATATAGACCTGGCTCTTCATTGTGGACCCTCACAATGTGATCAAGGTCCAATAAACAAGTGTCTTGAAATATATATTCCAAAATTCCAGAAAAATTAAGCATTCCCAGATACAAATACAAATTTTTCCCTTTGATAAATATTCAAAGTGTTCTTGTTGATGAATCACAAGTCCTCTGTCTTCAACTTCTTGAACTTGGATCCTTTCCCCCTTGGGTCACAAACATCATCTGTCATTCAAGGATTCTTCTTAAACTTAAGTATGGTCCTTGGTAGACTGGAAGCTTTAGCAATATACTGTTTCACTTTAGCTTCACCCATGTCATTGTCCAGAATGTATGGGATCTCTCCTGGTTCCCATGGTACATCTCATGTAAGCTGTTCCTCATTTCTGACAAGTAATATATGATTTGTCAATTGTGAAAAAAAAAAATTTTCTGCCCTTTCAGTATTTTACAGTACAAGACCCTTAGTTACATAGAGGTACTACATGTGCTATCAGAGCTCTCAAAGCTCCTGGAGCTCTCAGAACTTATAGAGCACCCAGATGATTTCAGCTCCATAAAGAAGCACCTTCTCCTATGGGCTCTAAGACCAGGGGATCCACTCTGTAAGTCATGGCTACATTGTCACATTGTGACACCATAATGGTGATGCATGTATTCAAGGTTGCAGATCAATGAACCACAAGTATGGATATAACTCCAACATCATTTCCTTTATATCCATTATATAAAACATAAATTGTAAATTAAGTATATAGAGTGGGGGGAAGAGGAAAAGGCCCTCCAGCCTTTACACCCCCCATGCATTGATATATTGCTTTGTACAGTGTATATCAAATGTTGGGGAACAGTCCTCAATGAAGTATACAAAAACTTTACACTTCTAAACCCTCTAACCCCACTCTATCAACTTCTTCTGTATTAGTGGCACCAACAATGTCCTGGTAAGTTCAGTAGATTCTGATTTATACTGAATAGATCCTGTAGACTCGATCTATGCCTCCAAAGGTGAAGCACAGTCTTATGGTGCAGCTTTTGAATGCTCCCAACATGCTGGAAAGCACTGGCATGCTGAACCCTGCATTGCTTATCCCTGCACTCCCTGATCCAGACCCAGACCCTAACCCAGAGAATTCCAATGTGTCCTCCAACACATCCAACACTAACATGCATTCTATGAATGAATGCATGAACAGTGTTGAACAAGAATTTTACCAGAATGTCTGCTCAGGACAAAATTGAATTCATTTCAAAAGAATTCAAATGGATATCTTAACTGTGCTAAGACTCAAATTGCTCCCTTGTGGAAGACAGAGACCAAAACTCAACATGACAATGTCTCAGGACATAAACCTTGTTGAGGTCGACTTGATGTAATGGGTCACTTGCCTACTCTCGCTACCCCATAACCCAAATCGGGTGCACTATCAGACACTCAAGATTGATCAATGTGAATTTTCAATTGGCTACACATGGGTTGACAACTACTCTTGATGCAATACTTGGATTGCAAGGGAGGAGAGTGTAAGACATGGGGACATTGTCA
>DASWFI010000087.1:0-1718 GCA_036394315.1 Patescibacteria group bacterium
TCAGAGAATGGAAAAGCCATGATGCCTATCAGATGGCATTGAGCCGCTTACTCCGTGACCTAAAGTCAGAAGCACCACGTCGCCTTTAAAACCTTGTCCGACCCGCACTTTAATAAGAAACAGGCTGAATAGTCAAAAAAATGCCAAAAATCAATATCCTTAAATTTTTTCATTTTCTCTAATTATTTCACGGGCAAGTTTTTGTACTATCGGGAGATGCTTTTGAACCAGCGATACATCTTGAGGATTTGAAATCGAAAGTGGAGTTAACCCCTCATTTTTTATCTTCGCATGAGACAATTTATGCCTTATCCATGTAATTATTGTAATTTTATGATTATACATATCCGTTTTCATTTCAATTGTAGGTAATTTGTTCTTAATCCAATTTGTTATGTCTGTTCTATTTTTTAGATAATTCTCTAAAACAAGATAAAAATTTCTAAATTGATCGAAAGGATCGTTAGAATTTATGCCGTCTGAGTAATGTTGCAGCGGTCTAATTCGTAATCGCTTATTTTTAATGCTTTTCGCATATTGATCTTTAATCAAATTACCATCGTTCCCTACATTTATCCTCATAGGGATATTTGGACTTACAGTAGTAACGTTTCTTTCTATTACTGAAAAATAATCTAATAAAATATACTTTGAATCGTCTAGTATAATTAATTTTGACAAAAATTGAGCGAAAAGTTTACTGGCTTTTCTTTGCGCTTCTTCTTTTGTATGTGCCTCGACTTCAGTTTGTAAATATTTTGCGCTATTATTGCCATCAATATCACGAAGAAATATAAAACCATCAATTTCTAACTGTTTTCCCTCAGGAACAATCAATACACATTCTATTCTTTGCGTCACGATATATTTCATGCTGATAACCTGCCTTTCGTGGAGCTTATAATATCACTTTTCCAAAATAAAACCAATTCGCCTTACAGTTGCAGGCTCTCCTTTCACGTCGCACAAAAAACCTTATCTCGACTCGCCTACCATTTCTTTCTCGTCATACATCCTTGACTATCCTGCTTTCACATTTTGCAATACTCTGGTATACTACACATACACCTTAGCAACGCTTGCTGGTACCATTCTATCCAGGCAGGAGGCGAGGCAAGAGAACGTGGTAGCACGAACTCATATTTCTGAAACTTTTGTCAACACAATCAATAGGAGCGAGCGTGAAGCCTATCTTAAGGAGTCTTCTACTTTCAACAGTACTTCCCAAGCCCAAGAGCGATATTTCCTCCCCTTATCTGAAGCCAGGGGACTCCATATCGCCTATTCCTTTGAACAGGAGAAGGAGCCTGCATCATGCATCTAAAAACGGCGGTTATTCAAGTGAACTCGCGGGATAACCCCGCTGAGAATTTGTCCAATGTAGAGCGATTCCTCGATCAAGCTGCCGATATGGGTGCGCAATTCGCCTGCCTCCCCGAATTCTGGACGTATCTTGGACCCTATTCCGGCTTTGATGCTGCTGCGCAGACAATCCCCGGACCCGTGATCGAAGGCTTGCAGGAGAAAGCACGCAAATATAAGATGATTGTGCATGGAGGTAGTATCGTAGAGCGCCATCCTCAACTGGCAGGAAAGTTTTACAACACCTCCGTACTCATCGACCGGGACGGCGAAATTGTAGCGCGTTACCGCAAAATTCACCTGTTTGATGTAAATCTGGCAAATGGCGAGAAGCATTACGAATCGGAGCGCATCGC
>DASWFI010000088.1:0-12464 GCA_036394315.1 Patescibacteria group bacterium
GACGCTTCGTGCGCTCTTTCTCAACTTGCGCGTCGCTGATCTGACGGCCGACCTTGAACATTTCAAAGTCGAACCCTTCCCACTCCTCGGCATCGCCCCCGATCAACGGCATGGTCGAAACCACGTCGCTGTTGGTGTATAGCCGCCGACCGGTCAGATCGAGCAGTTGTTGCGGCGTGCGCTTGCCGCGCTTGATTCTGACGTGGAAGATGACGCTGTTCGCCGATTCCGAGACCTTAGTGGCCTGGAAGAACGACGTGAGGGGTTCTGCCTTCGGCGCGGTGGGCATCTGCGCAAACACGACCTCGCCCTCGCCAAAGATCGGCTTGACCCCATCAGTGAGCACGCCGTCTATCACATCCGAGGTCAACTTGTTCTCCAAGGCCTCGAACTGGCCGAAGGTTCTGCCGCCGTGCTTGGCTGGAACAAAGCCTTCCTTGGGCTGGATCGCGACGCCCAAACTGTCGAGCAGGTCGAATGCGGCGAACGCTTCGTTGACGGTTCTGCTTCCGTGTCTCATTTTGCCCTCCTTCGGACTGTTTGCCCGAAGAGCAATTGCCACTGCCCGTGGCCGGGTTTGTCCTGAATTTCAGGCCAAAATTCTGACTACTTTTGTAAGTAGACAAAACTTTAGTCTGAACGATATATTATAATCCTATTTTCCGGGTTTGTCAATGATTAATTGTCAATTATAGGCTAATATTAGCCAAAATTTCAATCTGGCTAAACGTAAATTGACGTCTTTGGGGAGGAGAAGTATACTAAATTTATGAATAGCATCCAGCTTCAATGCGTAGTCTGGAAAGAAGGACGATACTTTGTCGCCCAGTGTTTGAACACGGATGTTTCTAGCTTTGGCACCACGGAGAAAAAAGCTTTAGCCAATCTGAAAGAAGCTTTGGAATTGTATTTTGAGGATGCCAAGACCAATAAACTTACAAGGGTAGAAAAACCCGAGCTCGCCAACTTGTCCATCCAATATGCCTAGACGTTATTCATCTGATGAAATTTTAAAAGTCCTGCGGCGGCAGGGCTTTATTTTTGTCTCCCAAAAAGGCAGTCACGTCAAATACTGCAAGCTGGGACCCCGCGCTTACAGTAATCATTCCTGCTGACCGTAAACAAATTCCGACAGGCATATTTCATTCCATTTTAAGACAATCAAAACTTACCGAAGATATTTTTGAGCAATAACCCAAAGACAAATTATCGTGCAAATGTTAAAATACCTGCGATGAAATATCTAAATTTAAGCCTGGCCCAAGTGCGAAAATTGGGTGCGAGGATCGGCAAAAAAACGGCAAAAAAAGGAAGTATTATCGGGCTTTCCGGCGATCTCGGCAGCGGCAAAACGACTTTTGCCAAAGCCCTGGCCATGTCACTAGGGATCAAGTCACTCAAAAGCCCGACCTTTATAGTCAGCCAGCGCTATCCTTTAAAAGAAAATTTCTTATACCACATAGATTTTTACAGGTTGGATCATCCCAAACAACTGCTTTCTCTGGGTCTTAACGAGACCTTTTCTTCCAACAATATCGTACTCATAGAGTGGGTGGACAAATTTCCGCAAATCATGAAAAAGTGTGATATACTGATTAACTTCTTGGTAAAACCTAACAACAAACGAGATGTTATTATTAAAATCCCAAATGCCAAATAGCAAATCCCAAATTATATTCTGGAGCTTATTTATATTCTGGAGCTTGGGATTTGTGATTTTACCCAAACCAGCTTTAGCTACGACATTAGAGTTTGAGGACCAGACTTGGGAAGTCTCTCCCCTGCCCGGGCACAGAGCGATCAATCTCTTCGTGCGGAATGACCAGGATTTTAAAATTCTAGCCATCAGCGCACTGCTCGGATCTTCCCCTTTCATACCAGATTCCTTACTCGACGAACCCACAGCTGCAAAAATTAACGAGATCGCAGCCAAGATAAACCAGTCCGCCCATGAGGCCAGGCTTACGCTTGATGGCAGTAAATTCGCAAAAGAATTTGATCCCGGACAGAATGGCCAGGGCTTGGATGCCTATGCTTTGCGTTCAGCGCTTCTATCCAACAAAACTAAAATCAGTCTTCCGATTATAACTTCCTTCCCCGGCAACAAACTGGCAGATACCAATAATCTGGGAATCAAAGAATTGGTGGCTGTGGGCGAATCCAATTTTACCGGCTCGCCCAAAAATCGCATTCACAATATCACTGCGGGTGCCGGCAAATTCAATGGTTTACTCATCGACCAGGGCGAAGAGTTTTCATTCAACAAATATCTGGGAGACGTGGATGGTGAACACGGTTTTTTGCCGGAATTGGTCATAAAAAAAAGCGGTGTGGTGCCGGAGTTTGGCGGCGGCCTGTGCCAGGTATCTTCCACAACCTTCCGAGCTGCCATGAATGCGGGTATTCCCATAACGGCCAGGCGCAACCACTCTTTTGCAGTACAGTATTATTCGCCGCAGGGAACAGACGCCACTATTTATCCCGGTTCCCAGGATCTCAAATTCATTAACAATTTAACCGGTACTATTTTGATCCGTACCCGAATCGACGGAAAAAAACTTTACTTTGAATTCTACGGCACCAAGGATAATCGCCAGATCAGCTTCGAAGGCCCAGTCCAGTACGACAAAAAGTCCGATGGATCCATGAAAGCCACCTGGACCCGTCATGTCACTTTAAACGGCCAAACCGCAGATCAAACTTTCAATAGCGTCTACCAACCCCCGGCTCTATTCCATAAAGTGGAGCAATCATCCACCCCAAACCCCCAAACTACTCCTACAGTTAATAACCAACCGATAACCCCCTTAACTCACTAATATGCCCAGCATCCAACTCTTCCTAACTAAAGCAGAACCTAAATCCGACCTTACGATACTTCCTCTGTTTGCCAATGAGCAACCGGACAAAAAACGAAGACTGCCGCCTCACGCAGTGGCGGATTTCAAAAACCGCCAAGGCTCAACCCAGCTTATTTATGTAGAAGGAGGCAGCCGCGTCCTGCTGCTCGGTTTGGGTGAAAAAAAAGAATTCAATCCAAGTAAATGGCGTGCTGCCATCCATACCGTGCTTAATACCGCGATTGCTTTGGAAGTGGAATCCCTGAATTTAATTTTGCCAAAAATCCCCTCCGGTCAAATTCTGCCTCTTTTGGAATTAACAGCCTTTAGTTTGGCTTTCAGCAGTTACCGGTTTGATACCTATAAAAAAGAAAAGACCCTGCTCCGCCTGCAGAAGATCAATATTGTAGGGGTGCAAGGCGCGAAATTAAACAAGGCTCTGGCTAATGGCTCGGCTATCGGTCTGGCCGCGAATACAGCCCGTGATCTCGCCAATCATCCCGGCAACATAGCGACACCAACGCATTTGGCAGCGCACGCCCAGGAGCTTTCCAAAAAATTTAGATTCAGCTGCAGAGTATTGGGTCTTGCGGAAATCAAAAAAGAAAAACTAGGATTACTGGAGGGCGTATCTTCAGGTTCGGAACAACCGCCCAAATTTATAATCTTAGAGTATGGAAATAAATCCAAACCCCCGATCATCCTGGTGGGAAAGGGGCTAACCTTTGACAGCGGCGGGGTATCCATCAAGCCCGCGGACCGAATGGAAGAGATGAAATACGACATGGCGGGCGGGGCCACGGTGCTGGGAATTTTTGAAGCAGTCGCTCAGCTTAAATTGCCTGTGCACCTGGTAGGATTAATCCCATCAGCGGAAAATCTTCTCTCCGGTAAAGCAATTAAACCTGGTGATGTCCTGATTGGCCACAACCAAAGCTCAGTGGAGATTATTAACACTGACGCGGAAGGGCGCCTGGTCCTGGCTGATGCTATAAGTTACGCGAAAAAATATTACAAACCGAAGCTGATCGTGGACTACGCCACGCTTACGGGCGCGGTTTTAATCGCCTTAGGGGACGAATACACCGGCTATTTTACCAATACTCCGGATTACTTAAAGCAGTTTAAAAAATCATCCGACCTTACCGCAGAAAAATTCTGGCACTTGCCCCTAGCACCGGAGTACAAAGATCAGCTCAAAAGCATGGTTGCTGACATCAAAAACATCGGCGAAAAAGGTTCTGCCGGCTCCAGCACAGCCGCACTTTTCCTGGAACATTTCGTGGATCCCACCCCTTGGATTCATCTTGACATCGCGGGTACTGCATGGACCATGCGGCCCAAATCTTACGCCACGCCGGGAGCTACGGCCTGGGGCGTTTATCTCACCGTGGATTTCTTGAGAAATATGCGATCCTAATCCACGAATTTATCCGAATTTATTCGTGACATTCGGATGTTCATTCGGGTCATTCGGATCGCGTCCATAACGTGATATACTAGGGTTAGACATGATTACTAATGACCCTGTAGAAATTGATATTGCAAACCCGGTCTCCAGTACGGATGAGGTCCTTTTTGAAGCGACTCTGCGACCTCAAAAATTGGCCGAATATGTAGGCCAGGAAAAAATCAAAAAGAACCTCCAGATCCTGATTGACGCGGCCAGAGCCCGAAAAGAAACTTTGGAACACATTTTGTTGTATGGCCCCCCGGGTTTAGGCAAAACGACTCTGGCTCATATTATTTCACGCGAAATTGGTTCCAATATTAAAATTACGTCCGGTCCAGCCATAGAAAAAGCTGGCGATCTTGCTTCGCTGCTGACCAATCTTTCACAAAATGACGTTTTGTTCATTGATGAAATCCATCGCCTCAATAAAACAGTGGAAGAAATTTTATATCCTGCCATGGAAGATTATTGTCTGGATATAATTTTGGGCAAAGGGGCGGGCGCGAAAGCGCTGAGGCTGGATCTTCCTAAATTTACTTTGATTGGAGCTACTACCAGAATTGGATTGCTAACAGCACCTCTGCGCGACAGATTCGGTATGACTTATCGGCTCGATTACTATGAAGAACCGGAAATCGAATCGATCATCGAGCGCACCGCCAGAATCCTGAATATCGAGGTGGATGCAAAAGGTAAATCTGAAATCGCTAAACGTTCCCGCAGGACTCCCCGAATAGCCAATCGCCTCTTAAAACGCGTGCGGGACTTTGCACAAGTCAAAGCGCGAGGTAAAATTAACCAGCAAGTAGCGCAGGAAGCTTTAACCATGCTCGAAGTCGACGATTTGGGCTTGGATAGCAATGACCGACGGTTGCTGGAAGCTTTGATCGAAAAGTTTGCCGGCGGCCCGGTTGGTATCTCTTCCTTAGCCGCAGCTACTTCGGAAGATGTAGGAACTATCGAAGACATCTACGAGCCTTTTCTGCTTCGCCTAGGCTTAATCGCCCGAACTCCTAAGGGCCGCGTAGCCACCCCAGCAGCATATGATCACTTGAAAAAAACTCCTCAAAAATCCACAAATCAAACTTTACTCTAAAACAAAATGCCGCTACAAACTTATCAACCCGCTTCCTTCGGCCATGCGATTATTGCCTTGATTTTTTATTTACTCATGGTCGGGTTTGTATTGTATAGTTTCTTGGCGATCTATTCTCTGATTCGGTTCGGCCGGACCAAAGTACTCGGACTTATAATTTCAATTTTATATTTAGTAATTTCCGCCTCACTCTTCGCCGCCGCAGTCGCCAATCTTAATAGCATCAATTTTTAACCCATGATCAATAATCCTCTATTTCCTGGGCAGCAGGAAAATGAAAAAATTTATTTGGTCATCCGCCAGCACTGGATGATTCTGGCGTTGAAAATCTTGGCCTGGTTGCTTTTTGCGGTAATCTTGATAATTAGTGATTGGGCCATAAAAACCTACGCGCCAAATTTACTAATCAGTCCTTACGCCGAAATCATTACTTTAATCAAAAGCGTTTATCTGTTATTTTTGATTTTAGGGCTTTTTCTCCTTTGGATTATGTATTATCTCAATGTAATGATCGTGACCAATGAACGCGTGGTGGACATTACCCAAAACAGTCTTATCTCACATAAAGTGTCTGAACTCAATCTTAACCGGACCCAGGATGTAACAGCTGAAACCGAAGGGATCCTGGAAACTTTTTTCGATTTCGGCAATGTTTATCTGCAGGACGCAGCAAGTGCCGAACGATTTATTTTTTACAACGTCCCCAATCCCGCGAAAGTGGAAAAATTGATCCTGGACCTCTACGAAGAAATTGTAGAAAAAGACAAAACAAATCCGACTAAAGAATAACCGCCGATTTCGACCCAGCGATCGGCCACGACACTCACACCTGAAGTAAAGCAAACCATTAAGTCGGTATTGGCCACCGTTTAGTCGAAGATTACTTCGGCTTTTTATTTTATCTCATTATTCTCGACTTTCAATATTTGCGCGTCTTTGGCGATCTTGGGCAAGTGATGTTCTTCGGTGGAAGTGATAAATATCTGATGGCCGCTTAAACTCTCAATAAGCTTGGTTCTACGAACCTCGTCTAGCTCTGAAAACACGTCGTCCAGCAGAATCAGCGGTTTTTTGCCAGTCATCGCTAAGTATTGGGCCTGGAGCAGCTTTAAGGCCAGAATTTGAGTTCGCAACTCTCCGCGGGAGGAGTTAAACAAATTCAGTTGGTCATCCTTGTAAATTTCAAAGTCATCGCGATGAGGACCAATTAAATTCTTACTACTTCTGACTTCCGCTTCTTCGTGAGCTGCCAGAGTGGCCAATAATTCCTCTTCTGTTTGCACTCCCGTTCGTTTATATCTTAATTCAAATTGATTATTAAATCCGGTAAGTTGATTTGTTTTTTGAGTTAAATTTTGATTGAGAAAATCTACAAACTCCTGCCGCTTGTTCGTAATTCTTACAGCCACAGGGGCAAGCTGTTGATTCCAGAATTCCAATTCATAATTTTGCGCCTCCCTTTTATATATTCGCTCCAGCAGCGCGGCTCTTTGTTTCAGGATGTGATCAAGCGATTCCAAATCAATGCTGTAGGCCATGTCGATCTGACTTAACGTCTCGTCCAAATACTTGCGTCGCAGAATCGGCCCTAATTGAAATAAATTTAAATCATTGGGCACGAACAAAACTACGGAAAACGCGCGCCAAAATCCCCGCTTGGTTTTCTGGTCATTAATTTTATACTGACGTCTTACAGCAGGCAAGACCTGAATTATGACTTCGAGTTGAGTTTCTTCCATCTGGCCCTGGAGATTGAAGTGGTCCTGCTGGTTTTGGACCAGGAGATTGTCCGGAGCACGGAAAGATTTGAGCCGGGAAAGAAAATAAATGCTTTCTAAAAAATTGGTCTTGCCCGAAGCGTTTTCTCCCAAAATTAAGACGAGGTCAGAATTTAATTTGACCTCGCTTTTTTGATAATTACGGAAGTTTTTTAAAGCAACCTGGTTTAACCTCATAAACCCCTTACAACTTTATCGGCATCACGATGTAAGTATAGTTATCCCGACCCTGAGGTACTAGGGCTGAGGGTGAGGCATCATTAATCATTTTAAAGTTGACCGCCGGTTCGCTTAAATTATTCAGACAGTCCAGCAGATAGCGATAATTAAATACCGCGGCATTTTCATCTCCGATTACTTTCGCTTCCACCTGGGTGGTATTCTCCCCGGAAGCCATAGAAGATGCGGTCACGGTAATTCCAGTGCTTTTAACTTCCACCGTGACATTGTTGGAATCAGGAGCGAAGAGGGCCGCGGCCTTCAACGCGTGGGTAAAACCCTGGCGGTCCACCACAGCTTCGGTTTTAAAACTTTTTGGAATAATCTGGCGATAGTCAGGATACGATCCATCGATGAGGCGGCTGATCAGTTCAGTTTCGTCAAACTTAAACAAAACCTGGGATTCGGAGAAGTAAATTTCCACTTCACCCTTGCTAATGCTTAAAATCTTATAAACCTCGGATACGGTGCGGGCCGGAACAATAACCTCTTTGGTTCCCCGGGCTGGTTCCAAAAGCTTGGCTGTCCGCTCTGCCAATCGGTATCGGTCAGTGGCGGCAATTCGGATCTGGTCCCCTTCAAACCCCATAAAAATGCCGGAAATCTCGGGTTGGGTTTCATTGGCTGCGGAAGCCCAAATCGTTTCGGCAAAAGCATTTCTTAATTCTACGGCATCAATTTTAGCAAACGGTTCATCAGCAACCTGAGGGATTAAAGGAAAATCTTCGTGGGACAAACCTTTGATGTTGGTATGGTAATTTTCTGATTCCAGGTTAAGCGTATTGTCGGCGCGGCTTTCCAGGGTAACTTTTTCAGTGGGAAGATTATTTATATATTCATTAATCAATTTTGCGGGCACGGTTAAAGCCCCTTCTTCTTCAACTTTCCCGCCAACCCAGGTGTTAACTCCGATTTCCAAATTGGTCGAGGATAATTTAATCCGACCCTGATCTGTTTTAACTAAAATATTATTTAAAACCTGAAGCGGGTTTCCTGTTCCCACAACTCTACTAACCACAAATAGTCCTCTCTTTAAATTTTCTTTCGTACATACTAACTTCATATGCTTATAAATAAATAATAATGATAATATATTTTGTGGGTTTGTGTATAAGGTTTATTTTTCTAATGATTGGCCGGAAACTTTTGTCTTAAAAAAATAATGAAGTGTATTTAATCTGTGGGCAACCAGTCGGATAAGTTTTACTGTTTTATAATTCCCACTTTTTTATTAACCCCTCACCTACACTCTACACACCCTTCGCCAACAACTTACTCACAAGCAATTAAACTAAATACAACCGATCTTTTATTAATTCAATTTCTTGTTTAAGTCCTGAGCGCTCTTTTATAATTCTCTCGATCTTATCAATCGCGTGAATAACCGTAGTATGATCGCGCCCTCCAAAAAATTCACCGATCGAAGGAAGTGATGTTTCCAGTTCTTTCCGGATGATATACATAGCAATTTGGCGCGGATTAACATACTCTTTTTTACGCGATTGTTTAAGCAAATCTTCGGGCGAAACATTGTAAAAATCCGAAACCACCTCAATGATTTTTTTGGCTGAAACACCCCGTTTTTTCGGGGGTGTGATCACATTCACTAAAATGCTTTTTACCTGCTCTACCGTGGGCCTGGTGTTGTTCAGTTGGCAATAAACCATAAGTCGGTTTAACGCTCCCTCCAGTTCTCTGATATTGCTTTGAATCGTTTCGGCGATATAGGTTAGGATTTCCGGTTCCACACTGTAATTTTTTTCTTTCGCTTTCGTTTTTAAAATCGCCAATCGGGTTTCCAGGTCGGGCGCTTGGATATCCGCGATCATCCCCCATTCAAATCTGGAAACCAAACGCTCTTCGATGGCAGGAATTTCTTTCGGCAGTCGGTCAGAAGTCATGACCACCTGCTTGTTGTTTTGGTGCAAAGCGTTAAATGTATGGAAAAATTCTTCCTGTGTCCCTTCTCGTCCCGCCAGAAATTGAATGTCATCAACCAATAACACATCAACGTTGCGGTAAAGGGATTTAAACTGGTCAGCTTTGCCGTGGGTAATGGCGGCCACGAACTCGTTGGTGAATCTTTCGCTGGTAACGTATAGAACTTTGGCGTTGGGGTCTCTTTTTAAAACCTCAGCCCCCACCCCTTGCATTAAATGTGTTTTACCCAGGCCAACCCCCCCGTAAATGAACAATGGATTGTAAACTTGCCCTGGCTTTTTGCTTACAGCCAAACTGGCGGCGTGAGCCAGTTGGTTATTGGAACCCACGATAAAGGTTGTAAAAGTATATTTCGGGTTAAGGGTCTGGTTTTCCATCTTTCTGGGAGCGACTCTGGCGACTTCTTTACTCGAAGCAGTGGCGGGTGTTATATACATCGGACTAACGATTTGATACTTAACTTCCTTAATTTCAGGGGCAATTGCCTTCAAAGCCTTGAGGATATCCTGGTGATATTTATTTTGCAGCCATTCTTTAGTAAAGGCATTAGGAACACCCACGACTATGCCGGTGTCGCTTTTTTCAATGATTGAGGTATTTTTAAACCAAGTCGTGAAGTTGGCTTTACTGAGAGTGAGTTCCAGATTACCCAGAATGGCTTGCCAAAGCTGTTGATTCGTCATGGATTTCATTCTAACAAATAAGTTATCAACATGTAAATATAGAAAACTTGGCTTATATTAGCCAAAAAATTAAATAATTGTTAATATGCTGTGGATTGCCAGTGCATTAATAGTTTGGGCTTAATAAGGAGATGACAATTAAGCTAAAGTATAGTATAATCAGAGGGCTCATTTAATTAAATTCAATGCAACCAACATATAATCCGAAAAAGAAGCATCGCAAGCGAGTACATGGATTTTTGCGCCGGATGCGAAGTCCGAAAGGCAGACAGGTGTTGTCCCGCAGGCGGGCCAAGGGCCGAAAGAAACTTACGGTCTAATGGGTAAGCTTACGTTTCTTAAATCCGACCATGACTTTGCGGCTTTTAAGGCCAGCAAGTCCTTCCAGAGCCAAGTTCTTAAGATTCGAGTCCGTTTCCGATCAGACCAAAACACTCCTCGTTTTGGTTTTATTGTCCCGAAAAAAGTTATGCCAAAAGTGGTGGACCGCAATCTGATCAAACGCCGGATTAAGTCTGTTTTGATGCGAACCGCAGGTGATCTTCGATCAGTAGATATTATTTTCTATCCGCAGAAAGATCTGGTTAAGAAAAAGTTTGTGGATCTGGAATCGGAAGTTAAACAATTATTTTCAAAAGGTAAATTATGGAAGTAATCAAATTAATTAGCCGAATATTGGCACTGCCCCTGGTACTGCTGGTTTTAATTTACCAAAAAACTCTTTCGCCTGATCATGGAATGCTGAAACCCTGGTTTCCATATGGTTATTGTAAATTTTATCCGTCATGTTCAGAATATGCAGTGCAAGTTTTGCGGAGTCAGGGTATTATAGGGTTGCCAAAAATTCTTAAACGATTAATCAGCTGTCGGCCCGGGGTTGCTCCTGCGATCGATAAGCCATAATTTATGGGACATATTTTTAATTTGATTTTTGTTTTCCCGCTTTTGAACCTTTTGGTGTTTTTCTATAATTATATTCCTGATATCGGGGTTGTGATTATTTTGATCACTGTTCTCGTCCGCTTGCTGCTGCTTCCCTCTTTTCACAAATCCCTGAAACACCAGCGGGCGCTTACAGCACTGCAGCCAAAGATGCATGAGATCCGCGAGAAATACAAGGACGACAAAGAAGCCCAGGCCAGGGCCACGATGGAACTTTATAAAGTCCACAAGGTTAACCCCTTGAGTTCTTGTTTACCACTTCTGATTCAATTGCCGATTTTAATCGGGTTGTACCAGGTGTTTATGCGAAGCTTGAATGGCAAGGAATTGACGGGATTATATCATTTTATCCACGCTCCCGCAGTTATTAATCCCATCTTTTTACACTGGATTAATCTCGCTCACCGCAACATCATTATGGCGGTTATCGCGGGAGTATTGCAGTATTACTTAAGTAAAATTTCCCTGCCGCCCACCCCTACTACTGATCAGATGAGCAAAATGCTCTCTTATCAGACCCTCTACTTCTTGCCCCTGATCACGATTGTTTTTGGCGCGCAGTTCCCAGCCGGCCTAACATTGTACTGGATCGTTACGACACTGTTTGGAATCGGACAGCAATACTATATCTTACATAAAGAAACGAAAGAGGCTTTGGCCAAAGCATAATTATGAACGAAATTCTAAAAAATATTATTCTGGACCTATTGCATCATATGGATTTTGACGCGCAGCTTTATGAGCGACAAGAAGAAGGCCGAACCGTGTTTAATATAAAAACCCGGGATGCCCAGCTTTTGATCGGCAAACAGGGTGCGAATTTGGAAGCTTTGCAGCATATGGTTCGCATCTTGTTTCGCAAGCACTCGCAGGACGACCGTTTTCCTTTTGCCCTGGACATCGATGATTATAGGGACAAGAGAGTTTTGTACTTGAAGGAACTGGCGCGCAAAGCCGCTCACCATGTGCGGGAAACCAGAAAGCCAGTGAGCCTGGAACCTATGCCGGCTTATGAGCGTCGAGTGGTGCACAGCTACCTGTCGCTTTACAATGACATTGGATCAGAAAGCATGGGCGAGGAACCGAATCGCAAATTGATCATCAAACTAAAAGTCAAAGCTAAAGATCCAGACGGGTTTAACTTTATTGAGAATTCTTGACAATTTTTCAACCAAGATTTAAAATTTAAGCATATTAAGGCGGCTTAATCGAAAGCCGTTTTTATTTTATGAAAAATAATAACCTGGTCCCCCTGGAGCGTATTGAAACTAGAATTTACTTAATCCGTGGTAAAAAAGTTATGCTTGACCGAGATTTGGCTGAACTCTATGGTGTCGAAACGAAAGCTTTGAACCGCGCAGTAAGGCGGAATAAAGAACGCTTTCCTGAAGATTTTATGTTTCAACTAAACGAGAAAGAGTTGGAAATTTGGAAGTACCAATTTGGCACTTCCAATCGAGAATGGATGGGCTTACGCAAAAAACCGCTTGTTTTCACCGAACAAGGAGTTGC
>DASWFI010000089.1:0-27505 GCA_036394315.1 Patescibacteria group bacterium
TTACCAGTGAATGTTAAGATATTTAACAAAGAACTACCCCGGTATATTAATTATTACAACCAGGACAGATTACATATGGGATTAGCCTTCAAAACCCCGGCGGCGGTCCTAAAAGGTTTCCAAGCTATTGGTAGTTGAACGCCTTGCACCAAACCTCAATAGCTTACGTTAGAACTAATTGTAATTGCCTTAAAAAACCAATGAAATTCAAGTTTTTGCCAAGAAATTAACTGTGGTTTAAAATTATATTAGACAATTTAACCAAGCTTTTGGCAAATCAGTGAAATTACGACATTACCTGGTCGCCTCAGAAACCAACGATTATAAACCCTGGATTATTACACCTGCCGCATTGGCAGTGTTCTGCCTGGTTATTTGGAGTTTGAGGATAATTATTCCCGCCACGGTCACCTTTGCCTCCCAATCCATCGATGCCACTGATCTCATGAATAAAATCAATGAACAGCGGACTCAGAGATTTATCCAGACTCTTAACACTAACTCCAAATTAACTGTGGCAGCTATGGCTAAAGCCCATGACATGCTGACACGAAGTTATTTCGCCCACATAGATCCGGATGGCAATTACGTCTGGCCGCGGATTGAAGCCGCGGGCTATGTTCCCTACCAAACCCTCGGGGAAAACCTGGCCATGGATTTTACTTCCGCTGATGGAGTAATCAACGCCTGGATGAACAGTCCCACGCATCGAGCCAACGTAGTAAATGAAAAATTTGTAGACCAGGGACTGGGGACAGTGGCAGGAAGTTATGAGACAAATCACGATACAATTATAGTGGTAAGTTTGTTTGGTACTTTATTTAAATCAAGAAATAATACTTCACTAACTCCAGTACCTAAGTCTTCGCCTGCGGCAAAAGCCACACCCGCGCCTGCCGCGCCCGTGATAAAAAATCCGCCAAATAAAACTTCTGCTCTAAAAATTTCCAATGACATAAAAGTCAAAAATACTTCATTGTCCGGACGAACCCTAGTGGATGTGGACGTGGTCATCGCCGGCAGCCCGACTTTGGTCACTGCAATTCTAAAGGGTCAATCTATTACTTTGATTGACGGCAAAGTAACCGGCCAGTTTGTAGGAAGTTTTACTTTTGATCCCACTACAGATCTGCTGAAGCAGACTATGCACGTGGAAGCGCGCGACAAAAATGGGATAAAGGCAAGTTTAGATTATCCTGTAAGTATTCAGCCTCAAATTACTGATGCGGTAGTTGGCAACGCTCGCACAAATATACCAGTTTCAAATGAGGCCCAGATTATGAACGTCTTGCGCATTATTTTTGGCATCTTTGCCACCATCTACATGGGATTTCTGGCCTTGGACGCGATCATCATCCATCGCGCCAAAATAAAAAGAGAAGGGATACACCCGAACTCCCATCTCTTAGTCTTCGCTCTCGTCGTCGCCATAACCCTATTTGCAAATTGGTTGTAATACTATTTCAGAATCCATGAGGGTTTTTTGTGCTTGATTTTAGGACTTTTTCCTGCTAATCTGATTGCCAATACGCAGGAGGGATCATGCGACAATTTGTCCGAGCAGTACTTGTGGTTGCCTTGTTTCCACTCGGGTTCGGCGTCGGTTACATGCGTGGCCGCATAGTTGAACAAAAAAATGTGTCCAGCATCACCCCTCTTCCGCAAAAAATATCCTGTGCGCAAATCTGGCGCTTCGAACGGGCGGGAGTCAGTGCCAACTGGTCAGTCAAAAATAGCTCAAGCCCGGATTCTGAAGCTATAGCTGACGAGCTGATTCTAGCCTTTATCATGACCATCGGTGCAGGTCTGGCAACTGGTCCGGAGGTGGCACCCTTCCTTTTGGGATCTTTAGCGGATGACATGGCTGCCACGACGCAAAAACATCTAGATCTGCTCAAGGAGCTCAAGGAGGAGTTATTAAAGTCGCCGAACCCTCGGCATGCTCGTCCCAAAGATATCAGGCGCCTATCTGATTAATAGACGCTTTTTTTATATCACTTTTTGGTTGAAATTGTGGCTGGCAAAAACAAACGACACGATAAAAATCATCATCGCCAGATACTCAAAGGCGATTTTTTTTGTAAGCGTATGCTCCAAATAATGATGTAAAATTCCCCACATTGAATTATAAACAGCTAGCATGACTAGTCCCGCGGTCAGATATTCCACGCTCCAATTGCTGTAAACCCAAAGCGAAACTATACCCATAGCCAGCGATATAATCGCGATCCAAAAAAATATGGAAAAATTAAGCAACCGATGCTGGAATAAGGCTTGATAAATCAGCAGGAAGGTCATACTGACCACAGCTGAAAATAAAAAGCTGACATGGTACCCGAAATAAAACGTCACGCCCAAAACGGCAGAAAAAACTATAAACGCCGCATACAATTTTACCAAAGACAGGGCTTTGATCCAATGATCCTCATGCTCCAGCCGCCGGCTGATATGCTCTTTCATAAACCAGTACGCCACATTGAGAGCGAATGTAGAACAAACTATAACAGTTTGCTTGAGTCCCATATTGAATGGATTTAAAAACATCAGTATCACTGTGGCCCAGTAAATGAACCCTGGCAAAACTAAATAATTTTGGTAATGGCGCAAATATTCCCAGCGGCGTACATGTTCGATCCTGTCCACGAAAGCCATCTGAAGCATCTTCCAGCCCTGATGGTTTATTCTGGCATTGGCCAGCACTCCCCGCTTTTTTAAATGAAGGTCAAAAAGAAAAGTCAGCCAGAAAATATGAAAAGCATAAACGTAAATCGCGACGTACAAACTACCCTTAAGCTGGTAAATGCCGATTATATAACTCAGCGCTTCAAACCCCAAGAAAGCACCCACTGTAACTATAAGCGTGGAAAGTAATTTTTGTTTTCTTTCGTTAAATAGTGGTTTGTACATTTGTTTTAACTATTCAGAGGTCGAGTAGGTTGTTAATTTCCTTTTAATTCTTTTTTTCTTGCTAACTCACTGGCCTTAAATAATGACTCGAAAGTTCCAGCGTCGATCCATTCACCTTTCAGAATATCTACCTTCAGCTCGCCTTTTTGCAAATAATAATTATGTAATTCGGTAATCTCAAGCTCCCCGCGTGCGGACGGCTTGGCAAGCCTTGCTGCTTCTACCACCCGGGAGTCATAAATATACAAGCCTGTAATGGCATAATCGGAGATTTTCACTTGTGGTTTCTCCGCGATCTCTACTGCATTCATTTTATCATCAAAACGGACTTGGCCAAAACGTTCAGGATCCGGTACTTCTTTCGCAAAAACGTGTCCGCCGCTTCTAAAATTTTTGATAGTATCTGAAACATCATCTTCGAAAATATTATCGCCCAAAATCATGCACACGCTGTCATCATCGATAAAATTTTCACCAATCAAAAATGCCTGGGCTAAGCCTTCCGGTTTGTCTTGCACCTCATAAGCAAATCTGGCGCCGAATTCTTTGCCGCTGCCGAGCAGCTTGAGATAATCTCCCGCATGATCTGGTGCGACTATAATCAAAATATCCTTGATCCCGGCTTTCAATAAAGTCTCAAGCGGGTACATAATCATGGGTTTATCGTACACAGGCAAAAGCTGCTTACTTGTCACTTTCGTAAGCGGATGCAGTCTTGTCCCCGAACCGCCCGATAAAATTATTCCCTTCATATTGGTAATAGTTCCTTAGCTTTTTCTTCGTCTTCATCCCGGACCAAAAGTTCCCAAGTTTCGCCTGGCAAAGAACCACCTGCAATTTCTGTTCTGAGTCCGTGCAAGCCGCTGGGAGAAAGTTCTAATATTGATTTAATCTCCGCATTAGTCAAAATTTCCTGCATCATTTTTGCTTCTGGCTGTGATCCTGAATAAACTAATTTCATGATAGATATTCTTTCAAAGCTTCGGTCCACGGCCTTAGCTGCATAAACTTCGTATTATTCAAAACTCCATATTGGGGTCGGACAGCCAATCGATTAAAATCTTTTCGTTTGCCTTCCGTGAGGTTCGCCTTTAAATTCTTGATTTTGAAAATTTCCTGCGCCCAATCATACCAGCTAGCCACTCCACTGTTGGTCAGGTGAAATGTGCCAAAAGGCTTTTTTTCTTCTACCAGTGCTCGGGTCGCTTGGGCTAAATCCAAGACATACGTCGGGCTGGCAAACTCATCCGTGATCCCTTTGATCTCTTTACCATCAGTTGCCAGCTTCAGCATGGTGTCTACGAAACTTGGCTTGCCAGTTTCACTGTGCCGCCCATACAACCAAGCTGTACGAACCAGATAATAGTTCTCCGTGTTTCCAGCCAATTCCATTTCACCCATAAGTTTGGACTTAGCGTACATGGATTGAGGGTTGGGCTGATCATCTTCATTATACCCTTCCTGATTGCTTCCATCAAAAACATAGTTTGAGCCAAAATGAACCATAGTGGCGCCAATCTGGTTGGCCGCTTTGGCTATGTAGCCCACTGCATTACCATTAATCAATTCCGCGCCCGCTCGATCTTCTTCTGCTTTATCCACCGCATTGTAAGCCGCACAGTTGATTATCAAATTGGGTTTCAATTCTCCAATTTTTGCAGCAACTACTTGCTCATCCGTAATATCCAGCTCATCGCGATCCCAGCCGGTCACTTCCATATCTTTGTACACATCCAAAAAGGTCTGCCCCAAACTTCCTTTTGAGCCTAAAATTAAAACCTTCATTATTGTAACCACTTTTCTTTGGGAATCCCTGATTGTAGAATAATACCCTTTAAAGTTCGTTGTTTAAATTGATATCCTGTATAAAAATAATGGCTACCCTCAATGTGATTGAGTGAGAAGTCATTATCTTTTAAAAACCTAACAACATCATTGAAAGTCCAATTAAAAATACCTCTGGGAGACATACTAAACGAAAGCTAAAGTTCTTCCAAATGTATAGACCGGAGTTTTGATTGAGCTCTCTTTACCATTCTTTGAGTTTTCAATCAATTTATTCCAAAGTCGTTCATATTCTTCGTCAGATTTTTGATTTAAAATTTGTGGACGAGATTTAATTTTCCGAGCAGATTTGACATAGCCTTTCATTGCTTCAAACAAAAACAATAACACTTCTTTTGGATCATCCCCAGACTCAATAATATTAAATTCTAAACCAACAGCATACCAAGTACTGTCTTCTTTAAAAACAATATAACGTACAGAACCTTTTTGTATGGTATTCTTATTCTTCATAGTCAGTATTAGTATAATATATATTAAAATTCACGTCTATTGATACTTATCCTTCAACATCGGAGCATTACGGTCCTTTTCAGAAATAATCGCTTTATCCAAACTAATCGGCCATTGAATTGCCAAATCCGGATCAGCCAAATTTACGGATAAATATTTTCCTTCCGGAATCCAATGTGCGTTTACTAAATAAGAGTAATAAGTATCTGGTTCCAGAACTTGATAAGAATTGCCAACATACTGAGGCACGAAAACAGCTTTTTTCGGATCCATCACAATCGAAACTTTTTTCCCGAAATTATCTCCGGATCGCAAGTCGACAAAAACTGCATGAACTTTTCCAGAAATAGTTGAAATATATTTGTCCCAGGGTTCGGCATGAATTCCACGAGTCACCCCCACAGTTTTATTATAGCCAATATTTTGCTGTACGGGGTTGAAACTTTCGGGAAAACCAGCTGCGACTAATTTCGCTTTCTGGAATTTCTCCTGAAACCAGCCGCGCGCATCTTCGATCAGAGAAATATCAATCTCAAGAAGCCCGGGGATTTCAGTTTGCTTAATTTTAAATTCCGTCGTTTTTTCCATATTATTTTTTCCACCACGATTCATTTTCTTGATACCAGTTCACGGTTTCTCCCAGGCCTTTTTCAAAATCAGTAACTGGTTTCCATCCCAGCTCTCTCTGAATCTTGCCGGAGTCTATGGCATAACGAAGATCGTGTCCTGGCCGGTCAGTCACAAATTCAATCAGGCCTTCGGATTTTTCTAAAATTTTAAGAATTGTTTTTACTACTTCTAAATTGGTCTTTTCGCTCTCGGCTCCAATCAAATACGTTTCGCCTGACTTACCTTTTTTCAAAATCAAATCCACTGCGGAGTTGTGGTCTTGTACAAAAATCCAATCCCGGATATTCTGGCCTTTTCCATAAACTGGAATTTTTTTGCCTTGAAGCGCAAAAATAATAGTTTGTGGAATTAACTTTTCAGGAAATTGATACGGCCCGTAATTATTTGAACAATTGCTGATTGTTGCCTGCAAACCATAAGTGCGGACATAACTGCGCACCAAATGATCGGACGCGGCTTTGGATGCCGAATAAGGAGAAGATGGATTGTATGGAGTTTTTTCGTCGAATTTATCTGTTCCATGCAGGTCCAGATCACCAAAAACCTCATCAGTCGAAATATGATGAAAACGCTTTTTGTGCTTTACAGCCGCGTCAAGCAAGACCTGCGTTCCCACCACATTGGTCTGGATAAACATTGCTGGACCAAGGATGGATCGGTCCACGTGAGTTTCCGCCGCGAAATGAACGATAACATCGACTTGCGGAACTAATTCATTAACCACTGCCGTATCGGCGATATCACCTTTTACAAATTTAAAATGAGGATCATTTTCAAATTTCTTCAAGCTATCCAAATTTGCCGAGTAAGTAAGTTTGTCCAAATTTATAATTTCTGCGTCAGGATATTTCTCAAATAGATAATGAATAAAATTGGAGCCGATGAATCCCGCTCCGCCTGTAACTAAATATTTCATAGATGTTTCTTGATCTCCCCGGCAATTTCTGACCGAGTTTTGGGAGCAATCTCCTGATGTGGCCACGGCTGAAGACCGTCTTTTCGGTATCGCGGGATAATGTGAAAATGCAAATGAAATACCGTCTGCCCTGCGGCTTCGCCCCGATTGGTGCTAATCGTAAAACCATCGGCTTGCAGGGCATGCTGAATCGCGACTGCAATTCTTTTGGCTTGCAATATAGCATCCGAGATGGCGGCGTCATCCGTATCCACGATATCGGCTCCGTGAACTTTCGGCACTACCAAAGCATGCCCGCGGGAAACAGGCCGAATATCCATAAACGCCAGGACCTTATTGTCCTCGTAGATTATATCCGCTGGAATATCGCCTGCAATAATTTTGCAAAAAATACAATCCATATTACTTTGTGGGTTCCAGATTAACAATAACTTCCATTTCCTTGCCAGCCCGCAATACTTTGAATTTAACTTCGCCGATAGAGTGTCTGTTTATTACCTGTTCGAAGCTTTCGCTTTCCACACTTCTGCCGTCAGCTTCAAAAATCAAATCATTTGGCAAAAATTTGCCAGCAGAAGGGCTGCCCGGATCTGTTTTTGCCACGAGCACCCCGGCCCGATCCAAGCCGCGCAAAACGGCCAAAGTTTTAGATAATTGAAAATAAGTTAATCCCAGACGCGGCCTTATAATTTTATTGCTGCTCAAATACGAACTAAGAGCGCTTTGGATATTTTCTGTAATCACAATTTTCTGCAACGAAGATCCCACCAGGCCCACCAGCTTTCCGTTGAGATTGATAACCGGACTTCCTACAAATCCAGCAGCATTTACATCGGCATCGGTTTCGAATGAATCTTCCAGAACTTCTGTGGAATAAGTACGCCAAAGCTGAGATTTATTATTCATAGCTGTATTGGTGACGAAACCCTGGGCCAACTTTCGATTAAACGCCAGGTTGGACTGACCTAAAACCAAAATCCGCTGGCCTGGGCTCAATCCGAAACCGTCGGCGAAAGAAGGAGTGGTCAAATTCTTTTCTTCGATAGTGAGCGCTGCGATGTCGGATTTGGGATCAACGGCCCGGACAGTAGCCTTATACGCGTTCCCGTTATATAAAACCGCTGTGAGTTCGCGCTGAGTGCCTAAGATGGATTTAGAAGTAAAGATCAGGCCATCCGAAGTCATAATGACTCCATTGCCCAAAAAAGTTGCACTGGCGTCCTTGGAAAAAAGCGACACTGTAATATTTCCCGCCTGCTTGGTCAGATCGATTAAATTTACACCCTCATTCAGCTGCACCTCATTAGTACGATTGATGATAATCGGAGAACTCGTCACTAATTTATTTAAAGATTGCCAACCCGTAGCAGTGGCGAAATACGGGATAAAAAATCTGCTCAAAAGAATACTGCCCAAAGCGCCGACAAAGAAAGAAATTAAAACAATCAGGAAAAATAATCTTTTAGTCATAAATTTGTTATCCAGAAACTTTGTAGCCTTCTTTTTGAAGAAGTTTAATTTTTCCTTTAATTCCACCTCTGCCGCTATATCCGCCCATGCCGTTAGTACCCACGACTCGATGACACGGGATAGATGGCGCATCCTGATTTTTGGCTAATGCCGAGCCCACCGCCCTGGCCGCTCCCGGTTTTCGAATTAATTTAGCCACCTGGCCATAAGTTAAAACCTTGCCCGCCGGAATTTTCATAATTGCATGATAAACTTTTTGTTGAAACTGGCTATATTTGTTCCAGTCAATTTTTTTCTTCATCGAAGTGGTCTCCATGCCGCTGTGGTTAAGGTTAAAATCAAAACTAAGGCGACTAACGTCAGCTGCCAATAAATTTTTTGCTTGGTAAGTTTACCAAAAAAAGCGGAGAAAGAAAACAGCCAGAGCACATAAAAGAAACAAAACAAAATCACGGCATCCACGAAGAAGTGCGTAGGCCAAAAACTTAAGGCCCAGGTGACCTCAGTGCAGACCATGGCAATTAATAAATGAAAATATCTTTTCGAGGGCAGGCTGAAACCAGCAAATCCCTGGATGCTGAGGAGGTAAGTGAGTACAAACGCCGCCGGAATAATCCACCAAGTTTTCAGATTGAAATAAAATTGAATGGCGAACAAAGCAAAATAGAAAGCGAATACTGAAAGCAAATAAATATTTTGCAGAAAATGGCTTTCGCGGCCGAGTTTAACTTCCAAAAAATAAAATGCAGTCGATGCCAGGATTAGAAATACGAGTCTAAGAGTCGGACTGCTTATGATGGCAAACATGCTGCCGCTCCCCAGTAAATAAATAACTGGCAGCATCAGATGCGGCCAGGTGAAATTCAATCGCTTAAAATTTATAGCCAAAGAAGCGAAAATCAAAATGACTACCGAAGCGGCAAAAACATAAAAATTTGCAGCACTCCCGAGAAAAACCAGGAACATCAAAATAGCCAATATTAAAGAAGAAATTTTAGTAAACATGACCTACTTAGGATACCAATTTTGACTGCCTGCGTAAAGCGATATATCCTGCTGCAATTATGATCAAAAAAGCCACTACTTGGTCCACTCTAAATCCGCTGATAAAAAAGCTGTCGAGTCGGATGCTTTCGATAAAAAACCGGCCCAAAGAATAAATAACCAGGTAGGCCAGCCCGAGATTTCCGGTTTTAACTTTGCCCAAAAGTTTATACAAAATGAAAAACACCGCCAGATCGAACAGCGCTTCATAAAGAAAAGTGGGATGGAAGAATGATGAGGAAGCAAACTGTGACGGCCTGTACTGTGGAGCGACATACATCTTCCAGGGAAGCTCTGTCGGCAAACCAAAAGCTTCCTGGTTCACAAAATTCCCGATCCGCCCTATCGCCTGTCCCAGAGGCAGGCTTAATGCCACTAAGTCAAACAGCTGCCAAAAAGAGTATGCTTTTTTCTTGGAATAAAAATAGCTGAAAACTAAGCCCGATAAGATAGCGCCGTAAATCGAAAGCCCGCCATGCCATACCCGATAGATTTCAGCCAAGTGTTGTGAAAAATAACTGTAATTAAACAATACATAATATATTCTCGCGCCCAAAAAACCCACGATCGCGACCCAAAAGGAATAATCATCCACATCATTGGTGCTGATGCCAAATTTCCAGGCATTTTTTCTGGCCACAAAATAGGAGGATAGAATTGCTCCTGCCAAAATCAGGCCATACCACCTGAAAGAAAAACTTCCCAGCGCGATAATCGGATTCAGCTCCAGTCTGCCCATGAAAGCTGGAATAAAAATGAAAAAAGCCAGCAAGCTGACTATGACCATAATTCCAGAAATAATTAAATAGGCTTTCTTCATAACTAACTTTAATACTTACTACTTCCTCTTTTTACTAAAACAATGCCGCTTGTCTGGTTAACGGTTTTCTGGCGACTGGTTCAGCAAATTTAAGCTGGATTTCTTTGGTTTCAAAATAATCCTTGTATGCGCACTTACCGTAAGTTTGAATATAATCGTAAAGCTCTTTGGTAATTTTTACATCATCAAGACAATATTTTTTCAATTCTTCCATTTGCCCGAGCTTCCAGAATTTCAGAGCCTGCAACCCATCGCCGCTCTTTCCCACTCCTAAGTTCATTTGCGCCAGGTTGTCCAGCTTTACTCTGTGGCCGATAAGCTTTTCGACTTCCTGCAAAATATCCAAAGATGGGATTTCCGAAAGTTTGAAACTTAAATAAGGCTGTAGGACTTGATAATCAAAATTAATCGTATTGAAGCCGATAATTTGATCGGCCTCGGAGAGCATTTCTCCCAAACGGTATATCTCATTCTCCGTAAACGTCATGTATTTATTAAGGACATACGAGTAAACTCCCACGACTGAAACTTTCAGCAAATGGTTTTTCCCAAATCCTCCAACATCTTCAAATGATTTCTGCGTTTCCAGATCAAGAACAATTTTGTTAAGCATTTTGTTTCTATTTCTGTTTACTGTTACTAGTTACTGCTTCTTATCAATTATAGCACAAACTCTTGTGGAAAAAGAAAAACTCCAACGAATTACTATTCATTGGAGGTGTCGTTTTGTCCG
Source organism: Patescibacteria group bacterium (assembly GCA_036394315.1). Classification (GTDB taxonomy): domain Bacteria; phylum Patescibacteriota; class Doudnabacteria; order UBA920; family O2-02-FULL-48-8; genus DASWFI01. Next base: position 10,819 of record DASWFI010000089.1, read on the forward strand.
GCTTCGGCCCGCCGCATCATGATCCTGCTCAGCTTGTTGGACAGTCCGTGCCTGCTGTATCCCAAGATACCCGATGCCCGCGTCACATTACCCTGGTATTTACGCATCACGGCGAGGATGTGTTCCTCAACTATCAGGTTAACATGTCGATCGCTGCCAAGCCACTCTTCCTTCTGCGGCTCCGACTTCGGGATTGGCTGCTGCAGCTCGAAATCTTCCGGCGTCAATTTCTCGCCGTCGCAATTCAGAACCGCACGCTCTACTGCATGATAGAGCTCTCGGACATTTCCAGGCCAGGAATGCATGCGGAGCAACTTGATCACGTTGTCACTGGCTTTGAAGCTAACCTCACAGCGGTTCTCATGGTTGATCTTCTGAATGAACTCGGCCACCAAGAACGGAATATCATCCAGATGTTCCCGAAGTGGCGGGATGACGAGAGTGTAGCCGGTCAGCCGATAGTACAAATCTTCGCGAAACTTCTTTTGCGCCACTAGAGTCGGAAGCTCGGCGTTGGTGGCCGAAATCACTCTCGCGTCAACGGCGATGTCTTTGGTGCCGCTTAGACGACGGATCTTGTAGTCGTCCAGGAAATTGAGAAGCTTGACCTGATTGACCCAAGTTAATTCCGCAATCTCATCCAGAAACACCGCGCCGCGCTGCGTCTGTTCCAGTAATCCGCGGCTTAGGGTTTTCGCGTCTGTGAAAGCGCCCTGTTCGTGACCGAACAACTGATCTTCAAAGAGGGAGTCCGGTATGCCGCTGACGTTGACCTTGAGAAATGGCCCATTACGATTGTTTACGAAGCGAGTCTTCTGATAAAGATACCGGGCAGCAGCTTCCTTGCCCACTCCTGTTTCGCCGGTGATGAGAACCGGGATACGCGGATACACCGCTATCTTCTCGATCCGACGAGCAAGCGCTGACATAATGCTGCTGGTGAAGATATAGTTGAACTTGGATGCCGTCGCTGGAACTTGCTCAGTCGTATCGGATGCGTGTACCGTCGTAAGCCCTTGCTGCATGTTTTCCTCCGTATGAAAAGATTACAAGCAATACGTTATTTCGTCAACAATTTGGAAAAAGAAAAAAGCCGCATAATGCCGTGCGGCTTGTCGACTCCTTGGATAGGAGGCTAGTAGCTCAACCCGAGTCGTTGCCGAATCTTCGGTCGTAGCTTGGTGAGGTCGAAACCCGTTTATTCGCCATACGACTCCTTTGCTGTCTGGGCTACGCCGGTGGCTGCGTCACGCCGTCGTCCGACGACTCCACCACTTCCGCGGCGGGCTTGGCGAGCACCTCGCGACGACGCTTTTGAGTAACGATGCCGCCCTTGCGACCAGCATCTCGCGCCTTGGCACTCGTCCACTCATAGGCGCTGCCCTTTTCGTGCGCCGACTTACCTCCCTTGCTCGAGGCCTCCCGGCGCTTTTCGGGCGTCATCCCTAGAAACCCTCTGGCCATATGTCCTCCTCACTCACCGAATTTCGGATACGTAAAATATATACCTAACCACGTTCTTGGTCAATCCTATCATTTATGGTATAATTTGTAGGATATTTTAACTTTTTGAAATGAATAGAACACTAATAAAAGATACGATAAACAAAGCTGGCGAAACAGTTCTTATCAAAGGCTGGGTCAATATCCGCCGCGATCATGGCAAATTGATTTTCCTGGATATTCGCGACCGATCAGGCCTGATCCAAGTCGTGGTCAATCCCAAAATTTCGGAAGAAGCTCACCGAACCGCAAATGAACTACGGAATGAATTTGTAGTCGAGCTTGAGGGAAAAATCAACCCCAGACAGGAGAAACAAATCAATCCGAATATAGAAACTGGAAAAGTTGAACTGGAAGTCACCAAACTTACCATTTTAAGCAAAGCCAAAGCTTTGCCATTCGAAGTCAACGAAGATACCCTGAAAGTCAACGAAGAAGCGCGGATGAAATATCGGTACCTGGATCTTCGGAGTGAGCGGATGCAGAGGAATCTGCGTTTGCGGGATAAAGTTACAACCTTGGTCCGCGAATATATGCACAAAAATGATTTCGTGGAAATCGAAACTCCGATGTTGACGAAAAGCTCTCCAGAAGGCGCCCGTGACTTCCTGGTTCCTTCACGATTACAGCCTGGGAAATTTTACGCTCTGCCTCAAGCTCCGCAACAATACAAACAGCTTCTAATGATTGCGGGTTTAGACCGCTACTTTCAATTGGCCAGGGCCATGCGCGACGAAGATCTGCGCGGTGATCGCCAACTGGAACATACGCAGATAGATTTGGAAATGTCATTTGTGAAAGAGCGGGATGTTTTGGATTTGGTGGAAGGATTGATGATTCACGTTGCAGAAGCCTGCGGCAAAAAAGTTCTGAAAAAACCTTTTCCCGTTTTTACGCATGAAGAAGCTGTAAAGCAATTTGGCGCCGATAAATTTGATCTTCGAGGCGAAGACAAAGATCCGGGCGTCCTGGCTTTTGCCTGGGTCGTGGATTTCCCCTTGCTTGAATGGGATGAAGATGAAAAAAAATGGACCTTTGCCCACAACCCTTTTTCCGCACCCAAAGCTGAACATGTAGAAAAATTGCTCAAAGGCGAAGATCTCGGAAGCTTACGCGCGCAGCAATACGATTTGGTTTGCAATGGTTTTGAGCTAGCTTCCGGCGGCGTCCGCATTTCTGATCCCAATGTTCAGAGAAAAGTTTTTGAATTAATGGGACTCACCCCCGAACAAACCGAAGAAAGATTCGGCCATCTTATTAATGCTTACGAATATGGTGCCCCGCCTCATGCCGGCATGGCTCCTGGCCTTGATCGCTTGGTTATGTTGTTAGCTGGCGAAGAAAATATTCGCGAAGTTAACGCTTTCCCAGTTAACTCCTCTGGTCAAACTTCGGTCATGGATGCGCCTTCGACCGCGACTGATAAACAACTCAAAGAACTGCATATCAAGGTGGAATTACCTAAATCAAAGGAGAAAAAATAATATGTATGCTCCTGGACTTGACCCTTCTACCTCTTCTGGCTGGTATAATTTCCAAAAAAACACAAGAATCTTGGTTATGGTCCTGGGACTTATCTATTTTGTTTTCGGTGCTGGTGCAGTCTTTACAGGCTACAAACCCACCGTATCAAATTATGCGGTGCTTATTATCATACTTTTGAACTTAATCAACGCTTTAGTCAATAAACCAACTCCTCCGCGCAATGAACAAACAACTAGAGAAACTCCTGAAACAAAGTAAAATCAAATACGAGCTGGTAGAACATCGAAAGGTGTTCACGGCTTTTGATTCGGCTGAAACCCAGGATGTGAAGCTGACAGAAGTAGCCAAAGCGGTGCTGCTCAAAGGCAAGAAGAATCTTTATTTAGCTGTATTGCCCGCGGGCAATAACTGCAACTTCAAAGCGCTTTCAAAATTGACTACTGATAAAATTTCGATGGCCAAAGAAAAAGATATTAACCAGAAGCTAAAAACCAAGATCGGCCTGATTCCCCCATTTGGATCTTTGTTTAAACTGCCGTTGTTTATAGATAAGAAACTTTTAAAGAATAAAAAAATAAACTTGCCCGCCGGATCATATACAGAATCAATAGTGATGAGCATTAAAGATTATTTGGTCCTCGAAAACCCTGTTCAAGGCAATTTTGCAATAAAAAAATAATGGTTCAAATAAAGACAGAACAATTTGAAGGGCCGTTGGCTCTGCTCCTGCAACTCATAGAAGAACAACAGCTCGATGTTTCCACTGTGGCTTTGGCAAAAGTTACGGAACAATTTTTGAACTATGTAAAAAACCTGCAGGAAAAAAATCCTATCAATCTTGCTGACTTCCTGGTGATTGCGGCTAAACTTTTGGTGATCAAATCCAAAACCCTGCTGCCGAACCTGGACTTGGGAGAAGAGGAAGAAGAAGCGGCATTTGATCTGACTACGCAATTATTGCTTTATAAAAAATACAAAGAAGCGGCCAGACACCTTAAAAGGCTGGATCTAAAAAGACAACAATTGTGGACCAGAGACGTGGATTTCTATGAACGGGTTACATTTTTACCGGATCCGGATGTCAGTATTGAAATTTTGACCAACAGCCTGCGGAATGTGGCCGCTGAACTTAAGAATATAATCCGATTGCCGCAGCAAGTGATGAAAGAAGTAGTTTCTATTTCCGAGAAGATCATTCATATCCAGGCATTAATCGCAGGCAAACTCGAAACTTCGCTCTCAAGCCTTTTGAAAGATACTAAATCGAAGACTGAAGTTATAGTGACGTTTCTGGCATTATTAGAACTAACTAAACAACGATTAGTTTCTCTGGAGCAGAGCGCTCATTTCCAAGACATAATTATTAAACGGACCGAAACCAATGGAATCAGCCAAACTTAAAAGCCAAATTCTTTCGATCTTATTCGTAGCCGGAAAACCGGTATCCATGAAAGAACTCTCTGACGTCCTGGAAATTACCGAGGACGAACTTAAAACTGCGGTGACCGAGCTCGTAGCTGGCAATCAAATCTCTGGCATTATCCTTTTAGCTCATAATAATAAATTACAGCTGGCTTCCAATCCGGACAATAGCGCATTGGTGAAAAAATTCTTGTCTTTGGAATTGCGGGAAAAACTGACAGATGCCGCCCTGGAAACTTTGGCGATTATTTTGTATCGTCAGCCGGTATCCAAGGCTGAGATTGAAAATATCCGCGGCGTTAATTCCCAATACACTCTCCGCCATCTTCTGATTCGGGGACTGATCGAAAAAATCCAGTCGCCTTCCGATAAGCGCATGCAGCTTTATAAAACAACTTTGGAATTCATGCAGCATTTGGGGATTAAGGATGTCAAAGAGTTGCCCGACTTCGAAGATCTGACAAAAAATATCAGCCTCACTCCAGCCTCAGACCAGCCCCCAATAGCAACGTAAAAAAAAGAGACCGAGAGTCAGCGACTCGCGGTCAATTCATGCGCGCGGTCGACGCCGTTGGCGCCGTTTTGAACGGACGAAAGGAGCGTCCTTTCGTCTGCAACGGGATGAGCACTAGATCTAGGAACAGCCTCACCAGATCAGGATCAAAGTCAATACCGCAGCAGCGAAGCAGCTCTTCCCGAGCCTGCGCATCGGTTTTGCGTTTGCGGTACTTTCGACCGCAGTGGTTTTTGGCCACCATGGTATCGTAAGCATCCGCGATCCGACAGATCCGACCCACGAGCGGAATGTCTTTCTGGCCTCGGACATAAGGTATGTCGTGGTAGATCTGGCATTCGTTCACCAGCTGGATGGTTCTCGCATCGAGCTGATGTTGAAGTCTTGCTCGCAAGCGCTCCTGTCCTACCTCATAGAGCTCTTCCAGCAGAAGAGCAAAAAGCTCGACTCCTGCCTGGCCGTGCTCTTGACGTTCTCTGGCCTCTTCAGGAGTGTGCTTCCCTTTGCCTGGCGCAAATAAGTGCTTCATCCACGCCGCATGCTTGCCGAGATCGTGAAGGTAGGCCGCTTTTCCGATTCGATCGCATTCGACTAGCGGCCGATCCACAGCAACTGCCAGCAAAAATGACAAGCATGCAACATTGAGATCGTGATCGCCCCAATGCTCCATGTCCATCATTGTTGCCAGACCTCCCAGATGCTTGATGAACTTCCGAAATCTCGGATCGTTATAGTTTCGTATCACTTTTTTCACTATGCCCTCCCGCCCGGAAAATCCTCCATTGACTTTCAAGTCTTTTTCAAGACTCTGGCCAATATTTACTGGCCACAATCTTCAAAACTGCACAACAAAAATAGAGGTAGCATTTTCACTCCTATACCTCTATTTTTATTTAATAACTAAATTGCTCTCTTAATTGAAATAAGTGCATACCTGCCACCCTTTCTATCGCAGCATCTTGATAAGTGCTTACAATATTGCGAACCCATTTTTCGAATTCTCTGTACGCTTTCTTCGTTTTTACGCGCGATGCTTTATCAGCGATTTCATATAGGACTAGTAGGTTGACTGACATTTGATTTTCCTTTTAATTTTAAGTGGTGTTGCCAATTTTTGGGATTCATCAGTCCCACCACCCAATTACGTTTAATATCTTTTACAAACGTCCCGAAAAACCTGCGGGCGGCTATTTCTGCTTCATTTTCAGCGGCTCTGCCTACTTGCCTTACCCGTACAATCAAATTCTTCTTGGCACGTCTAATCATAATCCTCCGTATATTATTATAATTTAATATTCCCTCAAATTGTGCAAAGTGTACAAAAACTCGAATGCTTATATTTGTTTTGCAACTGCTTTCTCCAAATACAGCACTTTGTTCAGAATCAAAGCCACTTTCAATTCCATGGCATCGTTGAATTTCCGCGGATCCAAGCCGGTGACTTTTTTAATCTTATCTAACCGATAGAGTAGAGTGTTTCTATGAATGCTCAATTGTTTGGAGGTCTGGGTCAGGCTCATGTTCCTGTCAAAGAACACTTCCACGGTTTCCAGCAAATACTCTTCAGCTAATAATTTCATTAGCAATCTTCGGACAAAGTTGTCCTGCCATTTTTTGTTGCCGCCGGCCAAAGTTGCGATCATTCCCAAATCGTCGATGTGATACAAAATCTTATGTTCACCGATGCTCAAGCCCAGATTCAATGCGCGGCGGGCTTCTTCGTACGCCAGAATCGCCCCTTCTTTGCCCCTATAAAAGCTTCCGACACCGATCAAAGTTTTTTTATTCTGGCTTTTGTCAAACTGGCTTGAAATCAGCTGATATAATTCCTGCGATTTGTTGCGTACCATATCCACCATTTCCCTGCCGTCCATGCTGTAAAGCTCATCAAGCAGGACCACGAACGTATCTGATCCGAAATATGACACGGAGCAGCCGGACAATCTTCCGAAAAACTGACTGAAGGCCTGATAAATTTTCTTCTTGTACGAGCTGAGCACAGTCTGTTTTTCATCTTCCGAAGCGGACAAATTTTTACCGAATAAGCCATTCCAGAATTCCTCGACGCTGATAATCAACACTACTTTATCGCGATTTAAATTTACATCAAACAAATCCGCTTCTTCTCGAACCTTGCTGTCCTCCACTGCCAAGCGGCGATGCAGCAAGCCAAAAACGAAATTATCCTTGATCTTATCCTTATAAGGAAAGTTGTCGGTAACAATATTCTGCTGGATCAGAAGTTCCGCGGTAGTTCCTATAATATGACGGTAGTGTTGGTATTCTTCGGGCTTATCTTCAATAAACAAAGTGCCGGCGATTTCTCCCCCGTAGAAAATAGGAACAATAATACCTTGGGACAAAGTAGTTTTACTGGCAGGTCCCATAGTTTCAATTTCCTGGCTTCCATCAGCGGCCTGGCGCAATTGTTCGTAATTTTTCCCAGTTTCTGCCAAATCACTGGATGCCAAAATATCACCCACCGGACTGGCTACTGCCACCTTTTTCTTAAGAAGGGCAGATAGCTTATTTACGATACTTTCGGCTACGATTTCATTTATCCCCATATTTTTGCTTAATTATCAGCTTATGGATAAACTATACAACTATTTAAACAAAAATCAAGCCTATTTTGCCAATTTAAGGCTATTTTTTGTATAGTTTGTACAAAAATATAGATTTTAACCCAATAACGACTATGCAGGGTAAGTTATGCATTTAGATTTATCTACAAGATTAGTAGGAAAAACCTGAGCCGAACTCCTCTTAACTGTTCCCTCAAAGATGCTCTGGGGTAAAGCTATCCACAGCTCTTACGGCTATTATTGAATTTGAAAAAGATCTTTCGCCGCTTTCCACATTCCCCAATCGTTTTGTTTCTTGGCCATCCAATACCACCATTCCACCCCCCACAAATAATTGTCTGAAAATCCTACGTTTTTGGCGTAATTCACATGATCCATAAAAATCTTGGGATTCATAAGAGACTTTTGCTGGTCCAATGGCGTGTTAAAAATTCCTGACAAGAGCCACGGTTCTGCCTGCAGTTCGACTCCGATCACCGGCTTTTTTTCAAACTGTTGCAGATAACCAGCTTTTATCCGATAAAACCAGGGACCGACTGGATATTTATAGTACCCCAATCGGTTGTTATATACAGTGCGATACATGGTTACTCCCACAATATCAGCTCCTGACTTGGATAATAAATTCCAGTTACCCTGCTCGCCGCTGTCTGTGAGGATCACCGGCCTGCTGTCGATGGACTTTACAGTCTGAACTTCTTTCAGGACCATCTCCGGATTTTGTTTTGGACAATCAATGCCGAATACAAAATATGGCTCATTTTCTACCTGCCACGCTTTTATGGCGTCGAAATGTTTAAAGTGACCCGCAGTGATTTTGAGCATATTCATCAATGCTTCCCGCTGTTGGATCGAATCCAGGTCGCTATACCATTTCGGCTGATGACATTCCGGCCAGCGCGGCACTTTGCGTCCCACAGTCAAAATTACCTCGATATTGCGCTTGCCGGCTTCACTTAGCATCTGATCCAATCTTTGAAAATTAAACTGGCCTCTCGCAGGTTCAATCTGGTCCCAATATGCCACCAGCCTGATTTTTTTTGGTTTAAGATCGACTAGCATATCCATATAGACCACTATCGGATCAAAGCCCAAAGACTCAGCATAAACATCGGAAAATGTAATGCCAAAGGTCGGCTTAGGAGCAGGTTTGAATTGAAAATAAAAATAAGACGCTGCCAAAAACGCGGCAACAAAAATAACCAGAACAAATTTTAGAAATTTACGAATCATGAAAATAGTAGGTATAAGCCGCAGGAAATAAGGGCGATAGCCATAATTTTAAGCAACAGGATTTCCGCGTTGATTTTTTCCTTAAGTACTTTCGGAAAATATATCGAAAAGAAACTGGTAAACATCAGCAAAAAAACAAATTGGATGCCTTGCAGTGCATTCACAACACTGACGCTTCCCAAGGATACCGCATAGCTCTGCAAAAAACCACCCACAGTGCCAGTAGCCCTCGAAGAATAATACAGAGCCACGTTTCTGACTCCCGCCTCTTTCGGGGCATTGAAAATCGCCTGCCGATTTTTCTTAAACATCAAAATAAAAGGTACGGGTAAAATAAATCCCATTCGGGTCCAGACCATGCCGGAAATAAAATTGCTGTGTTGGAATGTATATTTCATCAGTACCGATGACAGGGCGAAAAATAGCGAAGATGCGGCGGCATAGACAAAAGCTTTGCTGGTCCAGATACCGTGCTCTTTTCTGATGGAAATAATGACCGCACCCACCACCAAAAATACAAATCCCAATGCCTGCAAACTGGTAAGTCGCTCGCCCAAAATCAAATAAGCGAAAAGGAATACAAATAACGGCACCAGTCCTCCCTGGATGGGTACGACGCGCGAAACAGAAGATCGGCTGATGGCAGAATAAGAAAAATAAATTCCAAAAATAAAACTGACTCCCGCTCCCAATGCCATCAAAAAATCCTGTAAACCCAAAAGCTTGGCCCCAAAAGGAGCAAGAATCAGGGAGAAAGGTCCGGTGATCGCCGTATAAAAAGCATAGGCAATCGGCTGCCGCACCACCTTCGAAACCATAAATTTATCAGCAACTCCTGTGAAGGCCAGAAGAAAATAACCTGCCGCCGCGATCAGAACCCATGTTGCTATCATAATTTATTTTTCTAAATTTTAATTTTTACTTTGCGATTTCAACTTCTTTTAAAACAACAGCACTTTTTCGCACTGTTCTTTTTTGCGATGTATAGTCTATCTCCACCAAACCAAATCGCGGCCCAAAACCCGATGCCCATTCATAATTGTCAGTTAAAGACCAGTGAAAATAACCTTTGACATTAACACCTTTCTGGATGGCCGATACCACCCACCCCAAAGTTTCGCGCAAAAATTTTGGCCTGCGATTGTCTATGGCATCGGCCAGGCCATTTTCCGTGATATAAATCGGGAGTCGGTATTTTTTCAGATCCAACAGCAGATGATATATTCCTTCCGGATACAAAAACCAGCCCAAATCAGAGCGAGTTTCCTGATCTTCCAGGGCCAGCTGCCCCTTCACGAAATTTTTATTCATTTCCACATAGAATTTACTGAAATCAAAACGGATCCGGTTATAAAAATAATAATTGATTCCGATAAAGTCCATTTGTTTCTGGATTTTTTCCAAAAAATAATGATTACTAATCCGGTCCGCGGAAAAAGATATGATTTGATCCAGAATGTTATTTTTGCGATACGCTTCATAGTACGAGCTGTTCTTCGCTATTCCTATCTGCGCGTCGGGGCGCGCTCGTCTTATCGCGCCATAAGCTGCTTTATGCGCGCTGATTAAATTCTTCACGACTTTCCAGGTGAGAAACAGATTTTTTTTAAACGGCGGATGTACACCTTGCTGATGCGAAAGAGAAGCGTAAACCTCGGGTTCGTTTAAAGTGATCCAAAGGTCGACATCTTTTCCCAAATTCTGCGCGATAAACCAAGAATATCTGGCAAAGGCTTGCACTCCTTTTTTGGTTTCAAATCCGCCCTGGTCAGCCAGCCACTTCGGCAGAGTCCAATGCCACAAAGTCACCATGCGGGTCAAACCCTGATCTTTCATGGACTTTAAAACTTTTTTATAATGTTCAACCGCCTGAGCATTCCATCGTCCTTCTTCCGGCTCAATTCTCGCCCATTCAATCGATATGCGCATAGCATTCAGGCCGATATCATGCGCGATCGTAAAATCTTCCTCGTATTTATGATAATGATCGCAAGCCAGTCCTGATCTGGGAACAAGACCCTGCTGCTCCGCCGCCCACCAGTCAGAATTGATATTATCCCCTTCCACCTGATGCGCCGCAGCCGCTGCACCCAGCAAAAAGCCGGCAGGGAAAATAATTTTGGCTTTTGTTTGCGGGACCTGTTCTGTTACAGCCTCTTTTATCGCTGTATTAGTTTCAAATTTCGGGGAAGGCATATATTCATATTATACCATTTTTTGTCCTTTTGTCTGATTCTTTAGATTTTATCCTTATGAGATAGTGATAAGCGCCATCATTGGAGGAGGATTTCCCATGAAAAGACTCGTGTTAGGCTTGTCCCTGCTGCTGGCTCTGGCTTGCAAAGCCCAAGCTCCCGCACCGGCTCCGGTGGTAGTCAATCCAGCCCCGCCGCCCGATCTGAAGCTCAAGATTGATGTGCCAAAACCGCCGCCTACGATCGAAGAGCAAATAGCCAGCCTGAAAATTGAGCTGACAACAGCGCGGACCGACTTCGAAAACGGAGTGAAGCAGCTTCAGGCTGTCGAGGACTCCCGCAAGCAATTCCTTACCGATGTGGAAGCTGCTGTGCGCCAAGCCACGGCTCCGGTAGGGCGACTGGAGGTTTCCATAAAGGAAGCCCAAGCAGAAGTGGAAGAACTGAAAAAAATGCATCAGGCTTTCGAAAAAGAATATATGGAAAAGCTTGGGGCCCTGGAAACCAGACAGTCCGCCCTTCTGCAGCAGCAGCAAGCAGCGAATTCACAAAGATTCGATGAGCTGAAGGAGCAGCTCCGGCGCAACACTCTCCTCGTCGAGCAGAAAACCCGCTTCAGCGAGATAGCGGAGGAGAAAGCTAACCTCGCGCTATACGCACTGAATGAAATCGACGGCGCGAAAGTCAACAAAAAGTTCGGATTCTTCGGCGGCAAGCCGCTCCTTTCCCCGGAAACGCAGGCTCGCATCACCAGCAAGCTGCGGGGGCTAGAGCAGCAACAGCAGCGAGGCAACACGATCAACATACGATAATTCCCAGGACCCGGTCTTGGGTTTTTTTTAAAAATAAGGTATCATATTACGGCTGTATTAATTCGAACCCCATGAAAATCGATAAGAAAGAATTGAATAAAAACCACCTCGAGCTGACTGTGCGTATCCTGCGAGCGGAAGCTCTGCCGATGCTTACCCAAGCCGCCAATCAAATCTCGACGACGCAGCCGATCAAAGGTTTCCGACCGGGCAAAGCGCCGTATGAAATTGTTAAAAAAGAATTCGGCGAGCCGGCGATCATTCAGCAGGCTATGGATGATATTGTTAACGAAACATTGGGTAAAATTTTAGCCGACGAAAAAATCAATCCTTACGGTAAAATCGGGTTTGATTTACTGCCCAGTGTTGATACTGACGAAGTAATCGCTTACAAAGCCGTGATAACACTCATGCCCACAGTGACACTAGGTGACTGGCAAAAACAGAAGATAAAAAGGCAGGAAGTAAAAATTTCCGAAGAAGAACTAAATAAGGCTGTGGATGAAATGGCGGAAATGTTGACCCAGGAAGAACCTGTGGAGCGCGAAGCGCAGAAGAGTGACAAAGTGATTATAGATTTTGAAACTTTTATCGACGGGGGTTTGATCGAAGGCGGCAAGGCCAGCGACTTCGGGCTGATTTTAGGAGAGGGCAAAATGATCCCGGGATTCGAAGAAAAACTGATTGGAACCAAATCCGGACAAAAACTGGAGTTTACTCTTAACTTCCCTTCTGATTATCACGCCCCTCAATTCAACGGCAAACCGGCTCTGTTTAAAATCAATTTAAAGCAAATTTTAGCGCGCATCAAACCTGCAATCAATGAAGAACTGGCAAAACGAGTGGGGGTGGCGAATGTCGATGAATTAAAAAACCGCCTGCGCGAAAATATCCTGAAGGAAAAAAAGGAACGGGAAGAAGAGCGAATCGAGATAGCCGCCATCCGCCAATTAACTGACACTGCCACTTTTTCGGAATTGCCGGCAGAGATGGTGGGCGAAGCAGCTCATGATTTGGTGCATGAATTCGAACATACCCTGGCTCATCAGGGCATGCCGTTTGATCAATACCTGCAATCAATCGGAAAAAAGGAAGCGGATCTGATCAAGGAATTTGAACCGCGAGGCACCGAACGGATCAAATCCTCCATGGCTTTGGGTCAGCTGGCAGAAAATGAAAAACTTGCGCTCACCAACGAAGAGATAGACGGCGAAATAGCAGCGCAAAAAATCACTTATGCCAACGACGAGAAAGCTTTAAACGATATGCAACATCCGGAATATCGAAGGCATGTGGCCAATAGCCTCATCAATCGCAAAATCATAAATTTCCTGAAACAAAAAATAGTCGAATAATTAAAACACTCTCGCAAGAGAGTGTTTTCTAAATTACTTCTTTAGATCTTCATAAGCTTCTTTGACTTTTTCCTTCACCTTGTGGCCTGCTTCTTTAGTTTTGTCAGCCAATTTGTCCAAATCCTTAAATCCCATTTATTTCTCCTTTTTTAATGTTACATCCATATTATCAAATGGCATCCAGGAGTAAATTGGGAGTTTTGACAACCATTTAGAATCCCCGATCATCTGCTGAAGGGCCGTAGATGGCAGGCACTGGTATATCTTTCAGGCGCATATAGACGGTTAATTGGCCGCGGTGGTGCACCAGATGGTTTATCGACGAGCTGATGTTGTCTTTCTTGGGAGAAGTAAAAACAACCTGTCCGTTGTTTTTGAGGTAAAAGGGTTCAGCCAGCGCTTCGTCTGACACGTTTTGCAGGGCGTTTCTGGCGGATTTCATGTGTTCATCGAAAAATTTAACCAAGTCCCCGGTGGTCTTTGGTTCATCATGCTTGAATTTAACGAAGTCGATCTCAGAGGCTTTGACCATAGTCGTGATCCATCTCGGGATATCCGCCACTATAAATGCTAATGTTCCCATGTCCATGGATTTATTGTGCGGTTTCCATTTGAACAAATCATCCGGAATTCTTTCCAGGCATTTGCGCGTCGCTGCTACTTCTGCTTCCAGCTCTTTTAAATATTCCTGGCCCCATGTTGTATCCTTCATAATTTTTCTGCTCTTAATTTTAAATCCATGCGAGCGAGCTTTACCAAACTTTATAGATTTCACGCGAGCCCGTGAGATACATATCCGTGTACCCTTCCATCTTTGCCATGGCTTCTTTCATTTCCGGGGTTGGATTCATGTAGGCTTTCCAGCTGTTCTCATAAGCCGTGAGGTTTTCAAACTGCGAGACCATAATGACTCGGTTATACTGGCCGGTCATGTCCGTCATGATATTGACCAGTTCTTTATTGCCGACCATCGACTCTTTAAACAATTTGGCCAACTTGCTAGCATTGCCCGGTTTGCAAACAAATATATCGTGAACAATAATCATAAAATGTTTCGTTTAATTACTGGATATATAATAACCGCAAGCAATAATTTAGGAAAGTGTAAATATACACAAATTAATTCCCGCACTGAATTAGGAAAATAAAAAAGGGTGAGAAGGAACTGCCAATAACAGCTCAGCTTTGATTTAGACTGAGAAACCAAGTATAATATACTTGTTAAAAAATAAGGCCCTATCGTCTAACGGTTAGGACGCACGGTTCTCATCCGTGTAATGGGGGTTCGATTCCCCCTGGGGCTGCCAAGATCAAACATTCCGACATTTCAGACTTTTTTAGCAACGCAATTCTCACAGCATCCCATTGATTTGTGAGGTTAAACTCAATTCTTCTATTTATTAAAAACAGGTTCGAGCCGAAGATTTTTAAAGCAGCTGATTTTTTAGAAAGAACAGAGGGGGAAGTTACGGTTTCTCTCATAGGTTAGGTAATAAAAATACTTTATGAAAAAAGAACGTGGGGCATTGCTTTCAATTTGGCTTTGGTTATTGGTTGTATCCTTTACAATAAATGTGCTCTTTTTATTTTCTGAAAGGATGGTTTCCATCTATCATTTTGCAAGTCCCTTTCAACGTTATTGGTCTATTGCAGTGGCTATTGTTGATTTAGCAATAATTTTTTATGTATTCAAATGGAAACGCTGGGCAGCATATGTTTTTATAGCCTGGCCATTAGTCGGTTTACTTGTAACTCTTGTAAGATTTGGAAATAAGAATCCAGCCAGTGCTTTGATTTTAATTTCATTGGAGACAATTATCTCTATAATCTTGATTCGGCGTAAATGGATGCTATTGAATAGTTTCAACATCCTTCACGATGCGACCCCAACAAAGGACATTAGCGAAAGCTAGTGGTTTTTGTTATTATTGAGATATGAAGCAGTTACCTTTAATAGAAATATTGCAAAAACTTCAACCGACTTTTATTAAGGCAGGTGAATTGGCTTGCAAAATGCAGAAAGGTGTTCATCATCATAATAAGTTTAATTCGGGCAATCATGCTGCGGATATTGTTACAGAAGCAGATTTAGCAGTTCAAGAGTTGCTGTTAGGGGCTATTTCAAAAACCGATTTAATCAACTGTCAGCTACTGGGAGAAGAAGACACTCCTTTAACAAAGAAATTTAACAACCACGGGAAATACTATTTAGCGATAGATCCAATAGATGACACTGCCATTTATGCCAAGGGCGGAAAATATTTCAGCCAAATCATAACCTTGCATGATGGTGTTGATGTTTTATTTTTGTTTGTTCGTTATCCGGCCTTAGATTGGACCCATATAGTAGTCAAGAATAATTATTCTGTTATTGGAAATACACCAGAATTTTCTTTAATCTCAGAAGCTAAGCAAACTATTATTTATTGGGTAGGAGACCCAGAGAGAAGCATTCCTTCAGAATTATTAACTAAAATAAAAAACAAAGGATTGAGGTTTGCTAAGCTTGAGACTCTTAGTAAAGACATTGCTAATATCCCATTGTTTGTCAGGAATGAAGTAGCCGGGGTTTATCAAGAAAATCCGAACGTTTATGATGGCTTAACTGAATACACTATAGGATTAACTAAAAGTCTAAATATTTATACAGACAGACCTGATGGGAGAATGGACTTGACTAACATTAAGACAAGAGAAACAGGGTTGTATTATCCGGGTTATTATTTAGCGCTTAATGTCCGATTGGAATAATAAAATAGTTCTAACATCCTGCACTATGCGACCCAATAAAGGACATTAGCCAAAGCTAGTTTTTTGTTGGGCAAAGAGAAAAGGCGTATGGAGGATATTTAGTCCAATCATACGCCTTTCTTGTTGAAGGGAGGTTAGGTTCTTATTCTGCCCTTGCCCAGAAACTGGGGAGGTGCAATTACCCTTTTAGGTTTTTAACAACCTTGCCTTCAGTTACGAGAGATGCTTGTTGATCTTAGCGATCAACAAGATGCGCATGAACCCCAGGCAATCCTTAGGAGACTCTCCGATGTAGGTAGCAGCATCCATCACGCACCGGCGGAGCGCGTTGTTGATCTTAATGTTGTCCGCCTCGGTGATCCGGTGTTCGGTAAACCGGAGTGCGATTTCACCGATCTCTCCAGTCAGCTCATCGTGGGTAAGCTGGTTTGTCGAAGTGAAGTCACACATCACAAAGAAACCTTTGAACTCTGCAGAGGTCATGCCCAACTGACCTGCAATTCGCGCCGAGTTTCGACGGATTTTAGCCCTTTCCTTTGCGAAGTTCGGGTCTCTGAGTTTTAGATGCCAGTACTTCAAGGCGATCTCACGCATACGTTCTCGTGTCATATTGTCCTCCTGTTTGCGACATCAAACCACCATTAGTTTGACAATATAAAATAGCAGGTTTTGGCTTCATTAGTCAAGGACCAGCATTTTACAATGGAAGATGATACTGGGCCAAGACCCTGTTTCCAACGGGAATGATACTGAAGCTTAAGTTGCTTTGAACCCCCTTGTAAACAAAAGAGTGAGTCGCCACACTGAGAATTATGACAATCACAATGAACGA
>DASWFI010000090.1:0-8530 GCA_036394315.1 Patescibacteria group bacterium
GGGCTGGCTTTAATTCGTTTAAATAAGGAGTTAAAATAAATATATGATGAAACGAAGCAATAAAATACTGATTATAATGCTGGCGTGCGCCGGGGTGGCCATGGGATTTGGATTTTTCGTGATACGCAGCCGATCCGGGCCTCTGCCCACTCCACAAACAAACGTCACTGATCAGAAAACTACCCCGGCTCCGGTTGTAAAAGATGTACCGAAACAAGATGCCCCAGTAGTCACGACTGACTGGAAAGTTTATACCAATGACAAGCATGGTTTCAGTATTTCATATCCACCGTATCTGAAAGCCGGATCAGTTTCAGATAATTCAGTCTTAGGCACTTATCAGGTGCCTGTGAGAGGATTGCATGTGGGAAGCTTGTTGCTTATCGCATTAAAAGATCCGAGCGTAAAAAAAAGCGCTGTGGAATTATTCCAGGGAGTATATGACGCGGCCAAAAATCCCAAGCCAGCTATAGGCGCTGAAGTGGCACCCGTGGAATGTAAAATTGAATTGGACACGGCGAAGATCAGAGCAGTTTCCTGCAACGGTGAAGGGGGAGCGGCAAGATACGCTTATATCACCGGTACTGCTTATGATGTTTTCGTGGACGGATACTCGAAAGGTTACGACAAACAAGATAACGGCAATTTGAAAGACGCGGATTTTAAAACCATATTAAGCACGTTTAAATTTGCCAGCGAAACGTCTGCCAGTGCTTCCCCTAATCCTGTGATCCCGCCTACAGCAGCGTCGCCTACACCAGGCACCACTCCACCGACGCCTACGACGCCTCCGACCACCCCGACAATTCAGATGTTTACCATAAATGCAGATGATAGCAGTGCTACCCCTAGCCAAATTACTGTGAATAAAGGTGCGATCGTACAAATCACTTTTATCGTGGGTACAAACACTTATTACGGTGGCTTGGATTTCAAAAGTTCAGTAGTGAACAGCGGCACGGTCAATGCCGGTCAGTCAAAAACAATTTCATTCAAAGCCGGGGAGTCTTTTCAATTCACCCCGTATTGGCCGGCATCCAGCGTGGCTAAGAACTACAAGATTGCGGTAACGGTTCAATAATATTTTCCGCCCCTTTTTTCTAGAAAAAAGGGGCAAAAGAAATTACTTTAAGTAATTTAATTAAAGAAATGGACCCGGATCGGCCCGTCTGTCCTGGCAGACGGGTCCGGGGTGGGTTATTGATTAAACTTCTCGATTTGCGTTAAGGCTTTCTTTAAATCCACTCCTTTTCCCAAAATAGGTTTGAATAAGTCGCCTTTTTGTTTTAAGCGAGTAAAAATATTTTTGATATTAAATTGCTGCGGAGTTAAACCTTTCTTAACTTCTCGCCATTCTAGGGGCGTGGCTACTGTAGCTCCGGGCTTGGGCCGGAGGCTGTATGGAGTAGCCAGTGTCTGGCCTTTCCGATTTTGCAGGTAATCCAGGTAAATTTTCTTTTGCCTTTTTTTCGGGTTCCGCTCCAGGCTCGTAATAGCCGGCAATTTTTTATTCACTAGCATGCCGAGCAGGTGCACGAAGTCTTTGGCTTGATCGTAAGTATATTTGGCGCCTAGAGGAATATAAATATGCAGGCCGGTGGCGCCGGAGGTTTTACAGTAATTTGGAACCTTAAGTTTATCCAGGATTTTGTGGGTTTCAGTAGCCACTTCAATTACTTTCTCAAAGCCAATAGCTTCCGGATCCAAATCCAAAACAGCATAATCAGGTTTGTCCAAATGTTTAATCGTGGAAAACCACGGATTGATTTCAATGCAGCCGAGGTTGGCCATGTAAATTAAAGTCGCCTTGTCATCGCAGATCAAGTAGTTGATGTCAGCGTCATTCGATTCGGAATATATATTTTTCGTTTTGACCCACTTCGGCGGCATATGATCCACATCTTTCTGGAAAAAGCTGGGGCCTGTGATGCCATTCGGATGGCGATTGAGGGATTCCGGCCGGTCTTTCAGGTAAGGCAAAATATACGGCGCAATTTTTTGATAATATTCGATCACGTCGCCTTTGGTAATTTTTTCTTTAGGAAAATAAATTTTATCAAGGTTGGTGAGCTTGAGAGTTTTCCCGTCGATTTTGACTTCCATATCCTTCTTCATTTGGCTATTTCTCTTTTTACTTCTTTCGGATCTTTGTCAGGACGCAGGGCCAAGAAAATCGGCTGGCGCATGTGGTTATCTCCTGTCCATTCTTCGAACTTAACTTCCGCCACCAGTTTTGGCTTAACCCAGTCACTGGGGCATTGGTTTTAGGCGGGATTACAAACGGAGATTGTTTTTGGATTAAGGGTTTGAGTTTATTATAAAGCATATTTAACGATTCTTGATTAAACCCGCTGCCGGTGTGGCCGATGTACACAAACTTGCCTTTTTCATAGACGCCAAGCACTAAAGCTCCGATTTTTTTCCTGCTACCTCTCGGTTCCGTAAAACCGCTGATCACCGCTTCTTGCTGGTGGCTGATTTTGATTTTCTGCCAAAATATAGTTCTGTGTCCAGTAATATAAGGGCTTTGGCCGTCTTTGGCCATAATTCCTTCCAGATTCTGTTTTTTTTGTCGCCTGGTAGAATTTGATGCCATGCTCTTGCACGTGATCCGAGTATTTAATATGCGTCAGTTTAGGGAGGAATTTTTTTAGTAGCTTTTTTTCTCTATCAGGGGCATATTCCGTAGATCCCGATCATTTAAGTAAATGAGATCGAAAACGTAATAGATCAGATGCCCCTCACCTCCACCGGTCTGCCTGTAGTTTTGCAGAAGCTGGAAATGCGATTTTCCATTTTTATCCACGACCACGGCCTCGCCGTCCAGGATCATATTGTTTTTTATTTTGGCCAAAGATTTCACTATCGACGGAAAATGATCGTTGAAAGGCAAAAAATTGCGCGAGTAAAGTTCTACTTTGCCCTTACTAATTTCAGCCACGGCGCGAAACCCATCCCATTTGATTTCAAAAATCCATCCGGGAGCATCGAACGGTTCTTTGACCAGCGTGGCCAGCATAGGTTTGATATGATGGGGCATTTTCATTTGTTTGATCTCCAGGTTTTATGGCTCTTTGCAATTTGGTCCATGGATTTTCCAGTCAAAACTGATTTATCTTTTTTCGTCACATCGATATTTTTAGCAAATTCATCTTTTTCTTTTATCAGAAGCCAGGAATGTTTTCCGGCGAAATTGGTTTTGATCAGGGCAAATCCGCCCTGGAGTTTTTTGCCGTTAAGCACGAATTTGAGCATGCCGTCATGCAATCCCTTGGTAATCATTTTTTCACTCTCTGCGACTGATTGCGTGCCCAGAGCCAGGTAATTGCCAAAATCCCACACCATAACTGTGCCGGCGCCATAGTTGCCGTCAGGAATAGTTCCTTCGAATTTCATATAATCAATCGGGTGATCTTCGACCATCATGGCCAGATGTTTTTCACCTAACTTTAAAGACGGACCCTTGGGCACCGCCCAGCTCAAAAGCACGCCAGCGTGTTCCAGCCGGAAATCATAATGCAGCCGAGTGGCTGCGTGTTTTTGAATTACAAAATGCAAGGCTTTAGTTGCCTTGATCGTTTTACCTTTTGGCTCCGGTGTTTCGTTGAACCTGCGCTTCTTGCGGTAAGTAGTTAGTGACATAAGAATATTATACGACGCCAGCATTGATTTGGGAACTGGGATATGCTACTATAACCAATCGGAAAAGGAGGACTCATAACGAGGGAGTAAATCATGATCATCAACCCGAACCTCGCGCATAACGACCCGGACCGGCTTCGCTCAGAATTTCTCGAGCCTTTGCGCGAGTTGCTCGAAAGTCATGAGATGGCGAAGCTGAATCGGATTTCCAGCAGCGGAGCAGAAGTTGCTTTCGTGCAAGTCCGGAAGTACCACAGAGTTAGGCCAGAGGCGGCAATATGCTCGGTAGTTTTCTATCGGGATGGAAAGGCTGCCACCTCTACCGGCTCCATAGCGTCTGGAGAAATCGAACCTACTCTGTCGTGGACGCAAGCTGGGAAGGCGCTGATGGCGTTGGTTCTGGAAAACGCCAACGAAGAGTTCCGGCGGGCCGCAGAGAATTTATGGCCGGGGATTGTGGCTCTGAGGAAGATCTATCAAGCGGCAAAAATCTAACAGGTGGCACAAGCCGCTGGAGGCCGTATGGCAACGATTTACCCAGCTTCACTGATTGCACGGGCTCGGAAAGCTTTTCCTGGGGAAACACAGCTCGTCGAATTTCTCGAGAAAGGCACAGGTGAGTCGGCAGCTGAAAGAGCTACCGAAGCTTTCACGTCACGACTTTATGACGAGCTCGATCCACGAGAAGCTTTGAAGCTCCTGACAACGCGCAAGACTGCACAGCTTCGCAAACTGCTCGCCAGGCTCGCCGAGGCGCGGGCCGTGATGACTGAAATCCATCAGCTCGTGAAAGCGGATTTGAAAGCGAGCGAACAAGATCACTAGCTTGATTGTTTCTTGGAAAGGCATTCCAAGGACAGTCAAGCTTTTTCTTTTTGCCCAATATTTTGTTTGCCACCCTTTTGGCAGACAAAGGCGGAGCCAAAACTGCGATACAAGTAAGTGTAGTAGCGGTTCGAAACAAACGGCACAAACGGCATAATTTAGGCACGGGATTTTTCTTTTTGTAAACTCTTTTTGAGCATGGACATGATGTCGGCAACTTCGGTTGCTTTGTGATATTTTGCAGGCTTGCCAGCTTTGATCGGCTTGCCCTTGGCTTTGGCGTGGACGATCTTTTTTAATTCTTCCGTGTAAGTATCTTTATAATTTTTTGGATCAAAGTGTTCGGTGAGTTGATCGATCAAAGCCAGAGCGATACTGACTTCGCGGCTGCCGGCTTTTTCTGCAGCAGGCAGAGTTAATTCGTCTGTCCGCCGAATCTCTTCATTGAAGCGCATTTGCTCTAAGACGATAGTCTTGATTTAAGTAGCAAATAACTGTATTCTTCCTTCATGCGTTTGCTTTGGAACTATCTTAAAAATTATCGTAGAATTTTAGCTGGCACCCTGGTTTTGGCGACTATCAACCAGGTGTTTTCGCTTTTGGATCCGCAGATTTTCAGGATTATCGTGGATAAATATGTAAATCGGATCGCCACGCTTTCTTCTCATGATTTTTTGCAGGGAATCACTTTGTTGCTGCTAGGCTCCGTCGGTGTAGCATTCGTTTCCCGTGTCGCGAAAAACTTCCAGGATTATTATTTGAATGTGATCGTCCAAAAAGTGGGGACTAGCATGTATTCCCATTCCGTCGAGCATTCTTTTTCGCTGCCATACGCGGTGTTTGAAGATCAGCGAAGTGGCGAATTTTTGCAAAAACTGCAGAAAGCCAGAACCGATGCGCAATTGTTCATACAAAGCTCTGTAGATATTTTATTTTCCGCTTTAATCGGGATTATATTTGTAATTGGCTATGCTTTTTTTGTTCATTGGCTAATAGGATTGATTTATTTTGCTATTATCCCGATTTTAGGATTTACTACTTACATCATCAGTAAGACTATAAAAGACGCTCAACAAAGAATTATAAAAGAAACAGCAGCGCTGGCTGGCTCGACTACTGAGACCATTCGCAATGTGGAATTGGTAAAAAGTTTGGGATTGGAAAACCAGGAAATCAAAAGACTGAATGACACCAACAGCAAAATTTTGGAATTGGAATTGGAAAAAATAAAGATTATCCGTAAGTTCAGTTTTATCCAGGGCACTATGATCAATGCTTTGCGTTCGGGATTGCAACTGGTCATGCTGTGGTTGGTGTTTACCCATAGCATTACATTTGGAGAATTTTTCAGTTTATTATTTTATTCCTTCTTTTTATTCAATCCATTAGGTCAATTTGGAAATGTAGCCCAGCAGTATCAGGAAGCGCGCGCCAGCCTGGATCGATTGGATGAGATTCTTAAGATTAAACCCGAAGAAAAGCCAGAGCACCCGAAAGATATTGGCCGCATCAATTCCATCGCCTTCAAAGAAGTGGAGTTCAAATACGAATCCAGCCAAAAACCAGCCGTGGAAGATATAAATGTCGAGGTCAAAGCTGGGGAGACAATTGCGTTTGTGGGGCCATCAGGCGCTGGCAAAACGACTTTGGTGAAATTACTGGTAGGGCTTTATAAACCTACCAGGGGCCAGGTTTTGTTTAACAATACTGATTTGCGCGAGTTGGATTTGGAAAAAATCAGAAACAAAATGGGGTTGGTAGCACAAGATACGCAGCTATTCGCCGGCACCATCCGGGAAAATTTGTTGTTTGCTTCTCCCTACGCCACGGATTCTGAAATGCTTGCTGCCCTCAAAGCCTCAGCGGCCATGAGTTTGGTAGAGCGAGGGGATGCGGGTTTGGATTCCCGGATCGGCGAGGGCGGACTTAAAATTTCGGGCGGTGAAAAACAGCGCTTGGCTATAGCAAGAGCTTTATTGCGTAAGCCGGAGCTGATAATTTTTGACGAAGCGACTTCAAGTTTGGATTCGATCACGGAAGAGTCGATTACGTCTACTATCAAGGATATAGAAAAAAATTATCCGGATCTGATCACGGTCATGATTGCTCATAGGCTTTCTACGATATCTCACGCAACCAGGATTTATGTTTTGGAAAAAGGAAAAGTAGTGGAAGTGGGGAATCATGATGAGCTTCTGCGCAAGCAAGGACTCTACGCCGCCCTCTGGCGGCAGCAGATAGCAAGTAAGGAAACAGTTAGAGCATAAATTTTAAAAGCAGGCGAAAGCCTGTTTTTTGTTTTGCTACCTTTTTGGCAGTAAAAAGGGCGAAATCTTAAAAACGATCTCACTCACAAAACTGCGACCTACGAAAATTTACCAGAATTTATCGCAGCTCGAGCTAAAACTTGCGACCTCGCATGAAAGGACAAATCTAATCGGTTTCTTCATGCTCGAAAATAATATTGTTTAGGCAAAAAGAAAAGCGGTCGGACACGCAGTTAGAGGTCGTGACAATAACGAACACTGGCAGGTCGTTTAACAAGGGTAGTGTTTCATGGACGGGCGGTGCTTCAGGGCTTTTTTTGTGCTTCAGGAACAGCCCAAGCATCGACACCACAACGCCGGCAAGAAAAGGGATCTTGCGCATTTTTTTGCCTCCGTGGGGTTGGGAACCTTGCGCTGTTATACAACCCTAGTATAACATTACTTGCCACGGCGGTGGAAATTTTCGTAAACGTCGCGAAGGCGCTTGTTGGTTAGATGAGTATATATTTGCGTTGTAGAGATGGACGCATGTCCCAGTAATTCCTGTACCGAGCGGATATCTGCCCCATTGGTGAGCAGATCTGTGGCGAAGCTGTGCCGCAACGTATGTGGCGTTATCCTTTTCATGATGCCGGCCAGCTTAGCGTATTTTTTGATAATCCGCTGCATAGTGCGCGCCGTAAGCCCCGATATTTTTTCCGACATGGATTCCATTTGTTTTTCCACGGATTCTTTCGCATCGTGGCGGATAAACAGCGCTTTGGAATTATCGCGGCGTTCTTTCAGATAAAGATTCAGTGATTCGAGAGCACCGTGGGAGATAAATACCAGCCGCATCTTATCGCCTTTGCCGCGCACGGCAAACTCGCCGCGTTTGAGATTCAAATTGTCTTTTTTGAGGCTTATCAGTTCCGATATCCGAAGGCCGGTGGAAAAAAGCATTTCCAGTATTGCACGATCGCGAAGTCGCGTGAGTTTATCTTTTTCTTCGTCAGTGGCTTTGATCAGCCGCTCGACATCTGTGATATCCAGAAATTCGACGGTGCGCGCTGGTGTTTTCGGCAGTTCGATTTTTTCCGCAGCCAGGGATTTCACATCTCGCTTGGCCAAATATTTGAGAAACGAACGCAAAGCGATGAGGTGATAGTTCTGCGTGATAATTTTCAAATTTTTATCATTGGTAGACATGCGATTGAGAAACAGTCGGAACGAGCGCACCAGTTCCAAATCTATGTCTTCAGGATTAGTCACGCTTTGCTTGGCGCAAAAATCCACGAAGCGTTTAAGATAATGGTCGTAATTGCGCAAAGTCAGCCTGGAGCGATTTCGTTCGATTTCCAGGTATTCCAGAAATTGCTGATAGTATCTTTGGAGTTTTGTTTTAGTTTCTGGCATATTTTTTTCCACCCTGGACTGGTGGATGGGAATTACTCTTATTATAACACTCTTCGTACAACATGCGAAACTCGATATTGGACGACTAGAGCATACAAATAAAAACACCGATGTTTTGAAGCATCGGTGGATACGATTCCAAAGAGAAGGTGTTATTTGAGCCTCTTAAGAACTTTGTGCAGGTGTTCCTGTTTTGTCTCGAGTTCGTGGAGGCAGCGCGCGTGTCCGCGATGTATCCCATCTTTTACATAAGATATTGGCCGCATTAGATAATTAGAAACTGTTATTGAAGCTGGTAAGTTAATTCTTTCCGCCGCGCAGTCATTTTAAGCTTCTGTTGGAGTTGTTCAATCCGGTGTTTGAGTTGTTTCGGATTAAGAGTAACATATTTTAATTTGAGC
>DASWFI010000091.1:0-1934 GCA_036394315.1 Patescibacteria group bacterium
TCACACAGGAGATGTCTGATACAGCACACATGCTAGTTAGAGAATGAGGGGAAAAATCTGATTGTAACTTGTCTGCTATTGTACATATAACTCCCTGGTCTGAATATAAAGAAACCCGGACATCAAACTCGGATATATGAAGCCCCTAATGCTAATGCCATGACTCCACCCCACTTCTCTGTCCTGCAATATTCGACTTTACAAGCCAATCCCAATGGATAAAACACTCTCCCCTTAAAATCCTACTAATCAAACTCAGTTTTCTACTTCAAAACCACCCCCAATACTCTTGAAAACGTATTAGAACTGAAGGAGGACTGCCAACGTCGAGGAGAAAGCGACTAGAACGGAGGTTCCCAAAACGGAAGGCACCAATATCCTTAATCTAGACCGCCGAGTTAATTTCCGGTAATACCCGACGTCCTCTGCGAATTCTTCTCCAAATCGCTCATAACCGGTGGCGTTAGATGCCCCTTGAAAATAGCTTTCCGTAGGTTCCAAGTTTGACCAGAATCCATAAGACGGAAGAGGAGATATGAGGGAAACAAGATCCAGCCTTATTGTGACCCGGCTTTTTCTGTACTTCTGAGTTAGACTTCAATAGAAATCTTCGTTCCCCTCGCTCTAGAATCTTCTGTGGCCTCCAAAGTAATTACTCGTCGTCGCACAAGCTTCCAGAAGGCTTAGTTAGGGGTCCAGACCCCATTTCCCCCTAAGGCTTAAATTCGTAAAACAGATTTCCGGAATTTCTCCATCAATTCTGAACCGTTTCTCACGATTCCAACGGCGTTGTGACCTCCTTGAAAATATCTTTCCAACGACGTATAATATACCCTAATATGTTCAGGGGATTCCGAGGGAATAATAGGTAACAGAAAAATGGCAAGTTCTGTTTCTCATCCCCCAGAGTAGATATAGGAACGGCAATAGCACCGTTAGAATCATACGAATTCACTGGATTTTTGAGGATATGTATGGCGACATTTGGAGCACTTCCAAAATTCCATGATTTTATTCTCCCTCTGGCATCATAGTGGAATCCTCAGTTTTTATGTGTCAAATTCATTGTGGATTTCAGAGTGATAATAATGACATGCTCTGGCCATCAAATTGGTCTCTGTGGGTGGTTCACATATTGGACTGTTTTCCTGCCTACACTGTCTGGGCAAACATGTCACTAGAGAGGTGTTGAGCAACCTCTGTCAAGATTCAGAACTGGTCCAGTGTTTCCGAGAGTCCTCCAGGAGGGTAATCCAGTCCACTGGCATGGGATGTTGTAACAATCGGTTCCCCCATAGTCAGGAACAGATCCCAAGTGGCAGACTTGGGCTCAGCATATAAGCTGGCCCCCCAGTCACCGGGTCTACCTCAGACAGAGAGACTTAGTATGAGGGTATTGAAGTCGATATTGAAGCTAAGGGAAGTAGGTTCCCTTAGCATGAGAACTATATACAGTTTTCCCAAAAAGGTCAAGTGACCAAACATATGTAAACAAACATCAACAAACACAGACAAACATGGAAAAGGTCGGTGAAAAGTCACCTGACCTGTCACATGATCAGTTACCTGATCTGGTGTCATGAATCGTGACAGATGTGGGGGTCCAACTGCCATGGTGTGAATAATGGATGGACATTGGTAGGTGTGGTGTCTGGTCTGGATCTGGGGTGTACATCTGAGCAACAGGTAAGTGCATCCAGCTTGGTACCCAATCTCCCTGGGCAGAAACAGATTCGAAGGTTGAACTGGGAAAGATACTCCCAACCATCATGCTTGCCAACATGTGAGCTTCATCATGGAAGTGAAGTACTCTAGATTTTTGTGGTTGGTTACTGTATTGATTGGGTGTCCTGAACCTTCCAGATAGTGTTGCCAAGCCTTGTAGCAGTCAAAGACTGCCAACAGCTCCTTGTCATGGGTGTCATAGTTCCTTT
>DASWFI010000092.1:0-1563 GCA_036394315.1 Patescibacteria group bacterium
CATGCGTAAAGCCGGTGGAAGGTTGTTTGTTGATGTTACACCTATGCTGGCTTCACCGGCTAGCAGAGAAAGTATATTAGATGTTATGGGAAAAGGCGATCCGCTCATAAAAGATGCATTGATGACCATCATAGAACGGGGAGATTTTATACAGTCGTTACCAGATGATAAGCAAGAAAAGACTCCCGGTAAAAGCAATCAAGGTCCGTCGCTTGCGGATTTTCAAACACTAAACGAATACGATCCGGCAATCGTTTCTGATTTGATCAAGCGTAGTGAAACATCAATAGAAGAGCTAAAACAAAACATCCAAACGAAATCAGGAGCGGATCTGATTGATTTTATTTTGGAAGACATTCAGCAATTAAAGAAGAGTTTATCTGGTCCGCAAGGTTTTGGTGTGATTATGACTGCGATGAATGCTTCCTCATGGATCAATGAAAACATGAAGGAGTGGTTAGGTGAAAAAAACGTAGCAGACACGCTTTCTCAATCGGTGCCAAACAATATCACTTCGGAAATGGGTCTGGAGCTATTGGATGTCGCAGATGTAATTCGTCCTTATCCGGAAGTAATCAATTACTTACAGCATGTAAAAGATGATAGCTTTTTGGATGAACTGGTTCAGTTTGATGGTGGACAGGAAAGCCGGGACGCTCTCTCTGCTTATCTCAACACATACGGAATGCGCTGTGCCGGGGAAATCGATATTACGAGACCTCGTTGGAGCGAAAAACCAACGACTCTTGTCCCCCTGATTCTCAGTAACATCAAAAACTTTGAACCAGGTGAAAGCAAGCGGAGATTTGAGCAAGGGCGACAGGAAGCATTGAAAAAAGAACAAGAGTTAGTAGATCGCTTGAAGCAATTACCAGATGGTGAACAAAAAGCCAAAGAGACAAAACGAATGATCAGCCTCATCCGAAATTTCATCGGGTATCGTGAATATCCAAAATACGGCATGGTTCATCGCTACTTCGTTTATAAGCAGGCTTTACTGAAAGAAGCCGAACAACTCGTACAAGCCAATGTTCTTCATGAAAAAGAAGATATCTTCTATCTCACTTTTGAAGAACTTCGCGAAGTCGTACGCACCAAGAAACTGGATGACCAGATCATCAGCCAACGAGAAGACGAGTACACATTCTATGAAAATCTCACTCCGCCACGTGTTATCACGTCTGATGGAGAAATTATTGCAGGTGAGTACAAACGGGAAAATCTCCCAGCCGAAGCAATTGTCGGTCTACCAGTTTCTTCCGGAGTGATAGAGGGACGAGCACGTGTCATCTTACGCATGGAAGATGCTGATCTGGAAGATGGAGATATAGTAGTCACCTCCTTTACTGACCCGAGCTGGACACCCTTGTTTGTCTCCATAAAAGGCCTGGTCACCGAAGTTGGTGGGTTGATGACCCATGGAGCAGTGATCGCACGTGAATATGGCTTACCAGCAGTTATCGGAGTGGAACGTGCTACCAAACGGATAAAAGATGGGCAACGAATTCGCGTGAATGGAACAGAGGGCTATGTAGAAATCTTATAATGGGGAAGATGTTGTTT
>DASWFI010000093.1:0-40431 GCA_036394315.1 Patescibacteria group bacterium
CGTAACCTCGAACCGGATTTAGGAGCCCTGATAAAGTTGTTGACTCAACAACCGGAATTATTGGAAGAAAAGAATTATCTCGGAATCCAATTAAGAGATAACGTATTCGCTTACTTCTGCCGTCGTGGTGGCGGGCGGTGCGTGTGCGTCGGCCGCGTTGCCGTCGGCTGGAGCGGCCGCAGCTGGTTCGGCGGCCGCAAGTTGGATTCTGGGAAACTTGGTACTTCTGAATCCTTGGTTTCTTGGCCGGATGAATTAGTTATTAATGGAATTAATTATAAAAAAGTATGATATCAACACAAATAGGGTATGAATGTTGCTCAAAATTCTATTACTATGGGAAACACTCTTACCAGTGTAAAATAGTAAATGGAATGGATGCGGATTTCAGTAGAGGTGATTATGATATACGGAATATAACGATCGATCAATTAACACAAGAAGCATGAGCCAGATAAATGAAACTTGGAAGGACATAAAAGGATTGGAAGGAAGTTATCAAGTAAGCGATCTAGGACGTATCCGTTCGTTAGATAGAAAAATATTACACTATGCGGGTGGATTAAGAAAATGGAATGGACGAATTATGAAATTAATAAAAATGGAAAATGGATATCAGGCGGTAAATTTAAAAAATCATTATAACATTAAGCTTGTTCATAGATTAGTAGCTGAGACATTTATTCCAAATCTGGAAGCAAAACCTTGTGTAAATCATATTAATGGAATTAAGGAAGATAATAGAATGGATAATTTGTCTTGGGTAACTTATTCAGAAAATGAAAGACATTCATATGAGGTTTTAGGGAAACAAACTCATAATAAAGGATTACATTTTGTAAAAGGACATTTTAAATAAATGTCATATAACACTATTAAATTACGGCCGAACGATATTTTATTCAGTAAATACATCAGGGAGAAATCGAACTGGACGTGCGAGTATTGTAAACGAAAATGTCGGATCAACGGAGAAGTAATCTATCGCTTGGAAGCGTCACATTATCACGGCAGGAGAAAGGAAAGCGTAAGATTTGATGAAGAGAATGTTCATAGTTTATGTGCAACTTGTCATAAGGAGCTCGGCGGTTATCAAAACAATCAACTGGGAAAGTACGACTTGTGGATGAAAGAAAAACTGGGTGAAAAAGGTTACAAACTTTTACTTTTGCGGGCCAACCAGACAGGCAAACGCGACGATAAAATGACCAAAATAATAATCCAGCAACTTATGAAAGATTTATACTGGACAAGAAAGATCAAAACTATATGACCCACTGCCCTCATGAAGAATTTGTTTTTAATCATTATTTGCAACAAGAACAATGTTTGCTTTGTGGATTTGTGAAACCAAAAGCAGAAAAAGCTATAGTGATGACTTCCACTGAAAGATGGGAAAAAGAATTTGATAAACAATTCCCCCATCAAGACGATGCTTGTATGTGTTGTGGTGGGGCTGTCCAAGGTCATCGAAAGGCTGGAGTGTATAAATCCTTCATCCAATCAGAAATACTTAAAGCTCGGGAAGAAGGACGGCAATCTCAAATCCGAGTAGACTTTACCGCATTAGACGAAAAGCAAACAAGAGATGTTCGCGAAGAAGGACGGCAGGAAGGACATTTAGTTGGATTGGAAGAAGGTTATGTCGCTCGTGGTGTTGTTGAAGCTCAAATTAAGATTGGTATTAGACTAAATGAACGTGCCAGAATCAAGGAAATAATAGAAGAGATGAAAATGGAGAACGGAGACTGGGAAAGTAGAGTAGGTACCTACAATAATAATTATGAAAATTGCTATAATCAAGCCTTAAAAGACTTAATAGATAAAATATGAGACCTATAAAATTCCGTGTTTGGGATGAAGTCAACAAGAATATGGTCTATGACCCAAAGTTTCCTGCAACAGATTTATTGGGAGATTTGAATGAGTATTTTGCATTTTCTGGTCTTGGTTGGGAATGGATGCAATTCACCGGCCTCAAGGACAAGAACGGAAAAGAGATTTGGGAAGGGGATATTGTTCAGGTAGGAGTTAAATCACAAGTAATAATCTATACTATTGGTTGGGATTATATGAAAGCTGGTTGGACAATTTTAGTAACTACGGAACACTCAACTGATACTCATATGCACTCCGCAGGAGTTCCAGCCAGAGATTATAATTTTTTAAACCAAGGCAAAGCTATTTATTGGCATGACACGGACACAGAATTTGGTGATGGAGACCGTCAAATAAATACTCAACCTCTTGAAGTCATCGGCAATATCTACGAAAATCCAGAATTAATATCTAAACTATGAAACTTAAAGTCAATCGCAAATTATCAATCAAACAACTGCTTAGTAAACTTCCTTTTGAGAACAAGTATATTAACGATGAAGTAGTGGAGAATCTCAAAAATGAAGGGCCTGAAGAAGTTGACATGGAATTGTTTAAACCTGGTAAATATTTAACCAATCAAGAAGTTCTGGAGGAATACAAATCCCGTAACCTCGAACCGGATTTAGGAGCCCTGATAAAGTTGTTGACTCAACAACCGGAATTATTGGAGGAAAAGATATATATCGGAATCCAATTAAAAGATAATATATTCGCTTACTTCTACCGTAGTGGCGGCGTGCGGTGCGTGGACGTCTACCGCTATGCCGACGTCTGGTACGGCAGCAGCTGGTTCGGCGGCCGCAAGTTGGATTCTAAGACCCTTGGTTCTTCGGCCCTTGAACTTTTGGACTCAATAGAAAAGAATCTTAAAGAATTAAGGAAATTAGTATGATAGAAAAATTCAAATACAACAAAGAAACACTTCTTGTAGACATTCAACTAAAGCTTGACGAAATTATTGACTTTGTAAACGAGATTGCTCAAATTGAATCAGATATATTATTAGACATCTCTCAAATAGCTGAGGATTTAAGAGAATTAGAGGCTTTTGTCGGTAATAAAGTGAAAGAGATAGAGGAAGCAAGCCTGGAAGCACATCGAGAAATGTGGGAATACCAGTTTATGTTACCGCCAGAGAGAGCATCTCAAATGATGGAATCAATCCGCCAAGATGAACGAGCCAGAATCCTAAAAATCATCGATGAATATAAAATCTCTGGGAAATTACCGGATGAAGAGCAAAGGATAAATGATTTGCTAAGTGAGATTCAAGAAGATATTAATATCTAAACTATGATAGAAAAAATAAAGGTTCATGGTGAATTAAAGCTATGGGAACATGCTGTAACGGACAAGCTCAACGAAATAATCGACTTCGTAAATGACATGGAACTCATCGACGTCGTAAACGACATGCACAAAAAACAGTCCGATATGTTTACAGACATCTCCAACCTAGCTGAGGATTTAAAAGAGTTAGAGGCTTTCGTCACTCCTCTGGCCTATAAACCTTATTGTTGTAATAATTGTAAGGAATATATTAAAGATATTCCGATATGTGGAAATGTTAATTGTTCCTGTCATAAACATTTAATTTAATAAGAAAGTAAGAGAATAATATGGAAAAGTCATTGATAACAATTGGATTCGATAAGAACGGCGAAGCTGAATTTGGGATTCTAATGAGCCTTGCTGATTTGTCACGAGAACAACTTAAAGAATTAAGGGAAATTATTGTTGTAGCTATTTATGAGGCTGAGGATATTTGGAGGCGAGCCCATCAAGATACTTCCGCTAAGAAAGTAAGAGAATGAAAGAGAACTATGAAGATTGGGCAATCCTTCCAGTTTACAAAGTTATGGTTGTTTCTGACTGGTTATTAATAAATAGTGTTTCCGCACCGTCTAACAATTAATTAAAGAGATATATGGACAATAGAAAACTGATAAAAGATAAATTTGGCAATGACGGTATTTGGTTATCGAAATACGAAGCAGGAAATATTCGTGTTTTACTTCAGGCTTTATATGAATTACATATAGCCGGAATTGATAGTGGTGATTGGTTTAACGATTTGCGTAAATGGTATATTCCTGAAGATTGGTATGGTAATAGTTCTGTAGAATCGATAAAAGAAAAAATTTTATATCATTTTAATAAACCTTGAACAGGGCCGAAATTAATTATATGACTCCAAACCAAGCCTTAGAAACTATTGAAAAATTAGTATCAATCGCAGACGAAACTTTAACTGATAAAAGAAACAGCGCTTTATTAAATGAAATCTACCGGATTGCTCACAGTGCCAATACTAATCACAGTTGCTATCATGTGCATGAAAATTGGAGACACGAAAGTAAAGAAAAGATGATTAAATTAATTGATTATTAAAGAATGGAAGAATCAGAAGCAAAACAAGCAACACCTGAAGAAATGAGAGAACATAAACGGAAATGTTGGAACTCTGCTTGTAAGAAAACGGCATGGTTCCAAGATTGGGCTGGTTGGAATTGGTGTTGGTATCACGCTTATTATAACAATCGGTGGGGAGGAGGAAATCGTTGGTTTGAATTTAAGACATTAAAATTAAGATGGCCTTATGAAAACACTAGAACAAATAATTAAAGAGTTTGAGAAAAAACACTATAGAATATATGGTGGGACTTTACCTATGTGTAATAAGCATGATTTCAAAATCACTACTAACATCTGTAAAAAATGTTTTCGTTCTGCTGAAAACTGTTCAAAATTTTTAGCAGTTAAAGACTTTATCCGTCAATCCTATAAGGCAGGACTGGAAGCTGGTTTGGAAGCTAGACCGATAATTAAACCAGAAGGAAAAAAGGAAAATGGTTTAAGTATAGAATATTTGGGTTTTGCTATGTATAACCTAGCTCTCCAAGATTACGAAGCCAATATTAAGAAATTAATAAAATGAATTATAATTTAGCAAAATCTTTGAAGGATGCGGGGTTTCCTCAACACATTGAGCACCGTATTCACTATCGAGAAAATTGTGAAGAATGTATGGTTGGAAATTATGAAAAGGCTTTACTGTTCGACTATGATCCTGATGAGTTTGATATTGCTATTCCAACCCTATCTGAATTAATTGAAGCGTGTGGGGATAAGTTTGATAATTTACATTTAGTAGCTAATGACAAAAGCTGGGAAGCAACAGGATGGGATGCGGATAGTATTGGTTTAGGCCAAACTCCTGAAATTGCCGTCGCAGAACTTTGGTTAGAATTAAATAAGAAAAAATAAAATGGATACTTACGATAAATTAAGGGAAAAGACAAAACGAAAGGCACCCAAAGCTAAAAGAAAACTTAAACGAGCAAAAATGAAACAGATTTTATATGCAGGACGATTGCGAAAAAAGGGATTTCCATTTAATTAGTTGCTCTGATTTATCCACATCTTGTATTCCTTTAATAAAAGGGCGTATAATTAAGGCATGAATAAAAAAAGGATTAAAGCTTTGAAACAAGAACAAACTGAAAAACTGATGAGACCGCCGACCAAAGCGGAAATCCGTCGGTACAGGAAAGATTATCTCAATCTTAAGAGTTATTCCACTTTGCCAAGTAATTTTAAAATTAAATATTCATTAGAAAAGAAAGGATAATATGAGCGAACAAGAAGAAAAATTCAAAGCGTTTCAGGTTGAACTGGAAGCTTTAATAAAGAAGCATGGTATTGGCCTTCAGCCCAGTATTTCGTTACAAGCTTACGTGCTTCCTGAAGCCCAAAACACAGAGCAACCAGTCGCGCCTACGTCTGCCTCGCCAATTATAACCCCATGATAGGGTTAGTAGTTGGTTTTTTAGCGGCAATCTTGATAGTTTTACTTGATCTGTACTTATGGGTCAGAACCAGTAAAACTGTGACAGAACACGCTATTGAGCTAGTGGAAAAACAGGCGAAAAAGCCTGTGGAGATTATCGAACCACCTGCTCCGGCTCAGGAACGGTTTGTAGAATTACTCGAAGAAAACGACGAAAAAGGAATTGATACTAAATTTGAATAAATATGATCCACCACTTGGAACAAGACAAAGTTAAAGAAACCATTAAAAACGCGGTCAACGCCTTAGTCGACTACGTCAAAGTTACGTTCGGCCCCTCCGGTTTTAAAGTCATCCTACCCCCCGAGTTTGCGGCCAAACCGCAAGCTTTGGACGACGGCGTAGCAATTGCCAAGAAGTTTACCCTAGAAAATGAACACGAAAACGCCGTGATTGAGTTAATTAAGCAGGTCGCGATTAAGACTAATGATCGAGTTGGCGACGGCACTACGGGCTCGTTAATCATGCTTCAGGCGATTTTGAATGAAGTCGACGCTTTGGGCGCGATTAATCCTCGTTTAGTCGTCTCAGAATTAAAAAAAGCCGCGGCTGAAGCCAAAGATAAGCTCATTCTAGCTTCTAAAAAGGTCAAAACTTTGGAAGATTTACAGAAAGTTGCCCAGATTTCGATTGATAATGCCCAGATTTCCAAGATCATCGCCGAACTTGTCCATAAGATCGGTCACGAAGGCGTGATTGCGGTCCAGGAATCGCAGACTATGGAAACGACCCACGAACACGTTGACGGATTTGAATTTGAAAAAGGCTATGTTGCCCCATTTATGGTCACCAATCCCGAACGAATGGAAGCTGAGTTCAGTAACGCCAAGATTTTTATTACCGATTACCGGCTGACCACGGCTATCGATATGGTGCAGATCCTAGAAAAACTGGTGAAAGAAGGTGTGACTCAGTGCGTATTTGTTGCCGAAGCCATTGAAAGCGACGCTTTAACCACGTTACTTGCTAATCGCCAACGCGGTGTTTTCTACCCAATTGCCGTAAATGTTCCTGGTTATGACGATAAGGACGACTTTTTAAACGACCTGGCTGTGGTTACAGGCGGACAGGTCTTATCCAGGTCAAAAGACATCCGGATTGAGGATTTTGACATCAAGATGCTGGGTAAAGCCGATAAAATAGTTTCCAAAGCCGATTCAACCTTGATAATCGGCGGTAAAGGCAAGAAAAGCGAAATCAATAAGGTTGCCGCTGGGATTAAAGTCTTAATGGAAAACGCTTTAGGGTATAAATTGGATAGATTACAGAGACGTTATGGTCGGTTAATGAACGGTATTGCGGTCATTCGAGTCGGCGCGCCGACGGAACAAGAGATGCACGCTCTTCGTTACAAGGTTGAAGACGCAACTAATGCCGTGAAAGTTGCGGCTGAATCGGGCATAGTCTGCGGTGGCGGGCTATCCTTGGCGCGTTTAAAAACTAAATCCAACCTTTTAAACAAAGCCCTCATGGCTCCATATATGCAATTATTGGAAAATAGTAACGTTTCTGCCCCTGATTTGAAAAAAGACGAAGCTTTAAACATCGTTACAGGCGAGATTGGCGACTTCTTGAAGGTTGGGGTGGTTGATCCGACCGCAGTTTTGATCGCTCAAATCGAATCCGCCGTGTCTATGGCGTGTGAACTAATTTTAATCCGTGGGATTTTGGCAGATTGCAAAGAGAAGCAGTACGTTGAAATGGCTCCAAGGCCTTACTAATATGCTTAAAATAATTCCCAATTCATCGCGGGTTCTTGTTAAACAAATCGAAACTGAACAGCACAAAACAGCTTCCGGTATTATCATGCCCAATACTTCTGATCGAGAGGAAAAAACCCAAGGAAAAGTATTAGCTGTTGGTGAGGATTTCAAAGATAAGTATAAAAAAGATGAAATAGTTTTTTACGGTCGTTATGCAGGGGAAAAGCTTAAAATCATGGAAAAAGATAAGGAAACCGAATATGTGTTATTGGAAGATGAGGAGATACTTGGATGGATAAAATAACTTTATGAAGAAATATATTCCCAAATGGTGGAAAAAATTACGGTTCGAGGATGATATCAAGCATAAACCAGAAGAGGTAAAGTATTGGACGAATTGGGTTAATAATGAATTTAATAAATTACATAAAAAATATAACGAATTTGACGAAATAGAATTGAAAATGTTTGTACTAAAAAATCCGGATAATTTTTATAATCCAAAAAAGAAGAGAATAGACTTTGATAAAGCATATCAATTTTGGCAAATAGTAAGTAAGGTGGGAAGAATTATTAAAAAGAAATGATTGATTACGCCAAATGTAAAAGTAATCTACCACACGACATGACTAATCTTGCCGACTTTGTTAATGCCCAGTACAAGCAGTGCGTTAAATGCGGTTATAAGCACAAGTTTAACAAGGACTCGAAAGGTAGAATTGACAATTTAGATTACCTGAATGTCTGCATTGCCGAAACCTGTCAACCTACCGGACGGACGAAAGCTGTTTATCATAAAGTTTACCATCCGCAGTTAACAGTAATTCGTATTTGTTTATCGAATAGTTGTAATGGAAAAAATTTCTGTATTCATAAAGTTGGTGCTAGAACAGAACTACGCATAGATAACCGAATTAAAGGGTCAAATGGTATGACTCAATGGGACGCTGGATAATGAAATATATTGAATTAACTCAAGGTAAACAAGCTATTGTGGATGATGTGGATTTTGAATTGGTTAATAAACACAAGTGGTATTGTATGGGATTAGGTTATGCAATGCGATTTGATTATTCAGAAAGAATTAAAAAGGCAATTTATTTACATAGAATAATAAGTAATTGCCCAAAAGGATTAAACGTTGACCATATCAATCATAACAAACTTGATAATCGTCGAGAGAATTTAAGAATTGTAACTAAATCTCAAAATGGCATGAACCAAAATAAACAAAAGAGACAATTAACTTCAGATTATAAAGGCGTTTGCTGGAATAAAACATTAAAATATTGGGTAATGCAATGTAAATTACAGGGTAAGGTATTTTGTACCTATCATAAAACTGAATTAGAAGCGGCAAAAGCCTATGATTTAAAGGCAAAAGAATTATTTGGTGAGTATTCATTAACTAACCTATAATGAACAGTTATAAAGTCCAAATTAAACTACAAGATGAAATAGTCGGCCAAGTCGAAATCCAGGCCTTAGAACCGGAACGAGCGATTGAAATGGTCGCTGATTTAATTAAAATAGAGGTATTAAAAGATGTCGACACTAAATGAAAAAGATCTTTGGATCTACCAAAAACTCCAAAGAGAATGTGATTGTAATACATTAGATAGTAGAATCCATGCTGCAACTTGTAAAAGTGTGGATACTACCGGCTTTTGGTATGATATTAAGTTTTGGATACTAAAAAAGTATGGCCAATGGTTTAACTGATGAAGAAAAAAAATTTGTTAAGAATGTAGTAAAAACTGGTAATGCTACTCAATCGGTTATTAAGGCATTTCCCAATATTACAGATAAAAATTATGCTGGTGTAAAAGGTCACGAGTTGCTAAGAAAACCTAAGATAATCAAGGTTGTTAAGTCAATTGCGGAACGAATACCAGATGAGGAATTATTACAAGTTCACAAAGAAGGATTACATGCAATGAAGGTTCACGGTTCAATGACTGAGCCCGATAGGATTGTTGATGATTATCCGACCAGACACAAATATTTAGATACAGCTTATAAGTTAAAAGGCAGTTACGCGCCGGAAAAGACTATCAATCTTGAAGTTAAAACCAATATAAAAGACCTTGAGAAGTATCAAGATCTAGCGAGGAAGTATGAAGCTGAGTTATTAAAGACGATACAAGAGAAACCAGTGACCGAGACTCCCCTTTAATTGTATTATGAAAATATTAGATGTCAAATCTACCAAGACTTGAAGATATTTCGATCCACGCCTGGATTCAGGAATACCAGATAAAGACAGAATCCGGCATATCATTGGATTTTAAAGATCATCCGTTTATGTTCGATGTCTACCGAGATTTCAGACCGAAACAAGTGATTATGAAAGCGGCACAAATCACGGCCACGACCTGTCATATCATCAAATCATTTTTCGTAGTTAAGAAGCTGGGACTGAATACGATCTACCTGTTACCCACAGAAGATGATATTCAAAAGATGGTCGGATCAAAGGTCAATCCAATCATCCAACAGAATCCGGTTTTACAGGAGTACACTAGAGATAAGGATACAATTGAGCAAAAGCAAATAGGCGAACATTTTATACATTTTAAAGGAACATGGTCGGAAAAAGCTGCGATCATGGTCTCATCAGACTTAAACATTTATGACGAAGTCGACGCCTCTAATCAACGAGTTATTGAGCAATATAGCACTCGGTTACAACATTCTCCATATAAGTGGGAGTGGTATTTCTCGCATCCAAGTGCTGAAGGGTCAGGGGTGGACAAATATTGGCAAAGAAGCGATCAAAAACACTGGTTTATTAGATGTTCAGCTTGTAATGAATGGCAATTTATTCAGTGGCCAAATAGCGTGGATACCACTCGCTCATGCTTCCAATGTACGAAGTGTCACAAAGAACTTACGGACGAAACGAGGCGCAAAGGCAAATGGGTAGCTAAATACCCTGGCCGTGAGTTTTCCGGCTACTGGATACCGCTTTTAATTTGTCCTTGGGTATCAGCGAAAGAGATAATCGGTTACTTTAACAACAAATCCGAAGAGTATTTTTATAATAAGGTTTTAGGATTACCCTATGTCGGCACGGATAACAAGCTGACTAAAGTCAATTTGATGAAAAATCTAACGACTGAGATTATCACATCGGAAGTTACGGAACGCGTTATCTTAGGCGTTGATACCGGATTAAAATTGGATTATGTCATTTGGGGTGAAAAGGGTTTATTCTTTAATGGCGAAGCGGAGAAATACGACGAGTTGGATGCGTTAATGAAACGCTGGAAAAAGATGATCGCATTTGTGGATATTGGCGGGGATTTAATCGGATCGAGGGACTTTCAGAACCGCTGGCGAGGTCGGGTTTTTCTTGTTAATTTAGGCGGAGCCAAAGCAAACTCTGATGAGCCGGTATGGAATGAGGATGAAAACATCGTTGGGATTGATCGGAATAAGTATATTCAGTTAGTCGTTAGCGAGTTTAGTAAGGGCCGGATATCCTTGCAAGGCACGGAAAATGATTGGTATGACTACTGGTTGGACTGGAATAACCTAACCAGAATTAAAGAGCTTGATAACAATACCGGCGAGTTTAAAGGTTTTAAATGGATCAGATCAGGGCGGGATCATAAGGCTTTGGCTACTGTTATTGCCCGTGTGGGTTGGACGAGATTTGGCGGATCAATGAAAATAGTCAACACGGATACGATCAAGATTCCGCAAAGTTATGCTTTAAACCCGACAGAGACCGTAGAATTTAATCCAAAGACCTTTTTTAAGTACGAGGATACCGACGATTGGAGGCGCGTATGACCACGATAGAACTCTCTGACCAAGAGGCCGAACATTTTAAACGTTTCCGGTTATGGCAGCAGGATTTTGATACTTGGCATAAGAACTGGTTGGAAGTTATTGAGTTTTCTAAGAAATTAGACTATGGATCAGTGACTTTAACTATTCAAGACGGCTTGCCGGTGAAGCTGACTAACCCGATGCAGCAGATTATTATCGGTTTGCATTTGACAAAATAAGTTTTTAAGAATATAATCTAATTAAGTTTTGTGTATAAGTTGCTTGAGGAGAACATCTCCAGAGCTACAGCCCTATTGGGCCGTGGCTCTTTTTGTCTTTTAACCCTTTTTCCACTTATGGAAGGCAACCCGTGAAGAGCGGGTTTAAGGACATAAATATTTGGCAGATATCACCAGTAGATTAGCGGGATTCTTCTCGCTTTCGAAAGATTTAAACAAGATCAAGGGTAAAGGGATGGAACAAGGCGAAGGCGTTGTTGGTGATCCAATCCCTGAGCTAGCTTTAAGTATGGATGATGAGGAACTACGTTCTTTAACAGCCAAATGGAAAGCTAAATGGTTTAATAGTCCGTTGAAGGGTGAATTGGAAAAGAAGCAAAAAGAGAACGAAAGGTATTGGTTAGGCAAACAATCGGAAGATGAAGGCTCCCGCCCCTTAGTCGACAATTTGATCTTTAACAGTTTAGAAGAAGCCCTGCCTGTGGCGACTAAGCAGAATCCCGAACCGTCAGTTGCGACAGATGATTCGGAAGAAGGCCGGAAAATTGCGTCTACGACCAAGAAGATGCTGATTTATTTGGCAGACAAGCTGGCCTTGCGCTTAAAACTTAAGCGAGCAGCCAGACATTGGGCGATATATCATTTGGGAATGATAAAAATTTCTTGGAGCATGGTTGAGGATGAAATGATCTTGCAGGTCGTTAGGCCCCAGAAATTGATTTTGGACCCCGACGGAACGATTGATGAAACCCTTTGGTATGACGGAGAATTTATCGGCGAGTATAGGCAAGATAAGGCTTCGGATTTAAAGAAACGTTTCCCGAAGAAATCGGCGTATATTGACCAGCAAACCGATAAGATGGGCGGGACGTTGCTTCGATACATCGAATGGTGGACAGATGAGTATGTTTGCTGGGAGATGGACAACGAGATCTTGGGCAAGATTAAGAATCCTCATTTCCGGTATGAAGCCAAAGATACTCAAACAACCGATCAATTCGGCCAGCAACAGACCAATTCGATTCCGCCACGCAACCATTTCAAGGTTCCTAAGATGCCATATATTCCTTTGTCAATCTTTAACTTAGGAACAAAGCCGTTTGATGACACTTCATTGATTGAACAAAACTTACCTTTACAGGATTTGGTTAACAAGCGTTATCGCCAGATTGATAAAAACGCCGATAATATGAACGGCGGCATGGTCTTCTCGCTTGATAACTTAACGACTGAACAAGCCAAACAAGCTTCTACAGCTCTTAGAAAAGGCGGCGCAATCGGCGTACCAGGGGATGTCAGACGGGCGTTTATCCAAACTCACGGCGAACCACTACCAGCCCAGGTTTTTGAACACTTATCCGATGCTAGAAATGAACTAAAGAACATCTTTGGCACCAGAGGCTTTGGAGCTGGGGGCCTAGCAGGACAAAAGACCGTCCGCGGCATGGCTATGCTCTCGCAAGCTGATTCTATCCGTATTGGCGGGGAAATCTCTGATACCTTAGAACAGTTTGCCGATCGGATTTTCAATTGGATGACCCAGATGATTTACGTTTATTGGGATACGGCACATGACGGTGCTGTAGTCGGCCAAGCTAAAGCTTTTGAATACGTCAGCCTGTCTAACGCCCAGTTAGATAGAAAAGTCACTGTTTCAGTCAAAGAAGGTTCCTTAATTCCTAAAGACGAGATGAGCCAAGCTAAACAAGCCCAAGAACTGGCTTCCGCCGGATTAATGGACCCGATTACTCTTTATTCTTACCTGGACTATCCAAACCCCAAAGAAATGGCGATGAACTTACTGCTTTGGAAAACCAATCCTATGTCTTTGTTCCCTGAAATGCAAGGGCAAGGCGGACAAGGACAACCTCAAGGACAACAGCACCCAGAACAAGGCGGATCACCTGGCCAATTGCCTCAAGAAGCTCCCCCTCCAGGCCAACCGCCCACTGGACCGTCAGGAATGCCGCCAATGCCACAAGGATTGCCAGCCGGAGCCCCAACGCCCTCCATTTCACCCATGACATCTCATACACCTAATATCTAATTTATGAATCCAATCAACATGCGGCCGATGCCGCCACAACAGCCAAGCCAACAGCCGCAGGCTCCACAACCTCATCCCTTGATTCAAGGCCAACAGATGGCCTCTCAATTGCCACCAACGCAACACAGTGATGCGGTACATGGACTTTTGGGACATGCAATTCCGATCTTTCATCAAATTATGGCCATTAAAAAAGCCTTAGGGACAAAAAGTAATGCCGGAAACAAGAATAATCCCAACGGCATCCAAGGATTCTAGTATATGTCCGATCCAATGGGTCACCAGCACGAAACTAAGCCCGTAACCGCTAGTGACAAAATTATGAGCAAACGTCATTTAAATCATCGGGCGGAAGTAGATTCTATGAAAGGTATACCAAAACTCTTAAAATCAGCGCAATATAACCTGCCTCATGCCAAGGAGCATTTAAAAGCGGCTAAGGATGTCGCTAAAAAACTGAAGGATTCTAAACCGGATGTGGCCGATAAGGTTAAGAAACAAATTAAAGCCATA
The DNA here is from genome assembly GCA_036394315.1 of Patescibacteria group bacterium. GTDB lineage: Bacteria > Patescibacteriota > Doudnabacteria > UBA920 > O2-02-FULL-48-8 > DASWFI01. Next base: position 14,011 of record DASWFI010000093.1, read on the forward strand.
AAGAAATCTATCAAATAATATGGACAAACTAGTTCAAAAGATAATGAAAAAGGGTGAGCAGGTAGCTCCGGTTAAGTCTATAAAAGTTAAGTTCCAAAAGGTCGATCTAAGGGACAAGTTAGGTAAGCAGACATCTGCAATAAAAAAGAGTATGAAATGAAACTAACTAAAGAACAAGAGAACGATTTAGAAGCCAATAATATCGGTGCCGCCATGATTCCGCCGGATAATTACGACGAAATCGTGACCGAGCGAATGAAGAAACCATAATTAATATAATTAATATGAAAGAAAATATCATGCCAGAAGAAGAAGAAATGGCCCCAGTAGCTCCTGAAGTTCCGGTAACACCAGATGTGCCGGCAACAGAAGCTCCTGCTGAACCAGCAGTTTAATAAGTTTCGGGGAGTATAAATTAACTCGCAACTCACCCAAGCGAGAAAGGATAGTATGGATTTTGAGAATATGACAGAAGAAGAACTGTCAAAACCGGCCGAATTGCCTAACGGTGATGAAACCATTACCGCTAGCGACGCAGAGAAAACTGCGCCAGAAGCGACCGCTGAAACCAAATCAAAGGACGAAACCCCGCCGGTTGAGGGGGACAATACTCAATCAGATAAAGGATTACCCTTCAAAGACCATCCCCGCTGGCAGGAACGTGAACGGGAATGGCAAACCAAATTGGAACAGGCCATCGGCGAAACTAAAGCCGAATACGAAGGCCGCATTCAAAGCTTGGAAGACAAATTTTCACCCTTACTTAGGGGTGATATAAAACCCAGCGAATTTTTTAAGAAAGTTTATGGGGATGATCCCGAACTTTATAAAGAATATTTACTGGAACGTGATACGGAAGCCCAACGAATTAAGGACGAAGCCATTGCCGAATACGAAGGCCGTATTGAGGCCGGAAGGCAAGCGGTGGAAGCTGAAAATAAGCGTTGGGAGACATGGGTTGAAACTTCCGTCCAATCACTGAAAGACAGCGGCAAAACTTTTGATGAAAATCGCCTGAAAGCGATTGCCATCAGAGATATGCCGACTGATTTAAACGGGAATATCGATTTTACTAAAGCCTATAATATTATGCTTTTGGAAGATCGAGTGGCTGAAACCGAGGGCAAGAAGAAAACTGATGCCCGCAAGGAATTAGCCGCCTCTACTACCAGCACCAACAAAGGTGAAGCTCCGGCCCGTGATTACCTGACCCATGAGGATATTCAAAAAGGATTGCACAAAGTCTGGTAATTATAATTAACTCTTAACTTATGACGTTTACTAACAGAGTTCTATCTGTGACGTATTTCAAAATCATGCCGGCGGTTGTCGACACCGTTTTGAACTCGAACGTATTGCTGACACGAATCTTGTCAGCAACCAAGAAGTGGAAAGGTGAAACGCTGAAGTTTCCAGTGAAACTTTCAACCAATACTACTGGGACATCTTTCGGCGGCTTCGATCAATTCTCCACGACTTCTTCACAAACTCGCAACTTGCTGGCTTTTAGTCCGGCATTTTATCAGATTACCGTAGCCTTACCGCTCGACGAATTATCGGTCAACGCGGTAGATGAAACCAAAGTCATAGATTTGATTGATGTCGAAACAGCTTCAACCGCTCAAGACATGGCTGATAACCTTGGCACCATTGCTTACGCGGACGGTACAGGCAATAACAGCAAAGACCCGTTGGGGCTTGCAGCTTTGGTTGATGATGGCACAAACGTTGCCAACATCGGCGGACTTGCTCGTTCAACCAATACCACACTAAAAGGGACGGTTACCGCTTCCTCTGGTGTGATTTCGTTGCCAAAGATGTCTACTCTTTACAACAACATCACATCCGGTTCGATCAAACCAACTCTTGGTTTGACTACTCCGGCAGTTTTTAACTTCTACGAAACACTTTTACAACCGCAAGAGCGCGTCGTTAAAGATTTCTCGATTGTTAAAAAAGGTGGCCGAATTGATAAGCCAGGACAGGGTCTTTACACCGGTACTGGTTTTACAGGATTGTACTTCAAAGGATTTCCGATTCTCGCTGATGAAAAATCAACTGCTCAACAGTTGGCTTTCGTTAACGAAGACTTCTTGGATTTCTACGCTCTGCCTGTTGCTATGACGGATGCTATTAAATACAAATTCGTAATTGATGGCAATGATTATAACACTCCGTTGGGACTGGGCTTCTCCTGGTCCGGTTGGATCAAACCGATCAACTCGGCTTCGGTGGTAGGTCACATCTACCTTGGTGGACAGTTCATCACCCAGAATCCGAAAAGACACGGCAAGCTTACAGGAATTACATCAACGTAATTAATCCTTAACAGGAAAAGAAAGGATAAATTATGGCAATGCAATATGAAGGTTACGATCCGTTTACCCAGCTCAATGGTTTTTCCACCAATAAAACGGTAACATTGGGCGGTGCAACTACGATCAGCGGCGCGCTTACTTTGAGCGGAGCGGCTCCGGCGTTCACTAATGCGCCAAGCGGTCCGCAAGTTCGGGCGGTGCAACTTAGTGCCTTAGTTGGGGCAACGATTGTCTTAACTTCGGCCGACTCCGGCAAGGTTTGTATCAATCGTTCTACCAGTGGCAGTCCTTCGTGGACACTCCCAGCAGAATCTACCAACAGTGGAGCATACTTCACGTTTGTCACCGCTAATACCACAGCGGGATTTACAGTGACAAGTGCGACAGGTGTCATTCACTTTAAGACATCTGCTTCAGGTACGGTGCTTACTTCAACCACTACTCTTACCAATACTCAGGCCACGGCAATCGTGGGAGATACAATCTCCATCGCTTGTGATGGTACGGCGTGGTGGATGACCGCAATTTCCGGTACTTTTGCCGCCAGCTAAGTTCTTATTATTAATTCTTCACTATTATGTCAACACAATTATCTAGTGCAACCCTTGTCGGACATGGTGGACTATACAGCAACGATTCGGTTCAGTTGATGACCCTAGGTCAAAAGATTGAATCAGCCGACGGCCGTATCTTCCGCTACGCTCTTGCAGGTGGCGTGACACTGGTTTCCGGTAACCTCTTGCAATCGCCTGCTGTGGTTGCAGGCAACCAGACCTTGACTCCAACCGCGTTTGCGATTGGGGCAACCTCCATCAGTGTTACTATGGGCGCAACTTCGGTTACGGCCAACCAGTATGCTATGGGTTACGCCAACATCAACACCACACCAGGCAACGGGTTTGCCTATCTGATCTCCGGTCATGCGGCAATTACTAATGCCGTAGCTGGAACTATCAACTTAAGCGATCCAGTACAGGTCGCGGGTACAGCAGCCTCCATCGTTGATTTGGTGCTTAATCCGTACTCTGGCGTCTTGCAGGCTCCAGTGACCACACTGACCGGCACAATCGTCGGCGGTGCAGTTGCTCCTATCACCAACGCCCAGTTCGGATGGGTACAGACTCATGGTTGTTATTCCGCTCTAAGTTCCGGCACCGCAATTGTCGGTTCCCTACTTGGTGGCGTACCTTCAGCCGCCGGTTCGGTGACTGCTTTTACTGGTGTATTACCGGTTGTCGGTTACACCATGAAAGTCGGCGTGGATGCAAAGAATGTCCCTGTATTTTTACAAATAGATTAGGGATGTTAGGTAGACTGTGTTATCATATAGGTATAATAATTAATACTATATATGATAAGCAATCCTATCCAAGAAAGTTCTTTAAAAGAAGAATATTGTGAAAAAAGGAAATCAATTAGAAAAATTGCTTATGAATTAAAGCGAAGTACTAAAACAGTAACTGACTGCCTTCATTTATATGGAATAGAGTTAAGACCATCACGTTTCGTGAAAGGGCATCATAATTCGCTTGAAGTTCTTAAAAAAATAGGTCTTGCCCATAAAGGTAAACCTAAAAGCTATTTTTCTAAAAGACGTAAAAATCAAGGATATGTTCATCTTTGGATGCCAGATAATCCAATGAGCGGAAAAAGCGGATATATTTTTGAACACCGTTTGGTAATGTCACAAATTTTAAACAGAAGTCTTACTTCTAATGAAATTGTCCATCACAAAAACGGAAATAGAAGCGATAATAGACCAGAAAACTTAGAACTTACTGAACGAAAATGGCATTCAAGTAAACATAGTTCCGAAGTTAAGTGTCCTAAATGTCAATTCTGTTTCACATTAAACTTCAGTAAAGATTAAATTAAACTAAGCTTCTCTCAAGCTAGTGGTTCTGGCGGTCTTCCCATAAAGACCGCCTCAATTAGGGGAGTATAAATTAAGTCCGCTTCACCCTACGGACACGAAAGGTAATTCTGTGAAAACAATTTTGTTTGTGAATTTTTCGAAACAACCATTCTCTGGCGTGCCTTACATGTGGCCGCATCCTAAGAGTCAAGAATTAGTCGAAACAGTCGACGAAAATTGTAAATGGGATGGCCAACCTGAAACCTTCCTGCCAGGACAATCGGAATATATGGAAGATTGGCGCGCGGAACATTTAGCCAAGCATTTAATTAACCGTGAATTGGATCGGAACAATAAAGCGATTGATGATACTTATGAACGGGCCAAGATGACAAAACTTTGCATCATGGAGCCAGGAGCAGAAGTCCGGTCCTCTGATATCGATCGGGAATTGATGAATGTTAAGGAAAAATCAAAACCTGTCGCAGAAGTTTCAGTTTCACGAGGTCGACCTAAAAAAGTTAAGGAATCTGTCGCAGTCACTGAGACAGAATTTCCAGGATTAAAGGAATAAAATATGGCCACAATAGCCACAACCAGAGGGATGCCCGCGGTTTATAACGCTTCGGCTCCCACTCTTACCGACGGGACACCTGGGGCGTTAAATATGGACGTCAACGCTAATCTTAAAATCACTCAGGGTACGCTTTTAGCCGGTGAGGACTTAACTAATAACGTTGCGGGGGTGGCTATTAAACCGTTGTCAGTAGCTGCTTATGCGGCTTCAATGGTGCAGTCAACCGCCCTGGAAGCCAGTCACGTCATTAAAGCTGCCGCGGGCAATTTGTATGGAATATTCGGGTATAGCAATAGAGTTTCTTCCCAGTTTATCCAAGTATTCAATTCCGCGACGGTTCCTGCGGACACTGCGGTTCCTATCATTACCTTCACTGTTCCTGCCTCTTCAAACTTCAGTTTGGACTTAGGACAATTGCCCATTCAATTTGGCACAGGTATTTCAGTTTCTAATTCTTCAACTGCTGCAACAAAAACGGCGGGGAGCGCAGATTGTTTCTTTAATGTTTTATACAGTTAAAATATGTCTTACCCAAAAGGTAAACCTAAATCTGAAGAATCAAAAAGAAAAGCCAGAATAAGTTGTCTTAAATTTTGGACTGATGAAAAAAAACAAGAACGGGCTGAAAAATATAGTGGTAGTAGAAACCCTTTCTTTAATAAAAAACACAGCGAAAAAACAAAAGAAAAATTAATTCAAATCAATACTGGTAAAAAATATCCCTTAGAAACACGGCTTAAAATAAGTCAAAGTTTAGTAGGAAACCAAAGAGCAAAAGGAAATAAATATAGTTTAACTATAGAACAACGAAGGCATCTAAGCGAATCTAAAAAGGGGGATAAGAGTCCTTTCTGGAAGGGCGGAATTTCTTCAATCAATGCCTTAATTAGAAACTCATTTGAGTATAAAAATTGGCGTAGGACAGTTTTTGAACGGGACGATTATACTTGTCAGGAATGTGGACAAAAGGGCGGAACTCTAAACGCTCACCACATTAAACAGTTTGCCTATTCTCCTGAATTAAGATTTGAGTTATCTAATGGACTTTCACTCTGTCTTGATTGTCACAAACAAACAGACACATTCGCAAATAAAAATATTAATTTAGTTTACACATAATTCTATGGCAATACTACTTACAGGTATTACAGCGTTACCTAAAATCGCTAATTATAACAACGTAGCCACGGCTGGGGCGGGAGTACCGGCTATCTATGGACTGGATAATCGTACTGGGCTTACAGTTGTTGATGGGGCGGCTACTACCCTATACACCACAGTTAATGGCACAAGTTTATTCCGTATTACAGCTGATATTTTTGCCACTGCCGCGGTGACGGGAACGGCAAATTACACAATTAGCTGGACACAGAACGCGGGAGTAAGAACTATGATTGTTACGGCTACTGCTATTAATACTCTAGGAACAGCAACAGACTTAATAAATCCGGACACGGCGACCACTATAACAGCACAACTGACAGGTACTTTTACCGGTACATTTACAGTTGCCGGTATAGTTGAACAGCTAAAATAATTAATTATTCAATTATCTTAACATGGCTAGAACTTTAGTTGCACAAGTTAGAGGCAATGCCGCTGTATTTAATGGAAGCAATGGTAATGGTATTCAACGGAGCATTGTCGCTGACGGTAATACTGGAGATTACACGGCTTCAGCTTGGATTTATATTAGCGTAGTACCTTCAGGAAAGGTAACGTTAATAAAGAATGGCCAAACCGGAAACGGTAATGGTGGCTGGAATTTTGTTCTTAATGCATCTTCACAATTAGAAGTAAATGATCCTGGCGGTGTCTGGGGAGGATCAGGCACCACAGTACTATCAACCCTGACGTGGTATCACGTCGCATTCATTCGCACAGGTACCAACACGCAAATGTATTTAAATGGCGTTGCTGAAGGTGCTGTTATTACAGGAACTTTCAACTCCCCTCAAGTCGATACTACTGTTGGCTGTACTCATAACACTACAAGCAATACATATACAAACGTATTTAATGGGTACATCGATGATGCCAGAATTTATACCCGTGCTTTATCAACCGCTGAACTTTTACAGATTTACGGAAATAATCCACAAAACAATCCAAGTACCTCTAATTTAGTTCTTTGGTATAAGTTTGATGAGACAACTGGCGCAACTACCGTAGTCGATTCTTCTGTTGCGGGAAATACGGGCACTATACAAGGTACTGTCACTTTCATAACCGGAACTGTTTGGATTACCAACATCCCTGCTCGCACAGTCGCAGGAACTCGCACTTTAGCTTAATTTTATGGCAAGAACATTACGTAGACAAATCGGTCCATCAAAAGCCCCTGTTCCCAGAGGTCTCAACATGTCAGGTCTCGAGATGGCTCCTGCTACGTTACCAGGAGTAGAAGGGACCAATTACACGAAGAACACTCAGCAGGATTTCAATTACGTCAGAAACAAGGGATTCAATATAGTCAGAGTCCCCTTCCTATGGGAGCGTGCTCAACCCACTGTTGGGGGAGCGTTAGATGCAACCTACATGGGGTATCTCGACACCATTATCAACACGTGGGCGTCAGGAGCCTCACTTAAAGTCCTTTTAGAATGTCATAACTTTGGTGGTAGGGATGTATCAGGCGTTAATCGTAAGATTGGCTCAGCTCAACTGACTCAAGCAAATTTTACAGACTTGTGGACTAAAGTCGCTACTCGTTATGTGGGTAATGCAAATGTTTGGGGCTATGACTTAATGAATGAACCAAACGCCATGCCCGTCCAGACGACGCCTGCAACTTATAACACTACGGCAACATGGACATTGGCGGCTAATGCGGCAATAGTCGCAATCCGGGCCGTTGACACTGGACATTATATCGTTGCTGAGACTGATAACTGGTCAGGACTACAGAATTTCGTAGGTGACTACGGAGCTAACCCCACTCCCTGGTTTACTGACAGTGTTGCCAATAAACTTTACTATTCCTGGCATTACTATTTTGATTCCGACCATTCTGGAACCTACGCTGGAGCTAACGCTGGTTTTGCCGGCTCAGGACTTGGTATTCAAGCAGGCGGGGATTTCCTAATTACTGTAGCCACCTGGGTCAATAATAGGGGCTTAACCGTCGGGGGTTACCCAGCATTGTTCCTCGGTGAATATGGAGTACCGAATAATAATATATATATAGGGGGAACTATCCCAACTACAGATGAAGCTTATCTGTCTGCTCTCAGTGACTTTATGAACGTCATGGATGCTTACAACATCGCCGGTACTCATTGGGCTACAGGGCAATGGTATTCGGCAGTTTCTACAGCTCAACCCAATTCTCCTCTTGTTCCGGCTATCGAAGCAGACCAGATGAAAATACTTCAGAATCATTTAGGAACGATAAACTATTAACCTTACTTATGTTTAATTTAACTTACAAAAGTTGCGACATAATGAAGAAGACAAAGGACACTTTGACTTCTCAGTTGACGACAGTTGAAAAGACAGATTTAGTTGCTCGCATCGCAACTATGGGTGTTACTCATATTGCAATTTCTGTTGTCATGGATGACAACGCCAGACTTATTTCTGTCGGTAGTACCACTCCTTCTCCAAGAACGGTTGAGTCGGAGACTCAAGATTGGTGCAGTATTATTCATGCTCAACCCAATGTTTATGGGTCAGGAACTTATGGCGGATTTTTAAAAGTTATTCATCGCGGAGCATTCTGCGGAATAGAAAATATCTGGGGCTTTCCTTTTGATACTGGAACGGCTCTAGGAACGGCAGCCTCTTCCGCTGCGGATGGAAATACTACCTGGTGTGGGCGTTATTATCGATACTTAAATAATCACGTCGGAACACGTGTCGCTACCGGAGACGTATTTGCTCCAATTCCAGAAGGAACTACTAATGCTTTTGGGGCCAACTTCTTTACCAACCAAGCTGGATACATGTCCTTGTTTCCCCAGCTTAATACCATAACAAGCACTTATGCAACTGCTCAGAATGTAACTTTAACTTTTATGTCGCATAATAATTTTTCAGAGGCAGCTAGTGGATGGTTAGCTTCTTCTCTTTTTAGTAATCAAAGTATGGTTGGAGCCGACTACTACGGTCAACGTCGAGGAGCCTTGTTTAATAAACCGTCTGATTACGTAAATGATTGGGCGCAACTTTATCTGGGCAAAGACTGGGATGGTATTGGCAATAATGGTTGCGCCGGTGTCAACCAGTTCTGGGGCGAATGGGGAGACTTACCTAATGCTATGTCAACATCCGCTGCTCTAACTGAAGAGAATCGCCTGGCTTTTCTTATTCAATTTTATAAATCACTTAGAGATAGTCTTGTGTCACCAAATGGTCATCTAGTCGGTTTTAACAACTGGGGCGGTTGGGAAGGCCAAAATACTTCGCTTTTGTATAAAGATAGCGACGGTAAATACCAGTTAAACGCCAGAGGTAAAATTTTGCAGTCGTTCTTTATAAATAATGGTGGCACAACTCGCGTGCCTGTGGTTACGGCTGGAACCGCTATTGATTCATATACCTATTAATGAAACTTATTAGTCCTAAAGAAGTGAATACCCAAAATCAAATCGCTAAAACAGCGGTAGTGGAAGAATTGGCGCATTATCAGAGTCTCTTAAAGGGAGCCAGAGAAACTTACGAGGAGTTAAAAGAAAGAATAGATCCGATAAAAGAAAAGTTAGAAAAAGATTTTTTGATATTTGTCAATATGATTCAATTGAAACGGTCAAAGTTGTTAAAAGAATTAAATGAATTAGAAAATGAGTTAGAAAAAAGGAAACGGATACTTTATAAATAATTAAGGGAGAATAAATATACGCTAAGTTATACCGGCAGACGCCAACAATGGCAAGACATTACAAACGCCTCAGATATCAATACCCTAAATTTAGGGGATCGTTTAATGAACCAATCGGAAAAGCGAATTTTGGCTTCTAAAGACTGGCCGTTTTTGGAAAAAGAAGACAAATCGTTAGTCACTGTTGCAAACCAGCAAAATTACAACATGCCTCAGATTAACGGCAAGTTTAAAAGCATGTACATCACGGTTTCGAATTTTCGTTGGGTACCAAGACTGATCACGCTTCGAGATGAATGGGATCGGATTAACTTAGTGTCTTACACCGCCGACATCCCTTTATTCTTTTATATCTTTGGCGGGCAGGTTTGGATCTGGCCAACTCCGGCCACGTCAGGCAACGGCATTGGATTGATTTATAAAAAGATTGTCAAAGACTTGACCCTTGCCGATTACATAACTGGCTCGATTACGACAGCGACCAATGGCACGAGACAAATCGTTGCCACTGGGACTGCTTTTACCCAACAAATGGGGGGTCGATATTTAAGAATTACCGATTCTAATTCCGCCAACACCGGCGATGGGTTTTGGTATGAGGTCAATAATTTAATCAGCATCTTTACCATAACTATTGCGACACCCGCCGTGATTACTGCGACCAATCATGGCTTGGTTGCCAACGATGTTATTAATTTTACAACGACCGGAGCCCTGCCCACAGGACTTTCTACTGGGACGAATTATTACGTCTTATCCACCGGTTTAACTGCTAATGCCTTCCAGGTCTCTGCCAGTGCTGGAGGTGCTGCTATTAACACGTCCGGCGTTCAATCTGGCGTGCATACGATATTAAATATCAGTGCCACAACTTTATCGTTAGTTCGCAATTATACTGGTAATTCAATTGCTTCTGGGACGGCGGTTTATACTCTAGGCCAGATGTCAGCTTTTCCCGAAGGCTATACCGACCTGCCTGTTTGGGATGCCGCCCGCCAGTACTTTGCCACGGTCTCGCCAGATAAGACTAAATTTGAGCTCTACAACGGATTGTTTAAAGGCCTATACCAACAGATGGATGATGAACAATCCGACAAACAAGCCTCACCTGTCCTTGATTCTGGTGAATCACCGTATGTTATCGTAAATCCAAATTTATTAATTTCTAATACTGGCCCATAATTTTATGAAATATATTGAATTAACTCAAAATAAAAAAACCATTGTAGATGATGAAAATTTTGATTTCCTGAGTCAATGGAAATGGTTTTGCCATACAGATAAACATGGAAATTTATATGCTCAACGAACCCAATGGATTAAGGGTTCTAAAGGAAAATCGAATAAAATCTATATGCATCGTTTGATTATGGAAGCTCCTAAGAATAAGGAAGTAGACCATATAGATGGAAATGGATTAAATAATGTCCTAAGTAACTTACGATTATGCTATAAAAAACAAAATCTTTTTAATAGTAAGCCTCATAAGAATAGTTTATCCAAATTTAAGGGTGTAACAAAATTTCCTAATAATAAGAAGTGGATTGCTCAAATCTGTATAAATCATAAAACAAGGAACTTAGGAAGCTATGATAATGAAAATCAAGCCGCTCTTGCTTACAATCAAGCCGCCAAACAATTTTTTGGTCAATTTGCTTATTTAAATAAAATCTAATGGCAATCCTAAAATTAAGAATCGACTCGATATTAAATGGATGGAGTCCTGCGATGTATTTCAATATGAAAGGGACATACAATTCGTCTCTTGCGATAGATCCGGACTTCCCAATCAGTTCTACTGATATTAGAACTTCCGGTTTAGCCGTCCCTATCGGTTATTCCAAATTCTCCGGAGTCAACGTCAATGCTCCGATAATCAACATCATCACCAATCCGAAAAATACCTTGACTTATGTTGTTTTAAATAACGGACGGTTGATTTCTTATAATTCAGCTTTGGGTGTGGAAACCTTAATTGCCCCTGCGGCGGGTGGAACTTGCTCGGGAGCTGCTTACTATAATAATTATATTTATCTACTAGGTACTTCCACTGGCACTGATGTTTCCCGTTATGGCCCTTTAGACGGCGTTCCTGCGTTGACTGATACCGTGTGGACAGGGGCGACTTTGGGAACTCAGACAGCCTTAACTAATACGACTTACCCATCTTTTCGCGGGGTGGCTTTGCCTAATCATTGGGCTCAATATAATCCAGGCGATAACGCCTTATACTTTTGTGACTTTAAAAATGGCCAAGGGTATTTAAATAAGATCAAAACCACTCGGGTTACTAATGAAGGCGATACCAACAGCGGTTCAGCTTACCAAGTTTTGGCTTTGCCTTTTGGTTATTACCCCATGGATCTAGTCAATTACAATATTAATGATTTAGCTATTGTCGGTTTTCAATCGACCGATACCGTAGTTAATCAAGGCAATGGTTGGTTGATTTTGTGGGATACGACTAATACTTCTGGTTTCTACCGCAATATTCCCTTAGCTGATCCATTTGCCACGGCGATCGACGATGTCAATGGCAAGTTGCTGGTTTTTTCTGGTAACGCTCAAAGTGGTATGAGAATTTCTCATTATGTCGGCGGCGATTCTTTGCATGAAATTGTTTACCAAGAAGAAGGTTACTCGCCTTTTCCTGGAGCAATTGACGCTAAAGGTAATCGGGTTGTTTGGGGTAGTTGGATAACTTACCCTGTAGCTTCAAGCGTGGTTTTTGGATTTAACTCTAAAAATGTCCGACTCTCCCAGGAACCAGTGCCTATCCATGCGGTTATGACTCCTTCTACTTCAGGTGTTAGTCAAATTGTGACGGCTTTAAAATTCGCCCAGCAATCTTCAAACGTCGCCCCGAAAATGGTCGTCGGTTGGCATGATGGTACACCGGCGAACGGATTGGATAAATATTCATCTTCGGCGACTCTAGGCTCAACACTCCGTTTTATGTTTAATATCGGCAGAAAATTTAGGATCATGAAATTAAGGATTCCTTTAGCCGGACTCGTGGATGCCAATACCCAAATTACTACAACTTTATATAACGATGACGCTTCCCATACAATCGCGTCTTTGCCGGTAATCAATAACGCGACTTATGGCGGCCGGAGAAAAATTATTATGAAAATGCCAGGTTTAGCTTTTGATGTTACCGGTTCAAATAATTTTATCTTGGAGTTCGTTTGGGGATTAACTACTCCGATCCCAATTTCATTTCCAATCCTAATGGATTGTGAAGTGGAAGATGATGAGCCGGACAGTTTCTAAAAAATTATGAAAGAAAAACACGACATTTATTATCTCGACGGCCCACTTCATCAAACCGAGGAGACTTATTTAATTCCTCCAAAAGTGGTAGAGCCATTTGACCAAGGCGATTTTGACCATCTTTTAAGCCAGAAATTGACTAATTTGATCTTTAAAATGCGTATTCAGCGAGGTTATATTCAAACCGGTGCCGGATCAAACAGTGGAGGGATTAACACCGCCCAAGTTGCTTCTGATATTGTTTTCTGGGCTGGTAAAGACCAGTCAAACCGCGTTACTGCCCCGTTTCGAGTAACAGCGGCAGGGAATGTCACAGTCAATAATATTACTATCGGGACAACTATTGTGACAGCGGCTACAACTGATAATCTCCAAACAGCGATTAATACCTTGAATACTGCGGGTGGCGGGACATTATATTTACAAACAGGGACATATACTTTAGGTTCGTCCTTAACTCTATACTCCAATATTTCTATTATCGGCACCGGATCAGGGAACACTACGATAGATTTCAATACCACGGCCAATAATGCAACAATGACCGGAACTTCTGTTTATACAACAGGCACGATTGCTTCCATCGGGGGTGGAGTAAATGTCGTCGGTTCGGGGACTACTTGGACGGCGGCCATGATCGGACAGCAGATTTTTATAAACAACAGGTGGTACATAATTGTAAATGTTGTTGATGCAACTCATCTAACTCTGGCCACTGGTTACGCCGATGGCGCGACTTTTGCAGGGACTTATAGAATCGCAACCCCGATAAAAAATGTGACTTTAACCGGAATGACAATTAAAAATTCTACGTTGACGGCTTTGGTCGGAACTGATGTAAGGGATTTAAATTTAAATAATGTCGTTTTTGTCAGTAATAATAAAGGGTTTTCTTTGACCAATTTAATGAATATCGGAGCTAATCAGGTCACATCTGCGTCTTCGACTTCCAACGGTTTTGAACTAACTAACGGTTCGTTCTGTAATTTCCTTCAGGTTGCCGCAGTTTCTAACGGCGGGTCGGGAGCGGTATTGAACAACATTAAATCTTCGCCCTTTTATTTCTCTGCGGCCGATTCCAACACCGTGGACGGCTACAACTGCACTTCAGTCACTAACTGCGTCTTTGAAATAGAGGCGGCTTCTAACACGGGGATCGGTATTCAGTTTGTTTCCGGCTGCAATAATAATTTCATCACAGAATCTTTGATAACTTCCAATATATCCGATGGTATTAAACTTACAGCCTCGTCATCCAATAATACTATCGGTGGCGCGATTAACATTACCGGCTCCGGTGGCTGGGGTATAAACATCGCCAACGCCAACGACAATAACAATACGATCATCGTTCCTTACTTTGCGACTAATACTTCGGGAAATCTTCAGGATCTAGGCACAGGGACAAACCAAGTTCTAACTGCTATTTCATCAAATTCCCAGACATTTACCGCCAATGGCACGTGGACAAAACCAAGTGGAATTACAGCGGTGCAGGTGACTTGTATTGGGGCGGGTGGGGGAGGTGGAGGTGGAGCATCAAATTCAGCCGCAACCGGTGGAGGTGGTGGTGGTGGAGGTGGATTTTATGGAACAAGAATTTTTAAAGCTTCCGATTTAGGAGCGACCGTTGCTGTAACTGTTGGAAGCGGGGGAACGGCAGGTGCCGGTGGAACAGGTGGATTAAACAACGCTGCGGGTGGAGGGGCGGGTGGGAATAGTTTATTTGGCACGGTCCTAACTGCTTACGGTGGTGGGGGTGGGGGAGCTGGAAATCAAGCTGGAAACGCTCCAGGCGGAGGCGGCGGGGGTGGCTCAGGCGGAGTTGGACCAAATGGAGTTAATAACACAGCAACTATCGGCGGGGTTCCAGCAACTGGAACAGGAAATGGAATTAACGGCCAGGGCGGTGGAAGTATTATTGTCTCACCTTACAATGGTTCCAATTCAGAATTTGGTGGTGGTGGAGGCGGAAATTCTTTTAACGATGTAACAATGGGTCCAGGTGGATCATCCTTATTTGGGGCTGCGGGTGGAGGTGGCGGGGGATATCATGATGGAATAAATGCTCGAGCAGGCGGAGTTGGTGGTAATGTTCAATCTTATGTAGCAGGTGGAGGTGGTGGCGGGGGAGCGTCTGGTAATCCAGGAGTAGTTGGCACGGCAGGCATGGCAGGCACTTCCTTATTATGTGGCACAGGCGGCGGCGGCGGAGGAGCCTCTACAGGAGCTAGTGCAGGCGGTGCAGGCGGTGCAGGCGGTGCTATCGGTGGTGGCGGCGGAGGGGGTGGAGCGAATAGGAATAGCGGTGCAGGCGGAGCTGGGGGAGTGGGTGGTCGGGGAGAAATTCGAATTATCGCTTGGTAGATATTGATAATTAATTAAAATCTATGGCAGACCCAACAGGTCTAGGAACTACCGGTACTACCGGAACACAATCACCAATTAGACCCAGTCCGATGCAATCGGACATGAGTAAGTTTGGAGTTAGTCTTTACCAAAATCAGGGTAGGGTTTTTGCCCATGAACAAGGTGGCTGGGGTCAGGGCGGCGGGGTCAGTGAAATTCTTAATCCTGGCGGACTGTCGCAGCATGGGATAGATATTGCTAAATTACCGACTTACCGGAATATGGACGAGCTCCACGCGGCAGGTTTAAATCAAGCGAATACCGGCAAGGCCAATGTCAATGATTTATCGCAAATTATCGGTAAATATCAGGGTAATGTCGGCTCAGGAATGTGGGACGCTAAAGGCCAGAATAACTACAATACGCCTGGTAATCCGTCAACGACTTTTGATCCTGCTGCCGCCAAATCTCAAGGTGACCCGAATTACGCCTGGGGCGGGAAATTTAACGTTCCTTCGGGGGGTGTTGATCCGAATGCTCAAAATGTCCGACCACCACAACCTTTAAATGCCAACCCGACCCAACAGACTCCACAACCTCCTCAACCTCAACAACCATTCCGACCACGCGGAGCCAATGAAGATATGGGGGCTTACCTGCAGGCCAAACAATCAGCAGGTGGCTCTGGCAGTAATATTGACTTCGGAGCCGGAGCGGGCAAACCACCACCAGTTAGACCGCCAGAACAGGTCATGGCCGCGGCAGACATCGGCTCTGATGCCAATAAAACCGGATCTACTCCAACTTCTGCAACCGGAGGCTATCAGCAACAAATTCAGGATGTGCAAAAGTTGGGTTCTCCGAGTCAAGCAGAACAGGATTTGCAGAAAAAAATAGATGCAATCGACGCTTCAGCCAGACAGGGTACGGTTAATGCTATGGGCGAACCTATTCCTTATTCGGTTAAATACGGTACAGCAAAAAATATAGAAGCTCAAAGCCAAGCTAATACTCAAAATTTAACTCAGCAATTAGGCACGTTGCAAAAAAATCGAATGGCTCAATTAGACGCGGCTAAAGCAGCACTGGGAATTTATGCACCAAAAGAAATCCCGATGGGCGGAACCTTGACGCAATACAATCCTCAAACTGGTAAATACGATACTATCGGCGAAGGTCAAAGCTATAACTCTAAACTGGCTTCAAGTTCAGTATTTAATCTATCACATTCCTATCCGGATGCTGGGATTTTGCCGACAGATGATCTAGCAACCGCGGAATACAAGGCAGCCCAAAGCCAGAGCTTTGCTAACAAACAAACGGCTACTGGAGCGATTGCAAACCCACTTACGGGGGAGATTAATTACTACGATAAAAAAGGCCCGACTTCAGCTGCTAGTCAAGGCTATACTCCGTCTCCTACCAAGCAAGGCGTAGCTCCATCATCGGGGACTAATTTTACATTGGGTTCCGATGGCAGAACAGTACTGGCCAATGGCCGGCCAGTTGGTTTAGATGAATTTAGACAGCTTACAAATCAGACAGGATCAAAGACCGACTTCTCAATGGTTAAGGGTGGTGTAGCGCAACAAAAAACGGCGGGAAGAATTTTCTCAAATCCTACCCCTTCCGCCTCCTCCAGTTCCTCGAATAAAACTGGATTAGACAGCATAAACTTTAATCCGAACAATTCTAAAGACGCTCAAGCCTTAACAATGTTCCAAAGCGGAGATACTAAGCCATCTCGGTTTCCAGGATTAAATGGGGATATTCAAGCCAGGGCCAGACAAATTGCACAGGCATTAGGCTTAGGATCAAATTATAATTTATCATCTGGTAAGGCAGTCCAGGAAGCGATTGCTCAACAAACAAAATATGGGGCCAACTTGCAATCTGCTGTGACTACAGTTGATAAAAACCTCGGACTATTAACAGGGTTAATGGGTAAAGTGAATACTTCTGATTCGCCATTTATTAATGATCTGAATAAGGGTGTAAATAATCGAGTAATTACCAATGATGATAGAGTAGCCTTCACTACCGCCTTACAGACAGTCAGATCTGAATATGGAAGGATTCTCGCCCGTGGCGGCGTGCCTGATGATCGGACTGCCAATGATGCCGCTAAATTATTACCGGACAATATTTCTGGTAAGGCTTTACAAAGAGCTATTAATGTATTGAAATCCGAAGGTAAAAATGTTGTTTCAGGGAATCAAAGTACTATTGATTTCTTAAAGGGAATGGGCGCAACTCAATCGAATTCAGGAATAACGGGGACTAACGGACAATCAATTGATCTTAAATTCTAATGCCGAACACACCAGGGCTTGATACAAATATAGGGAATATAAATTTTGGCGGGGCAAATCCGGCGACTTTAAATGTGCCCTCAGATCGTCCTATGCCACCCCCTACTGCTCAACCAACAGCACCACCGACTGGACAATTTAATACAACTAATCCTCTTTTTGATAAAATAAATGCTGTTAGAGGCCAAGTTAGCGATGATGATATTGTCAATGGCCTTATAAGTCAGAATCAAGAAACACATCCTGATCGAGTAATGAAAATTCAAAATGCTAAAACTCAAGGATTAGATAGTAAGACTATTATAGATGAAATCCTTAAGCAAAATGCTGATCCGCATCAAGGGGCTAAAAATTTTATTAATAGCTCTCTTCCAAGTACCAGTGTTGCTGGCAATTTTGGTCATGAACTTGCCCATAATACTGTCGGAGAAATAGGTCGCAGTTTTGTATCTGGTGTAAACCAAGTTAAAGAAGGCGTCCAGCAAGCCTCTCAACCGGCAGGTCCAGTTCAAGGATTCGAGTCTGGTTTTAAAATGGGAGCTGGGGTTGTTAATGCGGCATTATCTCCACTGGCACCTGTCTTTAAACCGGTTGGTGATGCTATCAATTATGTAGGAGATAAAATCAGCGACAATTCTACTATTCAAAAATTCGCCAACAGTCAGGTGGGGCAGGCAACTTCACGCGCAGCGGAAGACGTAGGTAATTTATCTACAATTGCAGGAGCAGTAGGTGGCAGTAAATATCTTACTGGCCAAGCGACTAAATTTATGGGCCCGAGGGCGATTGCATCCACTGCCGATGCTCTCGATGAACTTTTTAATGGAACAAAATCGGCTCGCAATAAATTTGCACAAAGTACGGCACAAGGAAAAACTCCGGCACAGTTTGGAGCAGAAAATAACTATATTCCAGAGATTAAAGATGGCAAAGTAAATGCTCAGTCAACTATTCAAAAGGTTGTTTCAGATGCTAAACCTTTTGAACAAGTTTATCACGATATTTTAAAAGAAATGGATAGAACCACACCGAGTTCAGATCTTATTAATTTAGACAATCTTGCCCAACGATCGAAATTGCGACTTCAAAGTTCCATCGCTCGCGGAAGTGGAACTCTACCCGATCAACTTAAAGCAGTAGATAATATAATAACAAATCTTAAACAAACGTATGGTGAAACAGTTGGTCGTACTCAATTAGATGAAATTCGTTCCGGCCAATGGCATGAAAGTAACTCCTTTAATCCTAATCAACCTAAATTTATGGGCGATGTTAATTATCAGATCGGCAAAACTGCTAAAACTATTTTGGCGGATAAAACTTCGGGTCAACCAGTGGCCAATAAGATATTAAGTCGAATTAGCGATCATTATGATTATGCGGCAAATCTTAAAAAGGTTGATGGAAGTGCAGTAAAGGGTGGCAGATTGGGAAAATATTTTGCTCGGACTATCGGAGCTGCAGCTGGTTCTAGTGGAGGAATTGTTGGAACAGTTGCCGGAGCGACTGCTGGAGATTATATAGCCTCTATCATGCAAGATAGTACAATTGCCAATCCATTAAAACGTCAAATCCTAAATTCTGTTCCGAAAGACAGCACTCTTTATGACAGTGCTCAAAAAGCAGTTGGGCAAATGCAATATTCTCAGCCAGCATTACCTGCTGGAGCAGGCTCCCCAAGTAGAGGTAAGTTGCCTACTGTAAATGCGGAAGTAATAAATCAACCGACAAAAATACACCCTCTTGAAACAGGGGGTGCGGGAGTACGTTCAAAAATTATTCGACCGACTGGAGTTTCACAAAGTCAGCCTGTGACTCAAATATTTCATAGTTCATCTGAAAAACCAATACGGCCTCCTATTCCTAATTTAAAAGGGTATCGGCGACAGTAATTTATCTATCAAGGATATATGATACAAATATTACCGCAAGAATTATGGTAATAATCCCCATAAATTTATTCTCCAATTAAGGTATATTTCATGCCCATAAGCATAAAACCATTAATATAAAAAGTCAATGGATACTCAACAACCCTCCGACCAGATGATTCTTCTAAAAGAAGTTTCTGACATCAAGGAAAAACTAGCAACCAATACGGAAGCCACCAAGAATACCGCCAATACCCTGGTGGAAATTAAGCAAGATTTAAAAGTCTTCCAAAATTCATTCGTGACTCACGAAGAATTTGACCAGCAGAATACGGACAAAGAAAACCGTATCCGGACTTTGGAGCAATTTAAATGGCAACTCATGGGAGCGTTGATTGTTTTCCATCTGGTGACTGATTACATCTTATACATAATTCTTAAAAAATGAATCAAAACCTAGGCGTCATAATTGAACAACCGCAACCATCGGGAGTTGGAAAATTCTTATTCAGAAATCCTATGAGGGATTGGTTGCCTTTTGAGCCGAACGCCGAATGGCAACTCTTAAACCATGTCGATGTCATGGCTTGCGTGTCGTATTCTTTATGCCACATTATCGAAACCCAGATTTTCTTTTTAACCGGTAAGAAGGTTGATTTATCCGAACGCTTCTTGGCTAAGATGTCCAAGACTACTCGCCAAGGTAATTATTTGTCAGTGGTTGCCGACACTGCCCTCGAGGGGTTGGTTATGCAAGATGAATGGCCGGTTGACCCTAACGCCACCTGGGATGAATTTTATTCGGAAATTCCCCAAGCCATTAAAAACAAGGCTCTGGACTTCAAAAAGAACTGGGATATGTCGTGGAGGTGGATTACATTCGACCAAATTACTGACGCTCTAAAAGAAGCCCCAATCCAAATTATCATCAACAACAACACCCACGCCGTTGAGCTGGTCAATTCCACGACTTACTTTGATTCTTACGCCCCGTTTAACAAACCTTTTTCCGCCGCAACTTACTTTCTTTTGTTTACAATTAATCCCAAAAATATGAACCAGACCAAACTTGTTCTGTCCAAAGACGGCCACACGGTTTATCGCTGCGAACCGATCGCCACGACGTTTGATGATCTCAAAGCGCAGATGGGCGTTATCGGCGTCGAGATTCCCAACCCTATTCCGCCGTCATCCAGTCTATAATTTTATGATTGAAAAAATCGGAGCAATTATGTCTGCCATCAGTCTAATGGGAATTCTGGCAGTCATAATCTATGTCGCATTTATTATTGAAGATTAAAGGGGGTGATAAACATGAATCCAGTTTTAGTCAACAGAGTAAAATCGTTCGCGTGGCGGTTGGGCGTGGTGGTCGCCGTAGCCGCGGTTAATTTCGCGGTCAAGGACGTCACCAATATGGGTTTGTCCGGCGAGTGGGTCACAGTCATCGGCCTCATCGGCGGCGAAGTCACCAAGTTCCTGAACGATTACAGTTCTCCTACAACTTAATATGCTATAGTTTTTCAGCATTAACCACTTCAGGAATAGTAAGGATGCTCCGACAAGTGGATAGTAAAGATTCTATATCAAATATTTTCTTCTACTGCTCTTGCTCACCGTACCCAGTCATCTGCGGGCGGCGGAGATAAGAAACAGTTACCAGGATTATGAAAAAACAATTATCAACAAACCAAATTGCGACCCAATTAAAGGCAGCAACGCCGAAGGCTGTTTTTACACGGAAGCAAAAAGAGCGCGTCAAACAAAAAGTAATAGCGAGTATAACTGTTCTTGCGTCGAATACGTCCGTTTTCGGTCGGGCATTAACGTGGGCCCAATCGGAGTTGCCAGGAATCATCCTGTCAATTCTGTTGTTCCTGTTAGTGGCGGACTGGTTGTATTTCGTTGGAAGAATCTGGGGCATATGGGGTACGTAACGTGGACAGACGGCGTTAACTTCCTCTACGACGAAGGCAACGCGGACGGTCATTGCGCGATTCATCTCGGGACAACCGGCCACGTCGGGCAAACCAACATCATCGGATTCTACAGGTAATTGATTCGAGAGGATTTGAAGATAGTCCTCTCGGATGAGTTACAAAGGAGGGGTTATGGAATCTGAGAGAGTGATCTGCCACTGGTGCGCCATGGAAATCAAGGACGTTGTCGTTATCAAGGATCATCTGAAACTGCACGGCCGGCCGATTCTGGCGCAGGTCAAGTCCTGCCTCGAGCTCTACACCAACTACTGCCGATATCTCAAGGAGCTGCCGGAATGAGGGAGAATCTCTACCGCTTCGCGTTCCTTGGGCTTATGGCGGGGACAGCTTTGATTCTGGGGGTGAACGTCGTCCAGAGTTTCAGTCAAAAAGCCCCGCCGCCAGTCACGCTCAACGTCATGCCAAAATTCATGGCCTGCATTCCGTCCGCTCGGCCGACGATTCGCATGATCGTCAGAATCGCGCGCCACAAGGCCAACCGGCACATGAGTCTGTCCTGGACGTCGCCTACAGGACAGTCTGGGCTTACGCTGACGCAATTGGACGGCTTAGAGGCTCCTGAGGCCTTCACGATCTTTCGGGACATCAATTGCGCCGATTACGTCGTCCAGGCGTGTCTATACCGCACCACGGTCAAATTCTGCGCTCCTATTGAGGTTGTACTGGGGAGTAGCCCATGAAAGACAAAATCGTGGACATGGTTCAGTTTTTCTGTAAGGTCTGCCCGAGCAACGATCTTCGGAGTCCAGGAGCTGTCAAAACCCTGGCCGACCGGATGTACCTGGCGTTCACCTGCGACAAGTGCAAAGGGTCGGTCACGATCGAAGTCAACTCCATTGTGGCCGAGCTTTACAGCACGCCGTTGGGACCGGAAAGCAGCAGGGTCAACTAGGTGACTTATGCCGCAATCGAAGTGCTATCGGTGCGGCAGGGTGTATCTGCCAACAAGGTGGTTCAACCCGCTTGATTTCTGCCGCGTCTGCCAGAAAATCATCTTAAGAGAGTTTGAAGCAACGATGAGATTCGCCAACCAGCCGCGTCTCAAAGACAAAAACCAATAAAAACAGCCCAGTTCCTCAGGTTCTGGGCCTTTTTTTCGCCGGTTTGCGAGTCGCTTTAGCCTGTTTTATTTCGGCTCGTCCCACCGCCTGCCCGCACTTGCGACAGGACAGATCAACCCACGTCTTCCCGCTGTGGATTACCACTTCCGCCAGGTGAAAAGTCTGACTCAAGCACCGGCACGGCATATCTCCCTCCTTAAAGAATCCAGTTTATACAAGCGTAAGCTTAACCAAAAGCAATAAAATGTACAAATTTACTAAACCCATTTGACTTATTTTTAGTTAATTTATATAATATCTGTAGAAGATTTGCATTGGTTCTCAATGAAACAAATTAACAAATCGTCCGACTGATTAGACTTTACGCTATCACCTTAGTCGGGCGGGCGTAAAGTCTTTTAAATTATGAAACCTAAAGTAAAATACCCCCTAAAAGAACATTGGGATAAATTTGAAGCCGGAGCTAGTTGGCAACCCAAAATTCTAATTGCTTATGTAAAGACCATTCTGGGTGAAGAAATATCACCGGAAGCGTTTTTAATTGCGTACCATCGAGTAACAAAAGGTATTCCGAGAACTACTCCTGCTCGAGGCAAACAACTTTATAAATTCCTTACTGAAAATAATTGGATTAAGAAAGGGTAAGAATTTAAAACAATTTAGGCAAAACCCGATTTCCCTAGCGTGTTATCGGCGTTTCTAAAACAACACCTACAGCTCTTAAGGGTATTATGTGAAAGCTGGACAAACTAGTTCCTTTCCCACTATGTAAAAGTTTAAATACTTTTCCTCTAGCCAGCCTATTCATAATCCTCGTAAGAGACTAAACCCCTGCCTAATACATACCATGAAAAGAAAAAGGGTGGGTTATAATTAATACCATAGGTATATATGGTATACCATAGGTATTTTATGAAAGGTGATTACGAACCAATTTGGTTACCAAAGAAGTTAAAAAAGAGGATAAAAACGCTGGCCTCGAAAAAAGGAAAAACCATTATCCAATTGTTAAAGGAATTAATAAATGAACAAAACAAAATTTGAATTATTAGAAAAACAAGCAGGGTGGCTGGAAGATCACCGGATGTGGGAACTGGATCAAATAGACAGCGCGGAATTGATCAAAGATAGATTAAAAAGATTTAAAGAACTCAAAAATAAGACTATTATTAAATCCGTAGCTTGACAGAATGTATTACAGGGTGTAAAATGTAAATACCACAGTAAATTCAGGTCGAAAAGCTGTGGATAACATAAAAATTAAAAGAAAGGGTTAAAAGCATGAAATTCCTTAAATTGGGTGATAAGACCAAAAAGGTCTTAAAGTTTGAAGCAAAGTTACTGATCGGAGTTGCGGTTCTGGCCACTGTTGTATATTTCGGTTCCATGACGTTGATCTACGTGTCTGCTGAAAAAGTGGCCCAAGCGTATACACAAGGTTTTTAAGCAGCGTTTCGGTAGTAACGCATAAAGAATTACCAAAATTCCGCATGGAGGATCACTTAAATAAAATCCGCCAGCTCGAAAGTTCCGGCGGGAAAAACGATAATTGTCGATCTAAGGGGCTTGTAAACGGTTATGGTTATCTACAATCAACTTTCCACTGGGAATGCTTTAAAACTAAGAATATCGTTCGTAGCAAGGTCAGGGCGTGGTTCGAGAAGCGCATACCCCAGATGGGACTGGCAAGGTCAATTTGTTATTATAATTCAGGATTGAAAGTAAAAAACTGCCATTATTGGCGGAAGTATAAAACATTATGAAAGAATTGGATCTAAAAATCAGGTTACAAAAGAATAAAACTCTTTTTACGAGAGTTGAAGAAAGTCTATACAATCAAATACTCGTTTTGGAACGGAAACATAAAGTCGATAAATCCGTGATAGTCAGATCATTAATTGAAGCTGGATTGAGGACATTAACGAAATAGTATGGAAAATATTAAATACTGGTTTATGTTTACGGTGTTACAAAATATCAAGTGGACAGCGATTCTAGTTATGCTTCTGGTTGCGTTTCCCTTCCTCTGGGTCGGTGAAAAATTATTCCCCAAGAAAGGAGATTAAATGACAGATAAATTTATGGTTCATCAGATACTTCAACAGCTTAAAGAAATCAACGATCTCGACAATATTATAAGTAAATTAAGTAAATATTATGACCAATCAGTCAGTAGAAAAAGAAAAGACCTCAGCGGCCAGCCAAAGTCTTAGTAAGACAATTCTAACAAATAAAGGGGTATCGGTCAAGATAGATTCAGAAGATTATAATCGATTAAGTAAATATTCGTGGTATATCAACGATTCAGGATATGCAATGACAACTATTTACGATCCTAAAACTCAACTAAGTAATCTGAAGATAAGAATGCATAGGTTGATAATGAATTCTAAAAAAGGAGAATTGGTTGACCATAGAAATAACAATCGATTAGACAACAGAAAATCTAACTTAAGAGTTTGTAACTTACAAACAAGTGCCAGAAATGTTAAACGACATAAAGATAATCAAAACCCTTATAAGGGGATTCAAAAAGTTGGGAATAAATGGTATACAAGAATTTGTCTTAATCGGAAAGCATATCAAACTGGGCCATTTAAAACTTCTCATCAGGCGGCATTGGCTTATGACCTGTGGGCTATTGACTTACATAAAGAATTTGCAAATCTTAATTTTGAAAGAGCTTTATGAACGAAATAGAACTTAAAAATGAGGAAACAATAATTCAAAAAGATTTTGACATAGATTCTTACTTGTCTAAACGTTCTGAATTTATCGATAAAGTAAATCGAATAATGATTGAAGGAAAAGATTATCATGTAATTCAGAATAAGAAATCTATGGGAAAATCTGGGGCAGAGAAAATCGCGGCTATCTTTGGCTGGCAAGCCATGTTCCTACCTGATGATGATACGATTAAAATGCTTGGTTCTGAAAAAGGCGTGCTTGCTTATATCTGCAAGTTGCAAAAAGGATCGCATTTCATCGGGGAGGGACGGGGAGCAAGAAGTCTGGCGCAGGATAAGGGCGACGCCAACAAAGCGATCAAGATGGCTGCCAAATCAGCGTTCGTAGACGCGGTGCTGAGAAGTTCGGGCCTGTCGGATTTTTACACGCAGGATTTAGAAAACATGAACCACACTGAAATTTTAAAAGGCTCTGTGGATTCAAATTCGGTCCCTACAAGCGAGGGACGACCAAAAGGCGTATCCGCAGCCAATAAGGGCAAACCGATGTCTGATAAACAAAATAAGATGATCCACGCCCTGATGAAAGAAAAAGCGGTATTTACCCTTGGAGAGATCGGAATTGAGAAAATAGCAAACCCGACAATGGAAGACGCGAGTATGATTATCAAGAAACTCATGGACTATAAAATTGAAGATAAGACAATTCAAATTGATAAATCTGACCTACCAGACTAATATGAAGGACTATAAATATAGAATCACGCCGTCTAAAATCATTTTTCGAAAAGGCAGGGCTTCAATGAAAAAACAAGTTCTGGATCTGCTGGATCAGCTTGAGGTTACAGATGATTTCCAATTCCATGCCAGCGAAGTAATCAGCGGAAAGAAATTAGTAGTTATAAATACTAATGAAACATTCCGACAAGTTATAGATAAAGTTAAGGAAATTATAGATAAAAATTTATGAAACTTAAAGTCAATCGCAAATTATCAATCAAACAACTCTTAAATAAACTTCCTTTTGAAAACAAGTATCTTAACGATAAAGTAGTAAAGAGTCTCAAAAATGAAGGGCCTGAAGAAGTCGAAATGGAATTCTTTAAACCTAGTAAATATTTAACCAATCAAGAAGTTCTGGAGGAATACAAATCACGTAACCTCGAACCGGATTTAGGAGCCCTGATAAAGTTGTTGACTCAACAACCGGAATTATTGGAAGAAAAGAATTATCTCGGAATCCAATTAAGAGATAACGTATTCGCTTACTTCTGCCGTCGTGGTGGCGGGCGGTGC
>DASWFI010000094.1:0-1662 GCA_036394315.1 Patescibacteria group bacterium
TTGGGATTGCGCTTATCAGTGAACAGCAGCGGCAGATTGGTTTGAAACTCCTGTCGCCAGCGATGAATCATGGAGTTGGACACCCCAAACTTCTTGCGCACGGCTTCAATCGTGGTATCCCGTTGGTAACTTTCCAGCACCACTTTGGCCTTGAACTCCGGCGTATACTGCTTTTTCTGGTTCATCGATCTCCTCTTTCTTTCCTGAATGCCTCCTCTCCCTTCTTTCTCTGTCTAGTATACCAGAGACTGGACAACCACACTATAAGTTTTCCACTTCGGGGAACCAGGGTTTTCCTCTTTCGCCAGAACCATATAAGGAAAAAATTCTTAGGGGGAAAAGGGAAATACTCCGTGTTTCCCCGAAGCTAATCAATGCGATTGATAAGTCGATTTGAAACGATATAGTATATTTGTCCCCTAGAAATACCTAAAGTAAGTAAAAACGTCTCATTATATTATTGACATTAAATTGATGGATGGTACGACCACATTAAGATATTGTTGGCGAATTCAAAAAGTGGGGAAAGACACTACATAAACAAGGTATTTTCCCTCTCAGTGGGGAATATCGACCACCTTTTGTGCTTAGGAAAGTTAGAACATCCCTACGAAAGTCGAATTCGCCAACAATATCATTAACTGGTGGAGCGCAGTGAACCGAGCGTAATTTTCATGGTTTTTCACCCTTGACCACCGTTTAATGTTGTTCTACCTGATGGATGGCGGAGGGTAACAAAAAGATGCTTTTTGAACACATGGATTTTTCAAAAATGTTTGATTATAGAGACGAGCTTCTCTTGGATAGTAGGAACTGTATGAAGACTGTTGCTTATTCAGCGGAAGATTATTATTCGAAACCAGAGGAATTAGCTCGTGTGATGCTTTCTCATCAAACAATTGACGAGTGGGAAGCAAGTGAACTTATACGGGTGAGTGAGCTTTATAAAGAAGTATGGCGAAATAATGTACGTTTGATTTTTAATAATGTTGAGTCTCCTGTTGTGACTCGATTTCTTAATGCTTTCAATATATTTAGCGTATTGACGAGATTTTCACAGCTTGTATTTACTGAGCCATACGCATCAATCAGCAAAGCAATGAAAGCTTATAGGGAAGGTTATGGGAGTTTTTTAGCAGCACAACAAGCCTATATTCAAAAGGGCGGTCGTCAACGAGATTTTATTCAAAGTCTTGATGGAACAGATATGACGAAGGAAAAAAAGGATTTTTATAAGCATTGTATCATGGTGACAAGCTATCTCTATCAAGAGTTCCATATATCAATCCACTCAACAATTGAAGAGCTTGTCATACAAGACGAGTGTATTCGTCCAGATATTTTCATCTGGATGCCAGAAAAACCCCAGTTGAAATTGATCGTGGAGTGTGACGACTTCAACCTTCATTCTGATAAACAAACCTTCTCTAATGATAGAGCAAGAGATAGAATGCTTCAAGAAAAAGGATTTCAAGTATTACGCTTCTCAAGCGATGAAATAAATGAAAACCCCTGGGAAAGGATGCCATCCCGAATGTTGTGTAGCGGTGTAGAGCAAGAAAGCATGGAAATGTGCTTGGCTAACGTATGCGCCTGAACGGACAGGAAACCATCAACCTGCCCGTGAAGTGAGCCTCGTGGTTGCCAGAAACCCTGCGAGGA
>DASWFI010000095.1:0-4757 GCA_036394315.1 Patescibacteria group bacterium
TATATTATATTGATGGAGTGGCCAATACCACCATAGGGTAGCGATTATCACCACATTATGAATGAAGTAATATACGAATCTTTGGGGCTGAGTCCAAATGAAGCCAAAATTTATGAGGCTTTAGTTGAACATGGAGAATCTGGCATTAGTGATATTGCTGTATTTGCCAAGATACATAGACGCAACGCCTATGACGCGATAGCGCGATTAATTGATAAAGGTCTTTGTTTTGAAATTATTTCCACTAAAGAGAATCGATATAATGGTGTTGATCCGGATAAACTGACAGAATTACTTTCTGAGAAACAGCTGGCTTTGCAAAAAATTCTGCCAGAACTGAAGAAAAAATTTGCTCACAGAGTGGCGCCGCAGGAAGCATATATTTTTCGAGGATACGAAGGCCAGAAAAATATATGGAGAGATATTATTCGAGTGGGACAAGAAGTCTGTAACATCGGAGCCAAGGGACAATGGTTTGATGAAAAACTGGCTTCAAGCCGGGAGTCATTTTTTAAGGAGGTAAACAGGAAAAAAATCAAAATTAATTTATTACTGGATCAGGAAATAAAAACCCTTCCAGATTTTACTAAAAATTATCCGGCAAAATTGTTTAATTATAGATATTTGCCAAAAGAATATTCGACGAATTCCGTTACTAATATTTTCGGGGATTATGTCGTTACATATACCGGAATTGAAATAGGAAAAATGAAGGACGACACGGCGTTTTTTGTGATCCATAGTAAAGACTTGGCTGAAAGCTACCGCAAATGGTTTTGGTATATGTGGAAGCAGTCGGAGGTGAATAAAGGTAATCGTTAAATTAACCCTTGATTTTTCTTCCAAACTCTGTCATAATAGTTTGAAACTTAAAAACAATTCATGGATATTTCTACCTTATCTAAGCAACTGAATATGTCGGCGCAGCAGCTTCGTTTTAAGATTCGTGAAGCCGGCTTTTTCGTATCCCCTCGAGCGAATAAAATCGATAATCTTTTGGCTAAGCAAATTTTAAATGCCCTGACTCAAAATAAAGTACCTGAAGCAGTTCCGGGAAAATTGAAAGATATTACCTTGCCCAAAGTTTTGAGTGTCAAAGAGTTGGCCGCCAAGCTGGGTTTGGATGTGACCGTGGTTATCAAAAAACTTATCATGAGCGGAGTCATGGCCACGATCAATGAAGAAATTGATTACGATACGGCTGCCATCGTGGCCACAGATCTGGGATTTAATGTTTCCGAAACTCAGGAGTCTACCACCAGACTGGGCTTGGGTTATGTCACTGAAGCGATTAAAAAAGAAGCCGATGAAAAACCCGAAGAGTTTATAATCAGGTCACCGATCGTCGCGGTAATGGGCCATGTGGATCATGGCAAGACTACTTTGCTAGATACTATTCGTTCTACCAAAATCGTGGACACTGAATCCGGCAGAATTACTCAGCACATCGGAGCTTATCAGGCAAATCGCAACGGTAAGGCAATTACTTTTTTGGATACACCAGGACATGAGGCGTTTGCCGCTATGCGAGCCAGGGGAGCCAATGTCACGGATATTATCGTTTTAGTGGTGGCGGCTGATGACGGAGTGAAGCCGCAAACTATCGAAGTTATAAATCGCGCTAAACTCACGGCCACTCCTATGATCGTGGCGATAAATAAAGTTGACAAGCCGGATTCCAACATAGAGCGAGTGAAAAAAGAGCTCTCTGATTATGGGGTATTGATCGAAGAATGGGGAGGCAATGTGCCAGTAGCGAAAATTTCTGCTTTAAATGGAGAAGGCGTAGACGAATTGATGGATTTGATTTTGTTGCAGGCGGAAGTTTTGGATTTGAAAGCAAACCCAAAAGGAGCCACATTGGCAACCGTGATTGAATCCCATGTGTCCCGAACTTTGGGTTCCGTAGCCACGGTAGTGGTGCAGAACGGAACGCTGAGTCTTTCCGACATAGTGGCAGTGGGCAGAGCGTACGGCAAAGTCCGATCTATGATGGATGCCCGCGGCGTGAAAATGAAATTAGCCGGCCCTTCGACTCCAGTTCAGATCACCGGACTTTCCGATGTGCCATCAGCCGGGGATATTTTGAAAACTTACACTACTTTAGATGAAGCCAAGGTTTATGCGGCAAATATTATTAAGTCCGAGCGGGCGAAAAAGATTGCAGGCAGCCGGCAGCTGAAATTCGCGGGCAAGGATTTGAATTTGATTATCAAAGTGGATGTGCTGGGAAGCCTGGAAGCCATCAACGATGCTTTAAATAAACTAAAGAATACTGAAGTTAAGATCACAATTTTGGAAGAAGGAGTGGGAGAAATTAATGAAAATGATGTTTTGCGGGCGGCAGCGGCTGGGGCGACTATTATTGGCTTCCATACCCGTTTAAGCGTTCAGGCGGCGAAATTAGCGCAATCAAAAAAAGTTACTGTTCAAATTTACGACATTATATATGAGCTTATCGAGGATTTGACCCGCCAAGTGGTGGACATGCTGACTCCGGAAGTTCTGCGCACAGATCTGGGCACAGCCAAAATTTTAGCCATTTTCCGCACAGAAAAAAACCGGATGATCGTAGGCGGTACTGTGGCTGAAGGAAAAATTCGGGACAATGCGCAGTTTGAAATCAAACGCGGGGATAGTATCGTGGGCAAAGGACAGGTGGAGGAGTTACAGCAAAACAAGATCAAGGCCAAGGAAGTATTGCGCGGATCCGAATTCGGCATGAGCGTGAAAACTTCCGACAAGATCGAAAATGGCGATATCCTCGTGATGTTTGAAGAGATTGTTAAGAAAAAGTCTTTATAAGTAACAGCGAACAGTAAACAGTAAACAGAGTCTTGATTCCTGTTTTTGCTTACTGCTTACTATCATGACTAGAAGAACAGAAAAAGTTTCATCGTTGCTTCAGCAGGAAATCGGGGATTATCTTCTACAATTGGAATTGCCGGCGTTAAC
This sequence comes from Patescibacteria group bacterium, assembly GCA_036394315.1. Taxonomy (GTDB): domain Bacteria; phylum Patescibacteriota; class Doudnabacteria; order UBA920; family O2-02-FULL-48-8; genus DASWFI01. Next base: position 2,956 of record DASWFI010000095.1, read on the forward strand.
CACAATCAGCAAAGTGGAGGTCACGCCGGATTTGAAATGGTGCAAAGTCTGGATAACCGTCATGGGAGATGAAAAATTACAAGCTCAAGTTTTAGAAACCCTCAGAGAAAAGCTTTACGATTTGCAGGGTGAACTTAATCGCGCGCTGGCTATGAAGTTTGTGCCGAAGGTTAAATTTGTGGTTGATCACGGTGAAGAATACGCGGCGAAGATTAATGACTTGTTGAGAAAAGCAAAAGAAGATACTTAAATTTTTTATGAACATTAAGCTGCAATTTAAAAAGGCTTTGGATTTGATCAAATCTTCGGATAAGATTTTTTTGACCATGCACGAAGGCCCGGACGGGGATGATTTGGGTTCTGTTCTGGCCATGAGATTTTTTTTAAAGCAGCTCGGCAAAGATGCCGAAGCCGTGATCAAGGGCGATGTTCCGGATAATTTAAAATTTTTGCCCGGATGGGAAACCGTAAAATCAGAATTCCCCAAGGAATTTAATTTTGATCTGGCTCTGTTTTTCGGCTGCAATAAGATTGAGCGCACCGGATTCAAGCAAACCTCAGATATTAAGTCGCCGATTGTTAATTTTGATCATCACCCGGACAACTCAAACTTCGGAACAGTGAATGTCGTGGACCCTGATACTTCCGCCGTGGCGGAATTGGTTTATTATTTTTTAAATTTTGCGGATGCGGAAATTACCAAGGATATCGCCACCTGTTTATTGACTGGAATTTTTACCGACACTGGCGGATTCAAACATGCAAACACTTCAGCGGAAGCGCTGGAGGTTGCCGCTCATTTGTTAAAAAAAGGAGCGCGCATCGACAAGATCGCGATGCAGACTATGGGCAGGAAACGGCCGAGCGCTATCAAAGCTTGGGCCAAGGGATTGGAAAACGCCAGGTTTGATCCGGAAAAAAAGATGGTGTTTTCGGTACTGACAGAAGAAGATTTGAAAGAGATCGGCGCCACGGATGAAGATTTGGACGGGTTTGTGGAATTACTCAATAATATGCCGCAATCCAAGTTTGCTTTATTATTGCGCCAAGACGGGGATGTGGTGCGTGGCAGTTTGAGATCGGAGCCGCACAAAAAAGTGGATGTATCAAAAATTGCCAAATCCTTCGGGGGTGGGGGACATAAATTGGCTTCCGGGTTTAAGATCAAAGGGAAATTGATCAAAGACGGCGAGGCGTGGAAAATATCTTACGCATTAGATAATTAGAAACTGTTATTGAAGCTGGTAAGTTAATTCTTTCCGCCGCGCAGTCATTTTAAGCTTCTGTTGGAGTTGTTCAATCCGGTGTTTGAGTTGTTTCGGATTAAGAGTAACATATTTTAATTTGAGCTGCTGTTTAACATCTTCGGCTATTCCCGGATGATTAAGGACTCGTTGGTATGCCGTTTGAGCAGTATCATACTTCCTGATGTACTTTGATCCGATTCGTTCTTTAGATAAGCATTTCATCGAGGGCACAAAGAAGTTTAGATAATCCTCGAGTATAGGATAAAGCTGATTTAAGATTTTAACCTGTTCCGGCTGGTCATATCTCAAATATCCGACAAAGTGCCTGATATTGGTGTAGTTTTTCTGTTCAATCCTGCCGTGATCATTCTTGCGGTAGGGTCTGGTTCTAGTAGTCTGAATAGTCTGGTTAATACACCAGACTACCACTTGGTCATTGATGAACTCCGTGCCGGAATCAAAGTCAAAGCCTTTGAGGTCGAACGGGCATCGGGCTTGGATAGATTTTAAACTTTCTTTGGTTGCGATCATCCCTTTGTTCCACTGTCCAGCAAG
>DASWFI010000096.1:0-17991 GCA_036394315.1 Patescibacteria group bacterium
CACTGACTTTGCTACAGTTACGGAAGAAGAAATTACACGAGTTGAAAAATTGCTTAACAACCGGCCAAGAAAATCCTTGAAATACCAAACTCCGTTAGAAGTCTTTAAGAAGGGCTGTTGCACTTAGTTGTTGAATTCGCGTTTAGGCAGTTTGTCAATATAGACGCTTTGTGGTATAATTCGAGCATGAATTCGGTACTTCAAATCTAGAAATCCAAACAAAAATGACAACTATTCAAGCCGTAATCAAAATTTTCTCTTTAGCCACAATTGCTTTTGTTGTGGCTATTTGTTTGACCCCGCTTTTTACAAATTTTGTCTACCGCCAGAAGTGGGGCAAAAAAATCCGCGCGGAAGGTGATACTCCTTACTACAGCAAGCTGCATGAAAAGAAAAATGGCACCCCGACCATGGGCGGTATTTTGATTTGGTTTACTACATTGGCCTTAGCCACACTTTTTTGGTTCATGGATCGAGTTTTACATTTCGAATTTTTCCATCGTTTGAATTTTTTGACCCGCCAACAAACCCTTTTACCGCTCGGAGCCCTTGCTGCAACAGCGCTTTTAGGGTTACTCGATGATTATTTGGGAATTAAAGGCATTGGCGGAGGTAAGGGCGGGGGGTTGCGCATGCGCCATCGCCTGCTTTCTTACTTGCTGGTAGCCATAGTTGGTGCTTATTGGTTCTACACCAAACTTCAGTTCGATATTCTGCATATTCCCGGTCTAGGTAATTTCGCCATCGGCGCCTGGATTATCCCGTTATTTATTTTTGTTGTCATTGCCACCAGTTTTTCCGTCAATCAGACAGACGGCTTGGATGGCTTGGCCGGCGGAGTTATGGCCGTGGCGTTCCTATCCTATGGTTTGATTGCTTTTTTGCAGGGTAGATTTGAACTGGCCGCGTTATCCGGCGTCCTTGGTGGCGCACTTTTAGCTTTTTTGTGGTTCAATATTTTTCCGGCCCGTTTTTTCATGGGTGATACGGGTGCTATGTCCCTGGGCACCGTGCTGGCAGTAATCGCTTTTTTGACCAACTCGGTGGCTGTGCTTCCTTTGATCGGATTTGTATTGGTTTTGGAGTCCGGCTCTACCCTGATCCAATGGTTTTGGCGAAGAGTTTTTCACAGAAAATTATTTTTATCATCTCCAATTCATCATCACTTCGAAGCGCTAGGCTGGCCAGAAGCCAAGGTTACGATGAGATTGTGGGTGGTTTCAGTTGTGTTTGCACTGATAGGAGTCGCCGTTAACTTAATAGGAAGATAAAAAATGTTTGATATTTTAATCAAAAACGGAACAGTGATAGATGGCACGGGCTCGGTGGCCAAAAAAATGGACGTGGCGGTGGAAAAAGGAAAAATCGTCCAGATGTCCCGGCAGATTACAGCCAAAGCCTTGCGCGCAATCAACGCGCAGGATCGTTTCGTAACCCCGGGGTTTATCGATATTCAAAATCACTCAGATTCTTATTTGACTATCCTGGATCAGCCGGATCAGTTAAGTCTATTGTCCCAGGGAATCAGCACCATCATTATGGGTAATTGTGGCGCTTCATTAGCCCCACTATTATCAGCAGAGTCGATCAAAACCATACAAAAATGGCATAATTTAAGCGGGATAAATTTGAATTGGCAGTCTATGGAAGAATTTCTGCAATATCTCTCGCAGACATCTATCGGCGTAAATGTGGGGACCCTAGTGGGGCATGCCACGTTGCGGCGCGGATTAGTGGGGGACGCTTTGCGATTGCTGGATGAATCAGAATTGAAGGTTGTGAACAAATCCCTGGCCGATGCTTTGGAGCAAGGAGCTTTCGGCATGTCCATGGGGCTGGTATATGCTCACGAAGTTAATTCTAGTCTTGCAGAATTACAGCAGTTGACTCACAATCTTAAATCTTCAAATAAATATTTAAGTGTCCATTTGCGCTCTGAAAGCAGCCATATCATGGAAGCTTTGGATGAAGCTATAGGCTTGGCGGTTTTTGCAGATATTCCCCTCAAAATTTCCCACCTAAAAATTCGAGGTAAAAATAATTGGAATTTGTTTGACCGAGTCATGAGCAAATTGGAGGTGGCATACCATCAGGGAATAAATATTTCTTTCGATGTTTATCCTTACAGCACTTCGTGGTCAGTATTGTATACTTATTTGCCGAAATGGGCGTATGAGGGTGGCAGAGATCAGATTTTGAAAACGATTGCAGATCCCATGAGCAGACGCAAAATTTTGGATTTCCTGCGCGATAGTGGCCCGGACTTCGATAATATTATCGTCTCCGAGGCCTTTGGCAATGAAAATTTTGTGGGTAAAACTTTAAAGCAGATTGGGGCCAATCAATCCCTGTCGGCGGAAGAAGCAGCGCTCAATGTGTTGACCGCTACCAAGGCCCAAGTGATGGTGTTTGATCATAATTTATCCGATGAGCAAGTGGAATTATTTTGTACTTCACCTCTATCTTTTATCGCCACAGATGGTGGGGGTTATTCCGGTCGGACACCGAAATTGGTCCATCCGCGCTGTTTCGGGACCATGCCGCGGTTTTTACGAATGGTGCGGGAGAAAAATATTTTGAAATGGGAAGCGGCTATCAAGAAACTGACTTCAGACCCGGCAAAATTAATAGGTCTCACCGATCGTGGTTGGCTGGCAGTCAACAAAGCTGCGGATATTGTGGTTTTTGATCCGCAAACCATCACTGATCATGCGGATTATAAAAATCCGGATTCAGTTTCATCCGGGATTGATATGGTTTTGGTCAATGGTAAGGAAGCCTTCATCGATAATAAAGCGATGCATTTAAACGGCCAGGTATTACGACGATAATGCTAGAGAAAGTAAAGGGACAAAAGATCGCCATTGTGGGAATGGGTAAAAATAATCAGAAGTTAGCTGATTTTTTTAAACAACGAAAGATAAATTTTGAAGTTATTGATGATTGGGAAAACCCAGACGAATTGATAGGCAAGCTCGACACTTTTGACATAATTTTCCGTTCGCCTGGATTGCCATATAACTCCCAGGCAATTCAACAGGCCAAGTCTGCTGGAGTGGAAATTTCCAGCCAAACCAAACTTTTTTTTGAATTATGTCCATCTCCGATTATTGGCGTCACTGGAACTAAAGGGAAAGGAACAACGAGCAGTTTGATCGCCAAGATAATAGAAGCAGCTAGCAAAAAGGTTTGGCTAGCCGGAAATATAGGCACTGATCCATTCGAGTTTTTAGACGAGATTAAACCAGATGATTTGGTAGTCTTGGAGCTTTCCAGTTTCCAATTACAAGATTTAGAAAAATCTCCGCATATCGCGGTTGTTCTATCAATTACACCAGATCATTTGAATCATCACAAGGATTTTGAAGAATACATTAAAGCCAAAGCGAACATTATCGCACATCAGAGAGACAAAGACTTTGCAATTTTGCATTCTACGTTGCCGCAGTTGTTTAAAGATTCAGGAAATGGCAAAAAGATTGTTATTGATCCTAAGAGCGTGGCTTCGTATAAGACAAAATTGCTGGGCCAGCATAATTTGGACAACATCGCCGCGGCAGTGGCAGTGGCCAAGATTCTGGAAATTGATGATGAAATAGTAAGAAAAACAATCGCCGCATTTGAACCATTGCCGCATCGGCTTTCTATTCTTAAGACTGTTAATAATATTACTTATGTTGACGACGGATTCAGCACTAATATTGAGCCCACCTTGGCGGCTATCGAAGCAATTGAAACTCCGATCGTGTTGGTGATGGGCGGCTCGGATAAGGGCTTGGATTTTACCCGACTAGGTAGTGCCATCAAATCTTCTAAAAAAGTAAAAGGCCTGGTCGTGATCGGTGACGTGACAGATAAAATTTTGAAAAGCGTTCAGGATTTTAAGGGAGAAATTTTAACAGGTGCCAGGGCCATGCCAGAAATAGTCGATCAAGCTCAAAAACTAGCAATGCCAGGGGATACTGTATTATTTTCCCCAGCCACCGCCAGCTTCGGATTGTTTAAAAACGAGTTTGACCGCGCGGAGCAATTTGTAAATTCAGTTAATGCTCTATGAAAAAGCTAGCCTTGCCAGAAGTTGATAAATATCTGCTTTGGAACGTATTGATTCTTTTGGGAGTCGGTCTTTTGGTGCTTTCATCCGCCTCGTCCGTGCTATCTTACCAACGTTTTGGCAATAATTATTACTATTTCTTTCGCCAATTGCTTTTTGGTGCTATTCCGGGTTTAATCTTAATGTATATATTTTCCCGAATTGATTATCATTTTTGGCAAAAAATAGCTCCTTTATTGGTATTGACGGGTATTGGAATGCTTGTGGCTGTCCTGATTCCGGGCATTGGTTTTCAGGTCGGTGGTGCTAGACGATGGATTAATCTGGGCGCATTTCTTTTTCAGCCGGCCGAATTTATAAAATTAGCAATTGTGCTTTATTTGGCCAGCTGGTACGACAAACGCCAGCATGATGTCCATGATTTGTATTACGGATTTTTGCCGATTCTAGCGATCGTCGTGGTGGTAGCTGGTTTAATTGTCCTGGAACCTGATATGGGGACCATGCTGGTGTTGGCTGCGATTGCCACTATCATGTTTTTTATCGGGGGCGCTCGTCTGCAGTATATCGCCGCCACCGGTATTGCTGGATTAATGATGCTATGGATTCTTATTAAAGCTGCCCCATATAGAGCCCAGCGCTTCCTGGCATTTATGGACCCATCGGCTGATGCCAAAGGTATTTCTTACCAGATCCACCAAGCACTTCTGGCTATCGGCTCTGGTGGGTGGTGGGGCCGGGGATTCGGCCAATCCTTGCAAAAACATAGCTATTTGCCCGAACCGATTGGCGATTCAATTTTTGCGATTATGTCCGAAGAGATGGGCTTCATCCGGGTTTGCTGTATTTTGTTGCTTTTCTTTTTCCTGGCTTATCGCGGATTTAAAATCGCACGGACCGCGCCTGATACTTTCGGCAAACTGGTCGCAGGAGGCATTACAGCCTGGCTGGTAATGCAAGCCTTGATCAATATAGGAGGTATCTCCGGCATTACGCCGTTAACAGGAATTCCTTTAACTTTTATTTCTTATGGCTCCACGGCACTTGCCATCAGCTTGGCAGCTGTTGGGATAATGCTGAGTATATCCCGCTATAGCGCTTTACAGACGAATAAATAATTTTTATGAAGAGATTTTCTACATTTGATATAAAATCTACCCGTGCCAAAAAGCAAGATCGCGATCCAGTTCCTCCGGCCCAGGTGATTTTGAATTCGGTTAAAAGAAAACCGAATCGTAAAAAGTTTGCAATGCAGCTGACTTCTTTTGCGCTGGCCGCGTTTCTGTTAATTTTTTTGATTCAAGGCGCTTTGTATCTGTCCTCGGCCAAAAATGCCTCTGGCGAAATATTGGGCGCTGCGACCTCTGCTTATTCGGATTTAAATAACGCGGGTAAAAATTTAGAGCAGCAAAATTTGGCCCAGGCATCGCAGTTGTTTGAATCCGCTACCAGCAACGTAAAATTAGCGCAGAATAAACTAGACAAATACAAGGCTTTGACATGGGTAGCACCTCAGGCCAATAGCGCTGATCACATTCTGACCGGAGCCGGGTACCTGGCCGCGGCAGGAGAAAAATTAACTTCCGCCCTGGATTTGTTCGCAGAATTTAAAGTCAGCAGCAAGGGCGTCGAAACCGCCAATTTGGAAGCGAAACTGTCAGCGAACAAGCAGGAGTTAACTGAAACGCGGAATCTCGTCCAGCGCTCCTCCGATGAATTTAATCAGGTCAGCAGTATCCCTTTGGATTATGAAGGTACTTTGCAGAAAGCCAAAAATGAAGTTTTCCAGTTGGGAGCCGTGTTAGATAAACTTGTGGGATTGGAAAACTTATATTTAGGTATTTTTGGTGGGCAAAAAACTTATCTTTTAATTTTCCAAAATTCCGATGAACAAAGAGCCACTGGCGGCTTTATTGGCACTTATGGGGTGCTTAAAACCAGCCATGGCACTGTTTCCAAACTTAATATTGATAGTATTTACGATTTGGATGGTCGCATTAACGAACTTGTAGCAGCGCCCGGCCCCATGCAACCCGAGATCAATCGCTGGGGGATCAGGGACTCTAATTGGTTTGCGGATTTTCCGGCTTCAGCCAGAAAATTATTGTATTTTTTCGAAAAGGGACAGGAAACTTCCGATGGTGTCATATCCACCACGCCCAAAGTATTTGAAGATCTGTTGCAATTGGTGGGTCCTATTCCGATGGAACAATACGGTGTGACATTGACCGCGGAAAATTTTCAGGAAACAGTCCAGTACAAAACCTCCGTGGATTATAATCGGACAGAAAACAAACCAAAAAAAATGCTGGCTGATTTCGCCCCACTGCTACTCAACCGCCTCACCAACCTGCCTAAGGACAAGTGGCTTAGTTTTTTTCAGATTATGCAGGACAATTTAAATCAGAGACAAATTTTGGTCTATAGCAAAGAGGCAGATGTCGAGAAAAGCATTGAGAGCCTGGGATTCAGCGGGAAAATTTTATCCACAGACCATGATTACCTAAGTATCGTGAACACGAATTTGGGAGGAACCAAGACTGATTTGAGGATGGAGCAAAGCGCTTCGCTGAAGAGTAAAATTTTGTCAGACGGATCCATCATCAATACTTTGAAAATCACCCGCAAAAATCCTTCCTTTGAGAATAATCGGGATTATATTCGTATTTTAGTCCCACTGCGTAGTGATTTTGTTTCCGCCGTGGGATTTGATGAAGCTCAGACGTTCGCTTCTGTATCACAAGGTTTACGCACGGATCCGGATCTGGCCGCATGGGATACGGGGTACACTCGGGGAAATGTTTTTGTCCGCACTGAATCTGACAAAACAGAATTTGCCGGTTGGTTGGATGTATCCGGAGGCAGTGAAAAAATTGTAACTGTCACTTACATGCTGCCGTTTAAGATCAATAGCGTTTACAGTTTGCTGGTACAGAAACAAGCCGGCTCTAAGCCTTTTAACTTTCAATGCGAATTAAGTTTGGGTAAATATTCTATGAACTGGACTACCAGCGGCATATCTCGATCCGGTAGCACGTTGAATTTCGGATCCAATAGTAACACTGATGATTTTTGGGGATTCGTTTTGAATTAATGAATGCAACTTCTCTAAAAGAAAGTAAAATTGGCCAGGCAACAATTATAATTGCCGTCTTTTCACTAATCGCAAAAATTTTAGGGTTAGTGCGAGATGCCGTCTTTTCACACCAATTTGGCGCTTCCGTGACCATTGATGCGTATTTTGCCGCATTCCGCATTCCTGATTTTATTTACAATCTTTTGATCCTGGGAACTTTTTCCGTGGCATTTATTCCGGTCTTTTCGGAATATCTCCTCAAGGATCGCAAGGAAGCCGATAAGCTGGCATCGAGTATTATCAATGTTACGCTTTTGATGATGCTAAGCGTGACTGTTATCGCATATATTTTTATCAATCCGCTGGTCCACGCTATAGCGCCGGGATTCACCGGCCAGGCGTTTGATCTGACCAAAACTTTTACCAAAATTTTTCTGCTCTCGCCGCTGTTTTTGACCTTGTCTTCCATAGTCTCCAGCATGCTTAATACCCACCGCAGATTCACTATGGTGGCTATCGCTCCAGTGATGTACAATCTGTCAATCATAGGGGCAGCCATTTGGCTATACCCGAGATTTGGTCCTTCGGGATTGGCGTTCGGAGTGGTCTTGGGAGCGTTCCTCCATTTCATTATCCAGATTCCGCAAATTTTTTCCTTGGGCTTCCGTTATTCGTTTGGCATAGACAGCACGAACAAAGGTTTTCGTAAATTCTGGAAGCTTTATTGGCCGAGAATTTTTTCCATGGGCACGGAACAAGTAACCTCCCTGATTGTCAGTATTTTCGGATCATTTGTGGGTACCGGGGCGTTGGCCGCTTTTTATTATGCCAATAATCTGCAATCGGTTTTTTTGGGTATTTTTGCGGTATCGTTTGCCATCGCGATTTTCCCCTTGCTTTCGGATTTGCACAATAATAAAGACTTGGGTGGTTTTAAGGATGTGCTGGCAAAGACCACTATTCAAATTTTGTTCTTTATGATCCCGCTCTCGATAATCATGCTCATCGAGCGAGCGCAGATCGTCCGTCTGGTGCTGGGTATCGGCCAGGGTACGCAGTTTACCTTTACCAACACGCGAGTGGTGTCGCAGGCTTTGGGATTATTTTCAATTTCGCTTTTTGCCCAAGCCCTTATCCCACTTTTTACCCGCGCGTTCTACGCCATGCAAAATACGGTCATCCCTGTTTTTATCGGCCTGATTACCATCGGATTTAATATTATCGTAACTTATTACCTGACTCCAAGGTTGGGAGTCGAAGGTATGGCCTTGTCATTTTCGATTACGAGCATTATCAATCTTTTAATATTGATCATGGAGCTGCATTATAAGCTGGGCAATATCCACGATGAATATCTGATAGTAAATTCGTTGAAAATTATTATAGCCGCGGTAATGGGCGGCGCTTCGACTTTCGTTTCTTTGTATATGGTGGCGCCATTTGTAAACATGCATACTTACTGGGGAGTCTTGATTCAGGCTGGCATTGCAGGCTTGGTCGGAATTGGTGTGTACTTGGGCATGGGATGGCTTTTGGGCTTGTCGGAAAGCCATGATTTGGTTAAACTAGCTAGAACGACGGGCAACAAAATCGGCCGACCGATAAACATTATTTGGAACTGGATGAGCTAATATGAAGATATTTTTGATCATTATTTTAACCATTGCAGGAGCGTTACTAACGCTAATAGCTGATGTCTTCTTAAAAAAGGGCGGCTGGCATGACTGGCCTTATTTTACGGCTGGATTCGTACTTTACGCCTTAGTTGCAATCCCAGTGGCGTTTGCTTTTAAATATTCAGAATTTGTCAGTCTCGTTCTCGCTTGGGAATCCTTTTTGGTTATTATCAGCGTGGCTACTGGAATCTGGTATTTCAAAGAGCCCTTCACTTTTTATAGATTTTTATCGCTCGCGTTTGCATTGAGCCCATAATTTTCGCGTATAAATAATTATGCAAGATAAGATTAGAGCAGTTATTTTTGACATCGATGGCGTACTTTTAGATTCGGTTCAAGCTAACTCGGTATTTTTTGAAAGGATTTTTAAAAAGTTAAATATACGATATTCTAGAAAAGAATATATAGACCGTAATCATATGCCAATGTGGGATATTATCAAATATTTCAGCAAACAAAACTCGGAAGAAAAAATACGAAAAATATGGAGATTCGCTAAAAAGTTTCCATATCCTTATAGTTATATTAAAGTCCCGAAAGACGCATTGATAGTATTAAGAGTACTGGCAAAAAAATATAAAATAGGTGTTGTAACAGCACGCGTTAAAATTAGTGTTAATTCAGTGTTAAAACGTTATGGTTACAATAAATTTGTGAAAACCAAAGTGACTTTCGAAGATTATAAAAATCCTAAACCCGATCCCGAACCATTATTAATTGCGTTAAATAAGATGAGGGTCAAACCGAATGAAGTAGTTTATATTGGAGACATGGAATCAGATATTATTTGCGCAAAAGCAGCTAAGGTAAAATCGATTCTTTTTAAGAATCATTATTCAAATTTAAAAACTGTAAAACCAGATTACACTGTTAGATCATTTAAACAACTTTTAGATTTATTCGATGCAAGATAAGATTAGAAATTTTTGTATTATCGCTCATATAGATCATGGCAAGTCCACGCTGGCTGATCGGCTTTTGGAATTGACAGCCACAGTAGAGAAAAGGCAGATGAAGGAGCAATTGCTCGACACCATGGACCTGGAGCGTGAACGGGGTATTACTATCAAATTGCAGCCCGTAAGAATGGAATGGAAAGGCTATATCCTTAATTTGATTGACACCCCAGGCCACGTGGATTTTACTTATGAAGTCAGTAGGTCATTAGCGGCGTGTGAAGGTGCGATTCTGGTTGTCGACTCCACGCAAGGAATCGAAGCCCAAACTTTGGCTAATATTCATTTGGCCCAAGCTCATAATTTGAAAATTATTCCTGTTGTAAATAAGATTGATCTGCCGAATTCCGATCGGGAAAAAACAGCTGAAGAAATAAAGAAAGCCTTCGGTTTTGCGCCGGAGGAGATTTTGTATGCATCCGGCAAAACGGGCGAAGGCGTAGAAAAAATTCTGGAAGCGGTAGTGGAGCACGTGCCAACACCAAAAGGAGATCCAAACAAACCCCTTCGTGCTTTGATTTTTGATTCCACTTACGACCAACACCGCGGCGTAGTAACTTTTGTCCGGATCGTAGATGGCAAACTTATGAAAAACCAAAAAATCCAAACACTCCGCACCAACACTGCGGCTGAGGCGCTGGAAGTTGGATATTTTCGGCCGAAATTTTTTCCAGCCAAGGAATTGCTGACAGGTGAAGTAGGTTACATCGTTACGGGCTTGCGGGACGTGCGAAAAGCCCGCGTCGGTGATACGATTTCCACACCAAATGCAATAGCGGAACCACTGCCCGGTTATAAGCAAGTAAAGCCTATGGTCTACGCATCAATCTTTCCCACCAGCGGCGACGATTACCCGTTGCTGCGAGATGCGATTGATAAGTTGAAGTTGAATGATGCGGCACTGGAATTTGAGCCAGAAAATATCCCTGCTCTGGGATTCGGCTTCAGGACGGGATTTTTGGGCTTATTGCACATGGATATAGTGCAGGAACGATTGACTCGGGAGTACGGCTTGGATTTGGTGCTGACGGCGCCTTCCGTAGAATACAAAATCAATCTTAAACACGGTGAGCCGAAAATTATCCATACACCGGCCGAGCTTCCCGACCTGTCTTTTATCGAATCCATAGAAGAGCCGTGGGTGGATGTAGAAATTCTGGTACCGCAAAAATACATTGGCGGAATTTTGGATTTGATCACGGGCAGACGCGGCATATATAAGAATATGGATTACCTGTCCAATGAGAGAGTTTTGATCACTGCTGAAATGCCGCTGGCAAACATTATTATAGATTTTTATGATAAACTTAAGAGTGTGTCTTCAGGATATGCTTCCTTGAATTACGAATTACTGGATTACCGTCCCGGGGATCTAGTGAAGCTGGATATTTTGGTGGCCACTGAGAAAGTCGACGCGCTGTCCATGATCACCCACAAAGATATTGCGGAAATGGAAGGACGATCACTAACGGCGAAATTAAAAGAGCTCATCCCCCGGCAGCAATTCGAGATCGCGATCCAAGCGACGATAGGCGGAAAAATTATCGCCCGCGAAACTATTTCGGCGGTGCGCAAGGATGTGACCAAAGGACTATACGGCGGCGATGTCACTAGAAAAATGAAATTATTGGAAAAACAGAAAAAAGGCAAAAAGAGACTTAAAAGGATAGGTCAAGTGGATATCCCACAAGAAGCATTCTTAGCAATACTAAAAAAATAACGTATGAGAAATCGAGAAACATTAAGAAAAATTTGGATTGTACTGGCAACCATTATGATAGTGGCCATGATTTTTTTCACATTAATCCCATTCTTTAGATAATATGTGGCAGGTATTTATAAAATCCAAATACGCGACTGTACTGCTTTCTGCTGTACTTATCTTCGTCATGGTGATAACTGCCAAGATGTTGGTGCAGAAAAGAGTGGTGGATCGAGAAATCACCAAGCTTCAAAATCAGATGGAACGGATAAAAAAAGATAACGAAAAATTAAGCTCCCTGATTCAATATCTGAACACGTCGTCATATCAGGAAAAAGTAGCTCGCGAAAAATTAAATCTCCGCAAAGACGGAGAATACGTGGTGGTATTGCCGCAAGGGAATGCGACAGGAACATCGGATCAACAGAAGCAACAGAACAATCAAAGCAATTACAAGCTTTGGTTTAATTACTTCTTTGATCATGTCAACTAAAGAAAAATTCGCAAAGAATAAGGTTTTATTCAACACTCTCATCGCAGTTGGTTTGATTTTAATTCTCCTGGCCACGGTTTATTTTACCCGAGCCTATCCTGTAGTACTGGTAGGGAATAAATTTATTTTTTTGAGCGAGGTTGACTCCAGCATTGCTATTGCGAAAAAGTTGGATCCGAACTCGGATAAGCAGAAGGTTTACGAGCAAGTGATTGCTAATGCGAAAAAAGAACAGCTTGTCAGTAATGTGGATATAGCTGATGAATTCAAGTTTTACACCACAGGCAGAGCGGATGAATATAGAAAGTTTTTGAATGATTATTTTTCCGGTGATGAAAAATTATTTAAAAAACTTGTCGTCGCACCCAAAGCCTTCGATGCTAAGCTTGCGATAAAATACAATTCCAACTTTGGCTTGAACAACGACGCCTATAACAAGGCTTCGAATGTTATTAGTAAATTAAACGAAGGTCAAAGCTTTGAGGAGCTGGCGAAAACTTACAGTGATGATAAAATTAGCGGTCAATTAGGCGGAGATTTGGGATTTGTTCAGCCAGGCCAGCTTTTGCCGGAACTTGAGAAAGCTGTCGCGGCTTCGACATTCGGGGAAGTAAAAAAACAAATTGTAATTAGCCGGTTGGGTTATCATATTATTTTTCCGATGGCTGTCGCGGACAAAGACGGCCAAAAAATTACTCATCTTAAGCATATTCTAATCACGACATCAGGTTATGAAAACTGGCTGGCGGAACAGTTAAATAAGATTGGCGTACATAAGTTTATCGGTATATAATTTGGGAAGATGCAGGTATCGTATAATGGTAGTACATGTCCTTCCCAAGGATAGAGCGCGAGTCCGATTCTCGCTACCTGCTCCAAAATGTCAACTATTTAAAATAATTAATTATAAAATTTATGGAAAATAATTCCAGTTTGCAGTCCGCGTTTGATTTATGCCACACCGCTTACGATTTAACAGTAAGCAAAGCGAAAGTGCTTTATAGTATCGCGATCCTAAATTACCTGATTGGGATTCCTCTTGTACTGCTTGCCGTGTTCGCCGTAGGTGTTGGCTATGCTGGCTATTATGTGGGTGGATTACGAGGAATAATTATAGCGGTAGCTATTGGCATTGTGGCTTTAATAGTTATGGTGGGATTGAGTATTTGGATTCAAGTCGCCCTGCTCGAAGCGGTGATTAATAATATTGGCTTTAAAGAATCGTTTAAGATAGCTAAAGGGAAGGTGGTCAGCTATTTGATAACTTCCCTCATAGCGGGGCTGATCGTATTCCTTGGATTTATTATATTTATCGTACCCGGAATAATATTTATAGTTTGGTATGGTTTCGCCGCGATCGTAGTCGTGGCTGAAGGACTTAGGGGCATGGCAGCATTACGCCAAAGCAAATCATACGTAAAAGGTAGATGGGGAGCTGTTGCTTGGCGGCTAGCAGCGCCGATCCTGGGCTTGTTTTTATTACAAATTATTATTGCTTTGGTGTTCGATAGACAAATCGGTGGGATTATAAGGTTGATTGTTAGTTTTCTAGCCATTCCGTTCTTAATTGCGTATCACTATTTGTTGTATAAAAATTTAAAAGATACAGTGTACATCGAAGCCCCCATGGCTCCGACCGTGAGCTCCAATGAAACACCTTCCTGATTTATTCAAATTAATGGAGCTAACGCGGGCCCAGACCCAGTATGGCTATTTGCTTTCCGGAATCCCCAGAGATCAGATAAGTAATTTAGCTGAGCATCATTATTTAGTCACTTTTATAGGTTGGCAGTTGGCCACGAATTTGAAACAAGCCGGGGCGAATATTGATGTGCAGAAAGTTTTGGAATTCTGTTTAATCCACGATCTGGGAGAATTAATGGGCGGAGACATTTCGGCTTGGTATGGCAGAATGAATAAGCGAGCCAAACGATTAGCTAAAGCCTTTGAAGAAGAAAATCAAAGATATCTTTCAAATTTTTTCGGTGACAATAAAAAACATTTTAGGAAAATCGCAAAAGAAATCTTGAACGCTAAAAGCGACGAGGCTTTGATCGCCAAAGTCGCGGATTATATGGAAGCATTGAATTATAAAGTTTATGTGAAAAATTTCGACGAAGCCAGTAGAAAACTTACAAATGAAATGGTCAGTAAATTTATAAGAAATATGAAAGATAAAATCGCTAAAAAATTGTTGCAGCAATTCCTGGCGGATTGGCTAAAGAACGTGGAAAAAGCAAATTACATACAGATAATGGCCAAGAAATGATAATAAATATATGGATAAGTTTCGTAATGCCGCTAAAGCTTTCATAGTCAAAGACGGAAAGCTTTTGCTTTTAAAAAGAAGGGCGAATGATGCATACATGCCTGGCACTTGGGACAATCCAGGGGGCAGATTAGAGCAAGGCGAGAATCCATATACTGGATTGCAGAGAGAAGTTAAAGAAGAAACAGATTTAGACATAGAGGTTTGGATGCCTTTAGATGTACATTATTTTACTCGAGATGATGGTCAGCAAATAACTCTGATCATTTTTGTTTGTAAACTTAAATCAGAAGAAATTCGGCTATCAGAAGAAATTCGGAATTTCAATGGAAAAATCTTTCGGATCCAATCGACGAATTTCCTGATAAATTCCAATGCTGTGTCAGAAGATACAATCAATTAGAATTGTCTAAGGTTGACTGAAGCGCAAGAGTCTTTTTTTATTTGCCCTAAAACTGCTATACTTATTGAGTAATAAGCCGGCTTAGCTCATCTGGTAGAGCAGCGGTATCGTAAACCGCAGGTGGTCGGTTCAAGTCCGACAGCCGGCTCCATATTAGGACAAACTGAAATATCTTGATTTTTTTCGAGGGCTGCATGTAGTGCGGCCCATTGTATTTGCGGGGTAAACTGAATTTTCTTGTTTTTGAGGAAGAGGTTCGAACCGAAGATTTTTAGAGCCATACCCTTTTTACTACTTAGAGAAGAAGAAGTTAACGTTTTACTCAATGTTTCGGGCTTCTGAGACGTATTCGAAATGTCATCATAAATACTCCAACCCCCGCTTGAACTCACCTGCCTTAGAGGTTCAATGTTCCAATATAATTCCCATCACCCGATACATTCCTCTCGGCGTCTAAGAAATCAACGAAATAATCTTCACTGGAAACAAAGACATGTACCTTGCCTTGGGTACATTCAAAAACTATATCTCCGGCGGAGTTTTGCGTGATCGTGTTATAACCATCATAATAATTGAGATGTTCTACAGGAGCCTCTCCAATGACAATTAACTTAGGGTTCATTTTTTTTAAAATTCCATCCGGTATTTTTCCAGTATCTCTTCCGTGATGTGGAACAAAAAGAATGTCAACCTCCAGCCAATCAATAACATCTTTAATCTTTTCCATAAAATCAGTTTCTAGGTCACCCATCCACAACACAGTTGCCCCATTAGCCACACTGTACTTAATAATAGGTGAGATATTATTTGGGCTTTCCCCAGCTTCGGCATTTTTAAGAGCATCAGTATGACTTTCATGTGCTACCACTGGCCACAAGATACTAATCCCAGCATGGTCTCTTTCAGTGGAAGATATGTTCATCCATTTTCTGGTAGAACCCTTCTCTATGTAAAATGCTTTATTAGAATCATGTAGCTTACGGTAATGTTTAAAATCCTCAGACTCGTCATCTTTTGTTGTTTGATTCTTAGTGCAATAAAAATTGATTATGTTAATTTCGCTATCAAGATATTCCAATCCTTGGATATGGTCTTCGTCGGGATGGGTTGATATAAATCTCGTGACTCCTTTATCAGAACTTTCATGCTTGATTTCTTTGATAATTTCTTCCTGATTTTCTTCGGATAGTGAGCAGTCAATGATGGTAAAATTATCAGTGTTGTGATTTATATAGAACATGTCACCGTCCTCAACCGAAAAAGATTTTATTTTGCTCATATTTTTAAGTGTTATTGGTTTCGATTCTTTTCTTAATGTACGCAGTCTGTTTCTTATATGAAAAAAGAAATAAGGATAAAAGCAATATAGAAATTATGTAAAAATTCCATTGTGATAGTTGAGGAAACACTGACTCAAATTGCTTGTAAATTTTCCCTAATATAAGTAACACAAACAACGAAATAAATGTTCTATACATATTATTCGCTTCTGAAAGTATTTCGATTTTTGAATCTTTTTCCGAAGCATTAACAAAATCTTTATAATCAGCAAATTTTAAAAAGGAAATTTTCTTCAAGAATGGCTCTATGAAGAGCGAACCAAATCTACTAATTACTAACCCGATAAAATAACAAACAAAAGCTCCTACGAGCAAATCTCCCCAAGTAAAGGAATGAATCATAAATTTATCTAAAAGTACAACAAACAGAACTCCCGGGAGGAGATAATTAAAAAGTTTATAAGTATCTAATTTATCTAATAATTCTTTCATGGTTATTCTTCTACGAGATCATGGAATGGTTCGGCTTGTGCCATGCCCCATCTACGATCTGGACCATTATAATGATGAAGCAAGGATACGCCTCTGGTCACGAAAACTTTCGTTCCATGTTTTTGGAGGGCATTCGTTAATTTTTTGGCGGGATGTTTTGGCGAATCTTTTGAGGCAGAGATAAAAGCAGTCTGTGCCTTTATTCTTTTCAAAATTTTACTATTAAGATTACGCTTGCTGCCATGATGTGGCACATCCAAAAAACCGAGGTCATGTAGAGGAATATTTGCTTTCTCGGCATAATCAGCGGCATTGTTTAGTGCGGTTTTTCCAGCGTCGCCGGTAAACAGTAGTTTATGCCCATCTATACTAAACAAAATAATTGTGCTGGTGTTGTTCTCTGGTGAAGTCGTGTCCTCATCATCGTTAAGCAGGTCTACAAGAACATGATCCTTTATCCACTTAACCGCTTCTTCGGTGGCTTTTTTAATTGGAGCCAAAAAACCTAGATTAGTTGCTGGTGCCGGAGTACTACGGAAATGAGGCAATAATGATTCATAAAAATCTTTAGAAGGACCAAGTACAAGCACGGCTCCATTGTATCCGCCTGTGCCTTGAAAAGCTTCTACTATTTTTACACCTTTCTTTGTCGCGAGGGCTTCTAAGTCGCTCGCATGTTGGAGGGATTTTTCTAGCGATTCTTCCAAACCGGATGCGGTAATTCGCCCGCTCTTAAACATATTTTTAATATCGGCGGCATGTTCCCAAGGTCGGTGCATCACTAATACGTCAACGGTGAGTTGCTCTAAAACAACAGAGAGACCCGAAGTGTGATCTCCGTCCGGATGAGTAGAGACGACCAAATCAACATGGGTAGTACCATAATAATTCTTAATGTGTTCAACCAATGCCTCACCTGATTCTTTAAAGCCACCATCGATTACAACGACGGTTTGCTCTGCACGAGGTCCTGCAAGATTACCAAAACGAAGAGCAATAGCGTCTCCGTTTTTTTCTCCGTCTCCTACGGGTATGTAATCTATTTGATATGCCATGATGTACAGCGGCTCAGTTAATGATTGATTAATATTCTGTGACAGAACACAAATTGTTAAACTAAACAAAAATCACCTAATTTCAGTAAGTTTTGTAGAATTGTGGTGATTTTTTATTTTCTGGCTAAATTTGCGGGTCGGGGCTTAGTTCATTTGTTTGAATTTATGTCTCCAGGCTCTCACTTAGTCATTTACACGAATAGTATACGCGAACCCAAGCAATTTGTCAACGACCTGGCTCCCGTCTGGATCCGGATGTCTGAGGCTTGGGAGTCTGTTAATTTTACGCTCGAAATACTATAAAATTTGTAATATTTTTAAAAATACCCCTTCAAAATAAGGGGTATTAAATTTAAATTACAAATTTTGATAAAAATGCGTTGTAAAATTAACACCCTTCCCGAGGCCGGCGCAAAAAAAGGTCCCAACGATAATTCGTTGGGACGCATCGACAGACTCCTGACCTCCTTCATATTTCGACTGGCTACTTCCGTTTTGTTGCCAGCCGCCTTGCAAACCGCCGGACCGCTCTTAC
>DASWFI010000097.1:0-12126 GCA_036394315.1 Patescibacteria group bacterium
CGTTCATTGTGATTGTCATAATTCTCAGTGTGGCGACTCACTCTTTTGTTTACAAGGGGGTTCAAAGCAACTTAAGCTTCAGTATCATTCCCGTTGGAAACAGGGTCTTGGCCCAGTATCATCTTCCATTGTAAAATGCTTCCAGTGGCTCTTTTTGTAGTTACTGAATTATACTTAGTATCATACAATTATCAAAACTACCGTTTTGGCATTTATCAAATATATAGGTATAATATTACTCATAGGCTCAGCATGATTATTTTAACTCGGATTGAGTATAAAGATTAAAGCCAACTTATGTTCCAGAAAAAAAATCTACTCTCTTTAGTAATTATAGTTACCTTGATTCTGGTAGGATTTTTGATTTATCTAAAACCTAAACCTCCGGTGGCTCAAATCCAGACTTCTTGGAAACAAACCCTGTTTCAGACAAAAAATTTGGACGCGAAGATTCAAGCTATTATAAAAATCGTAGATACCAAGGATCCTTTGGCTGCATTGAACGAATTAAATTCCCAGATGAAAACCGACAAAGAGATATTTAAAAATTGCCATGGCATTGCCCATGAAATCGGTCACCGTGCGTATGATAAATATAAAAATTTTGCCGAAGCCATGAAGTACCAGAACGTTGTCTGTAGTGATGGTTATCTGCATGGCGTAATCGAACAAAGATTTTTTTATGCCAAAAACCCTGAAGCTATCTTAAGTGATATGAAAACCGTGTGCGATGGCGTAAAAGAATCCGGACGATGCTATCATGGGGTGGGTCATGGGCTTATGTATTATTTTGCAAATGACCTGCCGAAAGTATTAGATGTCTGCGATAAATATAAGAATGCGGCCCAAGGACGCTGTTACGAAGGGGCTTTCATGGAAAATTTTCTCTCCGACGCAGTCATCCATCCTTCCGTGTATTTAGACAGCAAAAATTCTTTATATCCTTGTCCCACAGAGTTGAGCCGGTACAAATCGTATTGTTATTTTTATGCCCCGATTTATTATTTAAGTTTGCACAGTAACGATTATGCCGCAGCATTAGAGTGGTGCACTACTGCAGAAAAAGTTGGGGTGCCGGAATGTATCCGCGGGGTAGGAAGTCTTGCCATGAAATATAACATCGATCAACCAAAAGCTGTCGAGGCAATCTGCAATAGAGCGAAGAACAAACAGCAAACATCCTCCTGCATTGATGGTATGGTCAGTTATTATCTAACTTTCTATGACCATCTCTCAAAAGCAATTGACATGTGTGCAACTATGGAATTAAAAAATCAACCCGCTTGCAATGCCGCAGTGGATCGTCGCAGTAAACTTTTCCTTAATTAAAAAATTTATGAAACGCATAACTTTGGTGATAGCATCTGTTTTGCTTCTGGCTTCTGCCTGTAATAAGCCTAAAAATTCAGTAATCCAAACTCCACCTTCGACGCCGGCAGTTATAGTACCGGCCAAACAACCAATGAAAGAGGCTCTTCCTCTGCCCGCACTGCATACCGTAGGACAAGTCACTTGGCATGCAGGGGGTTTTATTAACCAACGGGTTCGTGTCAGAGGCTATCTGCTCAAAACTGAAAAAGGCTATATTTTATTTTCCGATGAATCCTCAGGTCCGATAACTCTGCACGATCTGCCAGTAACAGGAGTTGGTATTGAAAATATGAAAACCAAACTTAAATATGAACTTGTCGGGACATTTTTGGATCATGGTCTTACTGCCAGCAATAAAAGTCCTAATCATTTGGAACTTGAAACCCCTTCAACTCAAGT
Organism: Patescibacteria group bacterium; assembly: GCA_036394315.1. Taxonomy (GTDB): domain Bacteria; phylum Patescibacteriota; class Doudnabacteria; order UBA920; family O2-02-FULL-48-8; genus DASWFI01. The sequence continues at coordinate 1,771 of DASWFI010000097.1, forward strand.
CAAATAGACACAAAATTGAACACCAACAATTCGCCATTTAGTGGACTGTTGTTTTTTGTTATACTTGAGATATGTTTTTTAGCTTTACAAAAATCTTAGAATTACTGGTCCATTATAGGTATTTCGTACTTTTTCCCATCTCCATTGTGGAAGGGCCGATTGTGACTGTACTGGGAGGGTTTTTAGCTTCTATGGGGCAACTGAGTGTGTTGTGGGTTTTTGTGGTGGTGGTTTTAGGCGATCTGGTGGGAGACAGTTTATACTATTTTTTGGGTACTAAAAGCAGAAACCTCGCTGAAAGCAGCGTAATGAAGTTTTTGGGGATTACCGAAGAAAGATTGGTTTCGCTTGATGAGCATTTCACCAAACACACAGGGAAAACTTTGCTGCTGGGAAAATTCACCCAAGCTTTCGGTTCAGTGGTGTTGGTGGCGGCAGGAGCGGCAAGAATCAGTTACCTAAAATTTATTTTATATAATTTTATCGGAACAGTTCCTAAATCTATAATTTTGATTTTGGTAGGATATTATTTCGGTCAGGCGTACGCCACGATTGATCGTTATTTAAATTTGGGTACTTATTTCATGATCGGGGCCGCGGTGGTTTTAATTGGATTGTATTTTTTGGTTATAAAATTTTCGAAGCGATTTTTCAAATAAAGTTATTTAACTTTTAGCCGGGTCATACGTACATACTGCATTCCAGCTTCCAACACTGATACAGTCTTGAAAATATCGCGCATCATGTTAAAATCGCCTTTGACCCCCGCCATAAATCCACTTTTTTTGTACTTTAGCGGACTGATGACGTTCATCATGGGTACGATTTTGATTCGATATTTATTTTTTATAATCAGTCGATTGAGGAAAACTTCCAAACCAAACGCCCGGAGCTTCGGAATTTCATTGAGATGACCCTGGATTAATTTTTTAAGAAATACCCGCTCGCCAGAAATATAATCAATCCCAACCATTCGATCAAACCAAGGACTATTTTTCCGAATGCTAATCGCTATGTCAGCCTGGCCGGAAAGCACCGGATCCACCATATCGGTGATATTTTCCGCTGTAAGCCCAACCAAATCCGCATCCAGCAAAAAAATAATATTGCCTGTAGCATTGTTGATTCCAGTAAACACCGCCATGCTTTTACCTTGATTTTTCGGTTGTTTTATTAATCGAATGTTGGGAAATTGCCTAACCACTTCGTCGGTATGATCTATCGAGCCATCATCCACTACGATTACTTCTGAAAGTTTGGGATGATTGTGAACTGCCTGTAAGACCTTGGCAATTCGGTCGTATTCATTAAATGCTGCGATTATACAAGAGATTTTATCCATATATTTAATTATATGTTATTCTTATGGTAAGGTAAAATTATGAAGATAAGTTTTGTTATCCCGGCCTATAACGAAGAAACACAAATTGCGAAATGTTTGATCAGCGTAATTAAGGCGATAGATAAAAAGTTTCAAGATTTCGAAATTATCGTAGTAAATAACGCTAGCATAGACAATACGGCTCCTATCGCTCGATCCTTCGAGCATGTAAAAGTGGTGGACGAGCCTGTGAAAGGATTGTCACGCGCCCGCCAAGCGGGATTTTTGGCTTCCACTGGTGATTTGATCGCCAATATCGACGCAGACACTCTGCCGACATCAGAGTGGATTAATAAAGTGATGACTGAATTTTCAAAAAATCCATCGCTTGTGGCATTGAGCGGTCCATATATATATTATGATTTATCCACCACATACAATTTTTTTATCAGGATTTTTTATTATTTAGGTTTTATCAGTTATTTATTCAATAGATTTATATTCCGCTCAAGCTCCATGCTTCAGGGCGGCAATTATGTAGTGCGAAGGGAGGCTTTGGAAAAAATTGGCGGGTTTGATCCCAAATTTACTTTTTATGGCGAGGATACAGACACCGCGAGAAAACTGCATGAAGTGGGTGATGTGAAATTTACTTTTGATTTACCCATGAACACTTCGGGGCGTCGAATCGCGGAGGAAGGTCTGCTGACAATGGGAATGCGTTATAGCATCAATCATTTTTGGACCATCTTTTTGAAACGTCCGTTTAGCTTGTCTGTAGTAGAACATTCGCAAGAACCGCGATCAAAAAATAATTTAAAATAATATGCGTGATATATTAAAAGATATTTTAGATTTGAATGATTTTAAAAAGCAGCTATTACTGACTATTTTAGTGTTTTTTCTGGGTTCTTACTTGGTAGTCCGAGTTTACTCTCTAGTTTACGGTCATTCTATTTTTATTGAAGGATACCAGATTCATCATTTTTATTTCGGCACTTTATTTATTACGGTCGGAGGGATAACAGCGTTGTTGACTGAGGGTAGGCGATTCCGTAGACTTGCCAGTGTACTGATCGGCATAGGCATCGGATTATTTGCAGACGAATTAGGTTTGTTGCTTAACTGCACCACTCGTAACCATTACTGCGCTTATACTTTTCCGGATCAGTATGAATTTGTGGTATATATCGCAAGCACCATAATATTTCTTATAGTTTTGTTGGCCATGTACAATCGCAGCAAAGGCGATAAGGAACAATAGCGAATTCAGACATTTTACTACCAGTAAATGATGAAAAGCCTTGACTTTTTAAGGCTTTTTTGCTATCCTAATACACTATCTGGGGAGACGAAGTTAACTGATCCAGCTTCTGGCTGATGCTTATTATTAATCAAACTTCATTTAGTATGAGTAATATATTGCAAACCATAAATGTTACTAAAATTTACGAAAACGGAGTCGATACTCCTGCACTTTCGGATATTTCGCTTACGATAAAAAAAGGTGAAAGTGTGGCTATTATTGGTAAGTCCGGCAGCGGGAAGTCTACTCTCATGCATATTCTGGCTACGTTGGATCGACCCACCAGCGGTTCCTTGATAGTAGATAATATCGATGCCACTAAATTTTCTTCCAAGGATTTGGATAATCTTCGTAACCAAAAATTTGGCTTTGTATTTCAGCAATTTTTTTTGAATGGCCGCAACACCTGTCTTGAAAATGTAATGCTGCCTTTGGTGATTGGCGGAGTTTCTAAAAAAGAACGTCAAAGAAAGGCTAAGGAAATTCTGGCGGCCGTGGGTCTCTCTGCTCAGATCAACCAGAAAGCCAATAATTTGTCGGGTGGACAGAAACAACGTTTGTGCTTGGCAAGAGCGTTGGTTACGGATCCTCAAATAATTTTTGCGGATGAACCTACGGGAAATTTGGATACGGAAAATGGCAAGATTGTTATTGAACTTTTGTTTCGGCTTCAGAAAGAAAAGGGGATCACGCTTATCATAGTGACTCATGATCCTGATTTATCCAAACTCTGCGACCGATCCATTCTCATTAAAGATGGTAGAATTGTCGGAGAAAATTCATGAAAATTTTAGATTTAATCCAAATTTCTCAGAGTAATCTAGTTCGTTCTAAGCTTCGAACGTCTTTGACAATCCTGGCGGTGTTTATCGGAACATTTACAATTTCCATAACCAATGGAGTGGGGAATGGGGTCAATGCTTACATCAACAAAGAGCTGGGGAATGTGGGAGTTAATAATGCGTTTGTGGTTCAAAACAACTCTTCTCGATCAAGCCCTCTTGCAAACGAAGTCGTGAAGTATGATCCAGAACAAAAAACTGGGATGTTTAATACTACTTTAGTAAGCAACAGCGATATCTCAAAGATTGAGAATATAAAAAATGTGGTGAAAGTGACTCCCCACTACGTCCCTCGAATAGATTATGTAACCACAAACTCCGACAAGTATCAGGCTGCGGCGCAGTCTTACATCGCAGGTCTTAATTTAGATATGGCTTCGGGGCGCGCACTGAACACCGAGAGCAATGATGAAATTACAATTCCTATTCGCTATATTTCACCTTTAGGTTTCTCGCAAGCCTCCAACGCAATTGGCAAAAAACTTACGGTAGGATATAAGGATTCAAAAAACATTCAAATTGAAAAAACGCTTACCATAGTGGGCGTCCAGCAGGAGTCGATTTTGGGAAGCGCCACTTTATATATTGCACCTAATCTTGCGGAGCAAATCCAACTAGATCAAACGGCGGGGATAAGCAGCATTGCCGGGACTTATGAATCGCTTCTTGTGGAATTTGATAAAAATCTTCCAAAAAAAGACGCGGATGCACTAAGGCAAGTATTGCTGGCAAACAAATATACGGCACAAACGATACAAGATCGGATCGGAACATTCAGCAAAATAATCAATGGCATATTGATGGGCTTAAATATCTTTGGAATCATAGCACTTTTGGTCGCCGCTTTTGGAATTGTGAATACCCTGCTGATGGCAGTGAATGAACGAACTTCTGAGATTGGGCTTATGAAAGCCCTTGGCGCTAATTCTAGAACAGTATTTGGAATTTTTTCTCTGGAGGCTGCCAGTATCGGGTTTTGGGGAGCATTGATTGGCATTGGGGCTAGCATGGCCGTGGGTACTGTAGTTAATCGATATGCCGCTCATAATTTTCTGAAAGATTTTGTTGGTTTTAACCTTCTAGAATTTCCTCTAGTTTCTTCAGTGGCAATTTTGGTGGGTATAGTCGTATTGGCATTCCTGGCCGGCACACTGCCATCCATCAAAGCCAGCCGCTTGGACCCGATCAAGGCTCTTCGGTATGAATAATAAGGATTTATATAAAACACCCACTTCAACGAGTGTTTTGATAAATATAAGGTATAATAAGAGTATGAAAATTAGCTTTGTAATTCCAGCTTATAATGAAGAAAAATTCCTTCGTCCTTGCCTGCAATCTATTTTAGATGAGGCACGGGCTGCTTCGCACTTGGTTGAGATTATCGTGGTTAATAACGCCAGCACTGACTCCACCAAACAAGTAGCCTTGTCGTTTCCAGGGGTAATCGTAGTTGATGAACTTAAAAAAGGTTTGACGCATGCCCGGGTTGCGGGTTTTCGGGCCGCCACCGGAGATTTGGTGGCCAATCTCGATGCTGATTCCATGCTCACCCCCGGATGGATAAACAATGTCGTAAATCAATTTTTGCGCCGACCGCAGCTGGTAGCTGTCAGTGGCCCCGTGATTTATCATGATATGTCCCTGGGCTCAAATTTGCTTATCCGGATATACTACTACGCAGCTTACGTAAATTATTTCCTCAATCGTTTATTGTTTCGAGTTTGTGTTCTCGCGCAAGGAAGCAATCTGACCGTGAAAAAATTTGCTCTGGATAAAATCGGCGGTTACAACGATAAAATTGTTTTTTATGGCGAGGACACGGAACTAGGGAGAAGGATTTCCAAAATCGGTCCTGTGTTGTTTACCTTTAAAATTCCGATATATACCTCGGGCAGAAGATTCTACTCCGAAGGATTGATCGTCACAGGTTTTAATTACGCTTTAAACTTTTTTTGGATTAATCTTTTCAGAAGACCTTACCATCAAGTTTATACGGACGTCCGCCAGCAAACAGAGAAAACCGCCACCACGAATATGGGTACCTTAAATAGTACTCTGACCGCGATAATAATCATAGTCGCAATCTGGTCCGGCGTCTTCTTGTTTTATGGAGCGCGTACCAGTACCGCGGCTGCCTTAGGGTCCAGGATCCATACTATCGAAATAAAAGGTCGTCATTCTTGGATAGTGCGTTCGGTCAATCACGCTTACCATAAAACCACCGCTAATATAAACAAGCGTATTGATCGACGATAATAACTTATGACGAAAGTAATTTATTTAACTTTCGACGATGGGCCGAATGAACCATACACTTCACAAATTTTGGACTTGCTTGCAGAATACAATGCCAAGGCCACTTTTTTTGTAATTGGGAAGAATGTTGAAAAATACCCGGAAGTGACCAAAAGAATAGTCCTGGCTGGCCATGCCATCGGGATTCATTCTTACACTCATAACCCGGTCAAAGTGATATTGGGCCAGCTTATGGAAGAAATTGCGCTCACCGAAGCACTGATAAAAAAATATACTGGAGTGGAGACTAAACTTTACCGTTCACCTTGGGGGATTACTATGCCATGGCTTGGGACTAAACTTAGAGCAGCGGGCTATGCCCTGTTTCATTGGGATATTATGGCGCATGATTGGTGGCAGCCCTCAGTAGAATTTATAAGTTCGCATATTGTACAGCGAGCATTTCCAGGCGCTGTGATTTTATTGCATGACGGCGATCAGCTTAATTCCGGAAGCAGGAAAAATACGATTGAAAGCCTACGAATAATCTTGAAAGAGCTTATAAGTTCCGGCTATTCATTTGAAGTCTTGCCTAAAGAGTTAGCTAAATCACCGAAGTCATTGATTGTAGACAACTGGAAGGGTATTATGTATCTGGTAAGGAATCTGAAAATAAGTGGAAATAAACATGGAAAATAAATCATATAGTAAATCTTTATTAGTCGGAGCAGCGTTTTTTATTTTAGCCTTAGTTATCAATTATTTTGCCAGTATGTATGCTGCTGAGCGCGTGAGTCATCCGGTGACGGACATTATTTTGAGCAATGTTCCGGTGAAGAATGTGAATCAAATAATTATTTATACCACTCTCGTACTTTTGATAATCGGGCTCAGAGCTCTTATAAAAAATCCAAAAATGATACCTTATGTTCTAAAATCCCTTGCACTGTTTATCGTAATCCGAGCTGTATTTATAACTCTGACTCATCTTGGCCCGTTTGCCCCACAGCTAGCTCTCTCATCCAACCTCATTGCCAGCGTAGGATTGGGCGGCGCCGGTGACTTATTTTTTTCCGGCCACACCGGCATGCCATTTTTGTTAGCCTTGGTTTTTTGGGAGCATAAACCATTGCGAGTGGTTTTCCTGGCTGGTTCGCTGATATTGGGGGTTAGTGTGTTATTGGGGCACTTGCATTATTCAATTGATGTTTTGGCCGCTTACTTTATCACTTATACTATATTCCATCTTTCAAAAATATTTTTCGCGGACGATTGGAATCTTTTTAATTCAAAACCTCTGAAAGAACATTAGTAATGCGGGGTTTTTAAGTACTTAAATTAAATTGAGTCCAGGTCGAGGGTTTCGTCGATGCGGACTTGGGATACGAAGTCAGGGATGTGGGAGACCATGACCATAGCACCTTTGTATTGATTCAGAGCTTGAGCAATAACCGGCAAATGGCGAAAGTTAATGTGATTAGTCGGTTCATCCAGGATCAGCAGGCCAGGACGTAAAAGAACCAGTCGGCAGAACGACAATAATCCCTTCTGGCCTTCGGATAAAGCTTTGATCGGAGTGCCTAGCAGTTTTCCGGTCAGGAGAAATCCTGCAGCCGTGGCTCGTAGAGCATGTTCGTCTTTCGCTTTCATCACTTCGAGAAGCGAATCAAAAGCTGTCTGCTCAAAATCAAAGTTGCTGAAATCCTGTTTGTAATAACCGATCAATACATCTTTGGCAATGCTAAATCCCTCGCCTTTACCTTGAGCTAGTTTTTCCAAAAGCGTACTTTTACCAATGCCATTGGGGCCTGATACTAAAACATGGGTATTTTTTCGAACGATTAATTCCAGGTCTTTCGAAATTTTCTTGTGATTTTTAATCGATGAGATAGAACTGAATTCCAGAATTTTTCCATCGAAGTGTTTATCAAATTCTTGGACTGGTATATCAAATTCCCGGATGGACTTATCTTCTTTCCGAACGCTGACGATATTTTCTTCCGCTTCTTCCGCTGCTTCGCGCATGCGTTTGGCTACAGCCCGCAGTTTGCCGCCTTTGTGGGCGAATACTTCCGCCTGTGTTCGTTTTTCCTGGATCTGCATCTGCATGCGAGCGTTCTGTAAATTCTCCCGCTTGATCCGTTCTTCAATTTCTTTTACCACGTCATAATAATTGCCGGCGTATTGTTCTATTTTATGAGTGAACACATCCAGGTATAAAACGCCGTCGGAAAAAGCATTCAAAAAATCGGCATCATGGGAAATGACGATGCAGGTTTTTTCATACATCATCAGAAAGCCGGTCAGATGCTCAATTCCTTGCTGGTCTAGATTGTTGGTCGGCTCATCCAGGAGTAAAATGTCAGGATGCTGGATGAGTGCGTGGGCCAGGAGCAACCTCGCTTGTTGGCCGCCGGAAAATTCTTTAATTTTTTTATCCAAGGGCAATTTTACATTCACGACTTCGAAAACTTCGTTGATGAGTTTATCAAGATTATATCTTTCTTCTTTAAAAGCAGTGGCGAAATATTCGCGGACAGTAAGATCGAGCATTTCTAGCGGCATGACCTGGCGAGCGACTGCGATACTGACGTTTTTGGGTGTCAGATATATTGCGCCGCTGACTGGCTTGAGTTCGCCAGTAATTAACTTGAATAGCGAACTTTTGCCCGCGCCATTCTGCCCCATAAGTGTAATTCGGCTTCCTGCGCGCACGGAAAAACCGGCTTCTTCCAGGACAGGTTTTTCATGCCCGTATTCAAAGCTGACATCGGAGAATCTTAAAATCACGTTATCATTTGCCATACGAGGTCTAATGATACAGTTTTTTGGCCTATCAGTCAATCCCTGGCGTAGCAATTGCTGGCGTTGTTTGATATACTCAATAGCAGGAAAATAATACTTAGATAAAATTGAACGGACATGATTAAAACATACACCCCACCTCAGAAGATTTTGAAAAATTACGCGGATGTGCTGGTAAACTTTGCGCTCAACAGCGGCAAGGGGATTAAGCATGGCGAAGTAGTGATGATCACGGCTTATGAATACGCCAAGCCCTTGTTTTTGGAGCTATACCGCGCAGTTTTGAAAGCCGGAGGGCATGTCATTCCTTCTTATCATCCCGATCAGCATCCAAAATTTAATTTTGAAAAAGAATTTTTCGTAAACGCAGAAGATCATCAGATCACATTTTTTCCAGCCAGATATATGCGGGGAATCATCGATCAGATCGACCATTCTATTTATGTTTTGAGCGAAACGGATAAAAAATCCCTCGCTGGAGTGGATCCAGTCAAAATTATGGCTCACGGCGAATCCCGCAAACTCGCTCGCGAGTGGATGCAGGAAAAAGAGCACAAAGGCAAATTCACCTGGACATTGGCCTTATACGGAACACCGGCTGAAGCGGCGGAAGCGGGTTTGAGTGAGAAAGAATATTGGAACCAAATTATCAAAGCTTGTTTTCTGGACTACGCCAACCCCGTGGCTCAGTGGAAATCAGTGCAGAAAAGTTTAGAATCCTACATCCAAAAACTGAATCGGATGAAGATCGATAAAGTTCATATTGAGGGTCTGGATGCGAATTTGTGGATTAAGATCGGAGAAAAACGCCAGTGGCTGGGAGGATCCGGACGGAATGTTCCGAGTTTTGAAATTTTCACTTCTCCGGATTGGCGCGGCACGAATGGCTGGATGCGCTTCAATCAGCCGCTTTACCGGTACGGACAAATGGTAACCGGCATATATTTGGAATTCAAAAATGGTATCGTGGTAAAAGCCAAAGCAAAAAAGAACGAGAAGTTTCTAAAACAGATGATTGCCACACCCAATGCCAACAAGTTGGGGGAATTTTCCATGACAGACAGAAGATTTTCCCGGATTGATAAATTTATGGCCGAGACTTTGTTTGACGAAAATATCGGCGGAGCTTATGGCAACAGCCACGTGGCTTTGGGTATGTCTTATGTGGACACTTATGCAGGTGACCCATCGAAGCTTTCGAAATCCCAAAAAGCCAAACTTGGCTACAACGATTCTTCCGTTCACACGGATGTGGTTTCCACTACGCCCCGGAAGGTCACGGCATATATGGGTAGTAAACAAAGAGTTATTTACGACCACGGCCAGTATACTTTTTAATTTTGTGATATAATACATTCGTTCAGTTAGCGGTCACGAAACAAAAACCTGGAGGGGAAAAACATGGCGCTGCCACTCGTGTGGGTTGAGCCGTTGGACCTCCCTCCAACGAAACGGCCCAAGTACTACAAAGTCTGTCCCATGTGCGCACGCTACTGGTGCAATATAGATGATTGCCAGGGCTGCGAGAGTTGCCACAAGGATTGTGCAGGGACCATGATCAATGGTGATTCACCGGTTCTAGAAGAAGTTTGTATGATTTGCCAACATCGGAATACGATGTGGCTTGCCGAGCAGGAGCCGACGATTCACCAACAGTCCGAGACCTTACTTAAGTTTTTTTCTTAAGTCGGGTCTTTTTTTGGAATAAAATGACGTCCTCCCCGGGCTGAAGCCCGGGGTTTCCTTTGCTTGAGCTAACACCACCTCGTCTTCGCTCGGGCTCAAGCTAGGATTCATGAGAATTCGGCAGTGATGTCTCTACCTCTGTCATCTTTGTTTTGTCTGTC